>NZ_JBQDNB010000031.1:0-52036 GCF_052096715.1 Providencia sp.
GCCGTGTTAGCTACGCTCACTCACCCTAGTCACCTACTTTTGTAGGCTCCTAGGGATATTGTATGGGGAGCTATGCCGTACCACCCACTGTCAATTTGTCGAGTTTCAAGGTTGGTTGACCAACACCTACAGGCACGCTTTGTCCTTCTTTACCGCAAACACCAACGCCTTGGTCTAAGGCTAAATCATTACCGACCATGGAAATTTGCTGCATTGCTTCAACCCCAGAGCCAATCAAGGTTGCGCCTTTTACTGGCGAGGTGATTTTTCCGTTTTCAATCAAATACGCTTCAGATGTTGAGAACACAAATTTACCTGACGTAATATCGACCTGACCACCACCAAAGTTTGGTGCATAAATCCCTTTTTCGACACTGGCAATTATTTCTTCCGGTGTTGAAGAACCCGCCAACATATAGGTATTTGTCATACGAGGCATCGGTAAATGGGCATAAGATTCACGACGTGCATTACCTGTTGGTGCAACACCCATTAATCGTGCATTCAGTTTATCCTGAATATAATTACGCAAAATACCATTTTCTATTAGGACGTTATATTGGCCAGGTACACCTTCATCGTCGACCGCCAATGAACCACGACGCCCCACAATAGTACCGTCATCTACAACAGTACAAAGTGATGATGCAACCTGCTCGCCCATTTGGCCAGAGAACACCGACGTACCGCGACGATTAAAATCACCTTCAAGTCCGTGCCCTACTGCTTCATGTAACAATACACCTGGCCAACCCGCACCTAAAACGACAGGCATCATACCGGCAGGTGCTGCAATAGCCGATAAATTAACTAATGCCATACGCACGGCTTCACGTGCATATTGCTCAGCAATAATTTGACCTTGATGAGTTTCTAAAAAGTATTCATATCCATAACGACCACCGCCGCCACTCGCACCACGTTCACGCTTACCATCATGCTCAACTAATACACTGACCGATAAACGAACTAATGGGCGAATATCAGCGGCTAAAGTACCATCAATGGCTGCGACCAATATTTGCTCATACACACCGGTTAAACTGGCATTAACTTCAATGACACGAGGGTCTTCTGCTCTTGCGATTTGATCAACACGGTGCAGCAAATCAATTTTCTGCTCACGAGATAAACTATTTAACGGGTCAGCTTGTGAATATAATTGTTTATATTCAACATTCGTGAGAACTTTCGATTTACCCGAACCGAGCTCACTAACAATACTGCGCGCTGCTGTTGCACTCTGTGTTAGTGCGAGCAGTGAAATTTGATCGGCATAAGCAAAACCGGTTTTTTCGCCGCTAACCGCTCTCACACCTACACCTTGGTCAATGTTATAAGAACCATCTTTGATGATCCTATCTTCAAGCACCCACGACTCATGGAAACTTGACTGAAAAAATAAATCAGCGTAATCAAGATGGCGCTCAGATAGCAGGCCTAAAATGTCATATAGATTTTCTTGCCCAAGACGATTGGCGGTCAGCAAATGGTCGCTGACAGAAGCTAAACTCATATTTATTACTCTTTAGTTGTCGTGTCTTTTTTAATTAATGATGTCAGTTGCGGTCTAAAGCGGTTATGTTTCACCACTTTTATTTGCTCACGCATGACACTCAAACTGTCGGTTTTAATATTCAATACGATGGACGCAACCGCATCCACATTCTTTTTAATCACTTTGCCCCAACCATCAACAGCCATGGTGTGCCCCCAAGTACGGCGAGTACCGCCATGTACTCCAACTTGGGCAGGCGCTAAAACATAGCATTGGTTTTCAATCGCTCTGGCACGTAATAAAGGTTCCCAATGGGCTTGCCCTGTATAGCGTGTAAATGCAGCAGGTACAGAAATAATTTCAGCGCCTTGTTCACGTAATGCTTGAAATAAGCCGGGGAAACGTAAATCATAACAAATTGTCATACCTAAGCGCCCAACAGGGGTATCAACAACCGTGATGTGTTCACCACGTTGATAAATGACCGATTCGTTATAGGTACCTTGTTCATCTTCAAGATTCACATCAAACATATGAATTTTATCATAACGCGCTTTGATGTTACCTTCTGAATCAAATAATAGGCTAGTGCTCGTAATGCGCTCAGGATCTTCACGGCTAATCATTGGCATCGAACCTATTAAAATCCATAGGTTATAACGTTTCGCCATCGCGCTGATCGCATCTTGTAATGGGCCTTTACCTTCCACTTCTGCCTTTTTACGGTAAGTGGCTGCATCTGCAAATAACAGTGCATTTTCAGGCGTTAATACCAATTCAACCGATTCTGGCAGCTGTTTGATCTGTTGTTCTATCTGCGCCAAATTGTGTTTAGTATTATTTCCGCTACATAACTGCAAAAGTGCAACGTTGCCATTTTTCATTACTCTTGAGTCTCCTTTAGTTGACGTAATACTTCATCAATTTTTGGCTCGTCCATACTACCGGTAACACGGTACCGAATAACGGAGATTTTACTCCATAGCGGCCCGAGCACTTTAGACGCCGCAAATACGGCTGCTCCTGCAAATGGATTAATCACAAATGCAGTTGCTACACCTACTGTAGCAGAAATTTCAGGTGTAATGACCGCCTCTAAATTAATTTGACGTTTAACTAAATCAATTTCACCGTTTAATGCAATATCTGCCACTAATCCATCAAGGTATAAATTTTTTGATGAGAGAATACCATTATGAATAGAAGCATTCCCTTTAATCGAATCAAAATCAAAATCATCACTGAAAGTATCGCGAAAATCTAATCGAAGTTTACGCAATAAAGCATCAAAACTGACTAAGCGTAAAATTTGACCCGCGCGACCGCCGCCCATTTGCGCAATAGCGCCTTTACCCAGATTAGCGGATAACTTACCATTTAAAGTCGCTAAATCAGGTGACCAAGGCACATTTTTCCAATTCAAATCAAACTCAATAGTATAAGGCGATTCAATAATCGGCACTAAAATACCGAGATAAGCTGCGGTTTCATCAAATGCCTCTCCCGTTAAAGAGCCTGCTATTTCAGTTTCATTAACCTTGCCACCACGCCATAAAGCATCTAGTTTTAGCTGCGCAGCACTATTGTTAAGTGTCCCACCCGTTAACTTCAATACATCCCCTTGAGGTTGCAAATTGGCTTTAATTTCACCCAATTTTTGCCCGCCAACCCAGCAATCTCGACAATGAATATTAATCGCAGGCCAACGGCTGAAATTAAATTCTGAAGGTTGTGTTGGGTCATTCTGCGAATCAGAAAAAGAAGAGGGGTTGTAATACAGATAATCAGCCGTTAAAACCCAAGGCAGATGCTCAAAAATTTGCAACTGTCCTTTTAGATTTTCACTTTCGACACTCACCAGTTGCTCACTGGTCCACAAGTTGTATGAAAAACTGACATCTTTCCATGTCTGCCCAGCTAAATAAAGGGATGGAGCCTTCACTTGTACAATTTCAGGTAACCCAACTTTAGCGACACCACCACCCACATTAGAAGACAAAAATGAGCTACCCAACTTTTCCCAATTCACATCTGTTATTGCAGGTAAATCGACTAAAATAATCGCTGTTTTAGGTAAATCAAGGGTCTTGCCATTCCACTTAGCGATATGCGCTTTTTGCAGTTTTAACGGGTCGCTATTTAG
Organism: Providencia sp.; assembly: GCF_052096715.1. Lineage (NCBI taxonomy): Bacteria > Pseudomonadati > Pseudomonadota > Gammaproteobacteria > Enterobacterales > Morganellaceae > Providencia > Providencia sp. The sequence continues at coordinate 3,642 of NZ_JBQDNB010000031.1, forward strand.
CAGCCATTCAGTATTAAAACCAAGACGTTGGCCAATATCCCCGCTCACAACGAGCTGTTCCGTTGTTCCCTTAGCCTGTACATTTATTTGGCCAAGCTGCTGTAAAAGTGCACTATCAAGTGCGGGTAATTGGCTTTTTAACTGTTTCAGTCCGGCGGTAATCTCAATGTCTAATGCCGGTTTTGCTTTTATTGAATCTGGTAAAGTTATCTTAATATGACTTTTCCAATCACTGGTTCCAGAAACTTTCTGTTTAATCTCATTCGGGATCATCGCCAATTTATTCAAAGCCCAATTACCCGTTAAATTAACATCAACTTGATAATCTTTGCTTCCCGCCAATGTTGAAAAATCAACAGAAATTGGCTGACCAAACCATTGCGCTTGAATTTGATCGCTCGTCAAATCGCCATTATTAAATCGAAAACTGCCCGTTAATGCCGATAGTTTGCTATCAATAGGTTGGATGTATAAATCATTTTTATTGAGATTGACCTGCCCTTTCGCGACAACATCTTTGCCCTCAGAAAGTGGAATAGACAACTCGAGATTGCCATTGACCACACCACCGATTTGTAACTCTTCTAGCGTATCTCCAATCGAATGCTTCATTGGCGTATGCGTGAAATACTGCTGAATTTGCGATCCCGTGCCACTGATGCCCGCATCGATAAATAACATTTCATCATGATAATTACGAATAACGGCATCTAAATTTGTTGCTGTCGCATTGCCTAACTTAACGCTATCAGTATGCATCGCAAGACTTGCACGTTTAAAATCAAGGTCAAGGTCTAAATTTAATAGCGCGGGCCATTGATCATCATATTCAAAAGTTGCCTCTCTCAGTGGCACAAAGACCTGAAACTGACCATCGTTATTATCATAAGGGAAATGTGCTGGATCTCCTTTATATACCAACGTTGCGTTATCTACATGACCCGCAATAATGGCTTTTGTCAGATAATCAGCAACATCTTGTCCCATTAATTTTTGTGGAAAATAACGCCAGGCATCACCTGCATCCTCTAAGCGTATTCCAGCAAGAATAGCGAGATCGGCATAAGGGTCTTTTTTCGCTTGCGCATAGGTAAATTCACCATTTACCCACAAAGATTTAGCTTGGACATCCAGTGACTGGCTCCATAATTTAAATTCACTGTCGTTATTCAACCAATTTAACTGGCCTGTAGCACGGCTTATTTCAAAAGGAGCTTTAAATTCATCCTGATAATCAACATCACTATTGAGTAATGAAAAAGAGAGATTTCCGCCGTCCGTTCCGCCATTCAATACGCCACTAAAGTGATTAACAGAAGGTAATTGCTTCCATTTTTTCCAGCTAACATCCTGCCAATCCATACTTATTTGTGTATGCTCAACAGTGTCCTGCGTTACATCTAGGGAGAACTCAGTGACGACACCTGTTGGCTGACGGTGTTGCCAATCTTGTACCATGTCAGGGGTGACAAACGAAAATGTAGGCAACACTTCACTAAGGCGCTCAAGTTCAATATTTTTAGCGCGAATTCGCCAATGGTCCTTATTTTGATATTTTTTTGATGAAGGCAAATAAAGAACAGAAACACTACCTTGAGGCCAAATGTATTCATTGGTTTTTAACGTATCAAGCTCTGGAATATTAAATAACCATCCATTACCTTGACGCTTCATTCGGACTAATAAATCATTAACTTGCAGGTTTTGCGTTAACTCATCGCTTCCCCAATTAGCTTCGCCCTGACGTAATTGGACAAGACCATTATCGATACGGCTATTTTTAATCGTCACCCAAGAAGAAAGACTGAAATTAGCATCTCGCAAACTGGTATTTTCACGCAACCAACGACTTAACCAAGGTTGCATATCAATATTATCGGCCTGTAAATAGAAAATACCGTCACTCAAAGTACCATTTTTATCAGATACATCGAGTTTGATTTGTAAGTAACTACGCTGCTTATTAAGCGTTTCAAGGCTAACGAATCCTTGAGCACGATGACGTTCATTTTGATTGAGCCAAGAAAGCTCAGGTAAAATCAGCGTCATTTTTTGTTCAGAGGGGGTAAGAAAAGTGAATTGGCTATTTTTTAAGACGAAGTGATCAAATTGATGTAAAAACAGATCTTCAATGCCATCAAAGGATTGATCGTTAGTTGACCCATCTAAACTAAATGGCGTTTTATGATCAACATTGAGTTGATAAAATGTCAGATCGCGAAAACGCCAGCGCAGTGAAAACAGTGAATGCCAAATATCCAATTCAACTGTAATTTTACTGATGCTCGCATCTGTCGTTTCACTTTTAAGAGCAACATCCGACAAGGTAAATACAGGGCCAAAATATTGCCAAGCCCCATCAATATTACCGATTTGTAATGCAATATCTGCACGTTTTTCAATATAAGAAACAATATCTTGCCGATAGCTATTAATGTTTGGTAAGAAAAAGCGTAGCCCCGTCAACACTAACGCGCAAAGCAACAATACAACAGCTGTCGTTACTAATACAACGCGTGGCAGTCGTTTCACCGATTTCTCCTATGCACGAATGTGCTACATCATCACGACATCAAAACGTTCCTGACTATACAAAGGTTCAGTCTGAACTTTAACTTGTTTACCCACGAAAATCTCAACCTCAGCTAAAGCATGTGACTCATCACCTTTGAGTACATCAACAACTGATTGGGCAGCGTAAACTAAGAATCTATCGGCATCGATAGTACGGTGAACCCTAACTATCTCACGTAAAATTTCATAACACACGGTTTCAACCGATTTTACCGTTCCTCGACCTTGGCAAGTCGGGCAATCGTCACACAGAACATGTTCAAGACTTTCTCTGGTACGTTTACGGGTCATTTCCACTAAACCAAGCTGCGAAAAATGACTGATCGTTGTTTTCACTTTATCTTTGCTTAAAGCTTGCTCTAATGAAGCTAAAACGCGTCGACGATGTTCAGCATCTGTCATATCGATAAAATCAATAATAATAATCCCACCTAAATTTCTCAGGCGCAATTGTCTCGCAATAGATTGAGTCGCTTCAATGTTAGTATTAAAAATGGTCTCTTCAAGATTACGATGACCAACAAAAGCCCCCGTATTGATATCAATGGTGGTCATTGCTTCTGTCTGATCGATAATCAGGTAACCACCTGATTTTAATTCAACTTTTCTTTCCATTGCCCGTTGAATTTCATTTTCAACATCAAAAAGGTCAAAAATAGGTTGATTGCCTTGGTAAAGCTCAAGCTTTGCCGTCATTTCAGGCACATACTCTTCAACAAACTCTTGGAGTTGAGTATAGGTCAAACGGGAGTCAACACGAATTCTATCGAGTGATGCCCCAGCAAAATCACGAATAATTCGATATGCGAGAGAAAGCTCGCCATAAATTTTTGTCCGCGTGACATTGCGCTTTTTACGCTCAATGACTTTAGCCCATAAACGTTTTAAAAATGCAGCATCTTGCTTAACTTCTTCTTCACCGACACCTTCTGCCGCAGTACGAATGATAAACCCACCGTTTTCATCACAGTACTGAGCCACACAAGACTTTAAACGCTCCCGCTCAGTCTCACTATCAATACGCTGAGAAACGCCAACATGGGACGCCCCAGGCATAAAAACTAAATAACGAGAAGGTAATGTAATATCTGTAGTTAATCGCGCACCTTTAGTACCCAGAGGGTCTTTCACCACTTGTACAATCAGGTCTTGACCTTGTTTAACTAATTCCGCGATATCTCTGACATGAAAGTTTTTTCGCTCATCACCCGCAATACATTCAGTATGTGGCATGATGTCGGAAGCGTGCAAAAAAGCGGCTTTATCCAGACCAATATCAACAAAGGCCGCCTGCATACCCGGCAACACACGACTCACACGGCCTTTGTAAATATTCCCTACTAGTCCTCTTTTTGCTTCTCGCTCAACATGTATTTCTTGTAAAATTCCACCATCGATATAAGCAACGCGCGTTTCAGATGGTGTAATGTTTACTAATAGCTCTGCAGTCATAAGTTTCCCTTACCATCAACCTTACGCTAAAAATTGCTGTATTAATTCATCTGTTTCGACCAACGGTAAACCAACAACAGCATGGTAGCTACCATTAATGCGACGAATAAAACGCCCACCAATGCCTTGTATACCATAAGCGCCGGCTTTATCCATTGGTTCGCCTGATTGGATATAATCATGTATTTCTGACAAAGATAACTCGCGGAATGTCACATCTGTCACAATCAGTGAATTTAACGTCAAACGACTGTCCGATAATGCAATCGCCGTCATCACCTGATGTGTATGTCCGGATAATGTACGCAGTATTTCTTCGGCATGTGCGGCATCACGCGGCTTTTCTAATATTTCTCCGTTTAGGACAACAATTGTATCAGCACCTAAAACGGGTCTATCTTGTGGTGCAATCGCGACACCTGCCAACGATTTTTCTCTTGCTAAACGTTGTACATATTCTTGCGGTTGTTCTCCTTGCTGCCATTTTTCTTCCACTTCAGGACGTAAAATTTCAAAATGGTAGTCAAGTAATTGCACCAGTTCCCGTCTTCTCGGTGAACCTGATGCCAAATAAATCAGACTCATAAGCAATATTTCCAATGCTTGCCGACAGCTAAAGTCTTAACACACTGAGAACTGACGACGAATTTTTCGTAATAACAAAAATAACCATGGCCACAGAATACCATTCACTGGACTATTCCAGAATACTTGTGGATGGAATAATACCTGTGAAGATAGAAATTCAGCCCAAAAGACTGATAAATCTTGAATTACGGTAAGAAAGGCGATGACTAAGGCTTGCTGCCAAAGTGCCATATTTCTTAATAATTGATGCTTATACGAGACGAGGTAGCAAATAATGCTAAATGAAAGGCCATGAACCCCTAATGCCGAGCCTTGAATAGAATCGACAATCACACCTAAAACAAAGCTTGTTCCGACGCTAACACGATGAGGTAACGCCATCACCCAATAAATCAGGATTAATAATAGCCATGTGGGACGATAGAAAGCTAATTGTTCAGGCCAAGGCATCACTTGCAGGATCAATGCAATAAAAAAAGATAACCAAATAATGCCACGACCATTGCCACGGTATTCATCCATTTAGTTAATTCTCCTACCCATAACCATATTGTTTACCCTTATTATGGCTGTGGTTCCGGCGATGGTGGCAATGGTGGCCCTTGTATTTCGCTCGGATTAGGCAGCACTTGAGGAAGAACTTTCATCAAACGCTCATTTGCCGCACGATAAACTTCAGACGGTGGCATTGGAACCGCAGGTTCACTCCCATTACCCCATAATAATAATAAATAACGTAGTCGTTGAAGCTCTGCACTTGGCCTTGCACTGATTATTGTATAAGCCCGTTGAGTATCATGCTTTACCGCTGACACAACAGCAACAGGATAACCTTCAGGAAAACGACCACCAAGACCGGAAGTCACAAGCACATCGCCCACACGAATATCCGTATTTTCAGGTAATGGCTCCAATAAAAGGTCATCTGCACATCCAGAACCCGCAGCAATCACACGAACATCATTGCGTAAAACTTGCACGGGTAACGCATGAGCCGTATCGCAAATCAATAAAACCCGGCTATTAAAATAGCTCACACCAACGACTTGGCCAACAACGCCTTTATCACTAATTACGGGCTGCCCTTCATACACGCCTTCATTACTGCCTTTATCAATGACAACTTGGTCACGATAAGGTGTATTGGCACCTGAAATGACTTGGGTCACCATCATGTGCTCATCTTGACGAAGTGGCGAACCTAACAACTCTCTCAAACGGGAATTTTCTTGTTTTAATTGTTCGAGAAGCAGGTTATCCGCTTTTTTGAGTAATAGTTCCTGACTCAACGCTTTATTTTCAAATTGAAGTTGTGAACGTGAAGAAAAGCTCTCAGAAACATTATCAAGAAATTGGCGCGGTCCGTTCGCTAAAAAATAGAACGGGCTGACTGCCGTGTCTAAATAGTTACGGATTTTATTGAAAGGCTCAAAACGATGGTCAATCACCACCAGCACTAATGCAATTATGACTGCAAAAAAGATGCGTAACTGTAGGGATGGGCCTCGCCTAAAAATTGGCTTCATGAGTGGCAGAGTTTCGCTAATGTCAGAGAATCAAAAAAGTCAAAGCAGCGGCTGGAGCAATTTTCCCCAGCCGGCCTATGGCGTTATTTAGTCTTCGCTAAACAGGTCACCACCGTGCATATCAATCATCTCTAACGCTTTACCACCACCACGGGCGACACAAGTCAGAGGATCTTCTGCAACGATTACTGGGATGCCCGTCTCTTCCATTAATAAACGATCTAAGTTACGAAGCAGTGCACCACCACCTGTTAATACCATTCCGCGTTCTGAGATATCAGACGCTAATTCAGGTGGACACTGTTCTAGCGCTAACATTACGGCACTAACAATACCAGTTAGTGGTTCTTGCAACGCTTCTAGAATTTCATTTGAATTCATTTTAAAGCCGCGTGGAACCCCTTCCGCTAGGTTACGACCACGAACTTCAATTTCGAGAACTTCATCTGTCGGAAATGCAGAACCGATACCGTGTTTGATCCGCTCAGCCGTCGCTTCACCAATCAAAGAACCGTAGTTACGACGGACGTAATTGATAATAGCTTCGTCAAAACGGTCACCACCAATACGCACTGAAGAGGAGTACACGACACCATTTAGTGAAATAACAGCTACTTCAGTAGTACCACCACCGATATCCACAACCATTGAACCTGTTGCTTCTGAAACAGGTAAGCCAGCCCCAATAGCGGCAGCCATTGGCTCTTCAATTAAGAAGACTTCACGAGCACCTGCACTTAATGCAGATTCACGAATAGCTTTACGTTCAACTTGCGTCGCGCCGACCGGTACGCAGACCAGTACGCGAGGGCTTGGACGCAGAAAACTATTACTGTGCACTTGCTTGATGAAATGCTGTAACATTTTTTCTGTCAGATAAAAGTCAGCGATAACCCCATCTTTCATCGGTCTGATTGCTGAAATATTACCCGGTGTACGTCCCAGCATCTGTTTAGCTTCACCACCAACCGCAGCCACGCTTTTTGACGAGCCTGAGCGATCTTGACGAATAGCAACAACAGAGGGTTCATTTAATTTTACGCCTTGTCCTTTGACATAGATGAGGGTGTTGGCTGTACCCAAGTCAATCGACAAATCATTAGAAAACATGCCACGAAATTTTTTAAACATAACGAAAGGGTTATCCTGCAAGCTGGGGACGAATATAAACCCGTCTACTCTACCAACCACTCGAAGCAGCCTCAAGGCGTTAATGAGGTGTTTCTCTAAATATGGTTAATTCATCTGTGGGTTACACACTTTAACTGTACATGCTTCTTTTCCAAACGAAGCAGATAAAAACTTCAAAAATAGTTATTAATTCAAGCCATACTCATCATTGCGTAAAATTACGCATATTTTGAATTAAACAACCCTTTTTTAGCTGTTATATGCTCCATCCTTTTTCATTCAATCAATGTGACAAGTTATTCTATCTACAAGTTCAAATAATAATAAGATATTTTAATTATTGCTACGTACTGGCTCATTTTATAATGAAACAGCTGTACCCAACGATGGTTCGCTCTATATTATCAACTAGAAATAATCCATATTTATATCAGTATGCAAAATGAATTCGTCACAGTGCGATATTCTGCATGATAAATGCCTATTTATGCCAGAAAAAAAATGCATTTTTACAAATTAATTACATAAACTAGCGCCTAAATACCGTACTGATACCAATAAAAGCAATTTTGATATGATAAGTTAATCGAATACATAGTTAATCACTTATTAGGAGTGAACAATGAAAGCCCTCGTTCTCCAGCAACAAGCGGAAAAAATTGTCCCTGAAATTTTAGCATTATCGACAGATAAACTACCATCAGGTGACGTCATCGTTGATATTCACTGGTCAACACTTAACTACAAAGATGCCCTTGCTATCAATGGCAAAGCTGGCGTCGTCCGCAATTATCCAATGGTACCTGGTATCGATTTTTCCGGCGTCATCCATCACAGTGAAGATCCTCGATTTCACGTGGGTCAGCATGTCTTACTGACCGGATGGGGAGTAGGTGAAACTCATTGGGGTGGCCTTGCAACCCAAGCAAGAGTCCCAGCCGATTATTTAACCCCTTTACCTGAAACACTTTCCTTGCGAAAAGCAATGGTTATTGGTACCGCTGGTTTCACGGCAATGCTTTGTGTTAATGCATTAGAAGAGGCAGGCATTACACCCGATAAAGGCGAAGTTGTCGTAAGTGGGGCAAGTGGTGGAGTCGGCAGCGTTGCTATTCAACTATTAACCGCTCTTGGCTATGATGTGGTGGCGATTTCTGGTCGTGAAGAAAATAGCGATTACTTACGCAGTATCGGCGCTAAAAAAATCTTACCTCGCAGCGACTATACTCATCCGGCAAAGCCTTTAGGAAAACAGCTTTGGGCGGGTGCCATTGATACAGTTGGTGGCGATCTTCTTGCCAATTTACTAGCACAAATTAGCTATAATGGCGCCGTTGCAGCTTGCGGTTTAGCAGGTGGATTTACCTTACCCACCACAGTGATGCCATTTATTTTACGCAATGTGCGCTTACAAGGTGTCGATTCAGTGTATTACCCAGCGGCGAAGCGTTCAAAAGTATGGGAGCGCTTGGCACAGCTACTGCCTGAATCATTCTACGAACAAATCAGTTCTGAAATTACATTAGAACAATCAGTAGAATATGCAAAAAAACTCTTAAATAATCAGGTAACAGGGCGTACCCTTGTTAATCTTCGCGCTGAATAACGCGATTTGTGCGGTTCCATATTTATTTTGCATCATTAAGTAAAAGTATGGATTACCGCACAATTTATAAAATAATTTCGGGTAATTTCTCTGATAAGACCAGTATTTTGCTGCTATATGCTACGAAATAATTATAATGCGTTCTTTGTCAGCCAAAAATCTATTTATTTTCATGATAAGAGATGACAAACCGCCTACATCAGGTTATGTTGTCGGACTATTGGCGTATCGTCGGAGTTAGCAGCACAATGACAGAAGATATTCACATTTTGCTTCTTAATGGACCAAACCTAAACCTGCTAGGAACGAGGGAACCTGATAAGTACGGTACTCAAACGCTTACAGGTATTGTGTCCAAGCTAACACTAGAAGCTGAAAAGTTAGGTGTAAAATTAAGTCATTTTCAATCAAATGCAGAACATGAACTGATTGATACAATTCATGCTGCACGAGGTAATACTGATTTTATTCTAATTAATCCAGCGGCATTCACGCATACTAGCGTTGCCTTACGTGATGCATTACTGGCAGTGGCACTCCCGTTTATCGAGATCCACCTATCTAATGTGCATGCAAGAGAACCATTTCGCCAACATTCTTATTTATCCGACCAAGCTGTCGGTGTAATTTGTGGTCTTGGTGCTGATGGTTACAGTTTTGCTTTACAGGCAGCGGTTAACCGTCTGCATCTAATTAATTCAATTAAAATATAAGAGTACGGAATCATATCCATGGATATTCGTAAAATTAAAAAGCTGATCGAACTAGTCGAAGAGTCTGGCATTTCTGAACTGGAAATTTCTGAAGGTGAAGAGTCAGTACGTATCAGCCGCTTAGCACCAGCGTCTCAAATGATGCCGGCACCTCAACAATTTTATTCCGCTCCTGCTGCGCCACAACCTGCACTTGCTAACGCAGTTGCTGTTGTTCAAGAAGCCGCTTCAGTAGCACCTGCTGTTGTTTCTGGTCACCAAGTTCGTTCCCCAATGGTTGGAACCTTCTACCGCGCACCAAGCCCAGAAGCAAAATCTTTTGTTGAAGTTGGTCAAACAGTTAGCGTAGGTGATCCTCTTTGTATCGTTGAAGCGATGAAGATGATGAACCAAATTGAAGCAGATAAAGCCGGCGTTGTTAAAGCCATTCTGTTGCAAAACGGTGATGCAGTAGAATTTGACGAGCCATTGGTTGTTATCGAGTAACGAGGCGTTTCCATGCTGGAAAAAATTGTTATCGCTAACCGTGGAGAGATTGCACTGCGCATTCTACGTGCCTGTAAAGAACTAGGCATTAAGACTGTGGCGGTTCACTCCACGGCAGATAGAGATCTAAAACACGTGTTGCTGGCAGATGAAACCATTTGTATTGGCCCAGCAGCATCAGCAAAAAGCTACCTGAATATTCCTGCAATTATTTCTGCGGCTGAAATTTCAGGTGCGCAAGCTATTCACCCAGGATATGGTTTCCTGTCTGAAAATGCTGATTTTGCAGAACAAGTTGAACAATCCGGATTTATTTTTATCGGACCAAAAGCTGAAACCATCCGCCTAATGGGTGATAAAGTCTCAGCGATTAAAGCGATGAAAATTGCAGGTGTTCCATGCGTACCGGGCTCTGATGGCCCTCTTGGCAATGACACTGAAAAAAATAAAGCTATTGGCAAACGCATTGGTTACCCAGTAATCATTAAAGCGTCTGGCGGTGGTGGTGGTCGCGGTATGCGTGTTGTTCGTAATGAGAAAGATTTGGAATCATCAATAAATCTGACTCGTGCAGAAGCAAAAGCCGCATTCAATAATGACATGGTTTACATGGAGAAATACCTTGAAAATCCACGTCATATTGAAATCCAAGTGATGGCTGATGGTCAAGGACATGCTATTTATTTAGCAGAACGTGACTGTTCAATGCAACGTCGTCACCAAAAAGTCGTTGAAGAAGCACCAGCACCGGGCATTACTCCTGAAATTCGCCGCAATATCGGTGAACGTTGTGCTAACGCTTGTATCGAAATCGGCTATCGTGGTGCAGGTACGTTTGAATTCCTGTTCGAAAATGGTGAATTTTATTTCATTGAAATGAATACCCGTATTCAAGTTGAACATCCAGTGACAGAAATGATCACCGGTATTGACTTGATTAAAGAACAGTTGCGTATTGCTTCAGGTATGCCTTTATCTGTGAAGCAAGAAGAAATTGTTGTGCACGGTCATGCTGTTGAGTGTCGTATCAACGCAGAAGACCCGCATACCTTCCTGCCTAGTCCAGGTACAATCACACGTTTCCACTCTCCAGGTGGTTTTGGTGTGCGTTGGGAGTCACATATTTACGCAGGCTACACCGTACCTCCGTATTATGACTCAATGATTGGTAAACTTATTACTTTCGGTGAGACCCGTGAAATTGCCATTTCTCGAATGAAAAATGCGCTAAATGAACTAATCATCGATGGCATTAAGACCAATATTGAACTGCACCAAATGATCATGAATGATGAGAATTTCCAAAAAGGTGGTACTAACATCCACTATTTGGAGAAAAAGCTGGGTATTCAGGATTAATTTACTGAATCTCTGATATTTTAGTCATCGTCAATCGATACCGGAAAGTTCTACTTTCCGGTATTTTTTTATCTCTTATTAAGAAGTTATGACTAGCTGTCTTTTATCAGATTCGACAGAGAAAACTAATTTACCTGTCTGATAGGAATATTATTAGTGACTACATGGGATTGATGAAATAAATGCAAATTGTCCATTATGGATGTAGGTGATCGATAATATTTCAGTTCATTCGCCATAAATCGCATATAAGGATCAATATGAGAGAAAATAGCCTTATACCCCTCACATAAATGATTATGCCATTTATTTTCTACTTTTAATGTTCGATGTTTCGGACAACCACCATGACAAGCAAATTTAAACTCACACTGCTGACATGCGGTAGAAAGATTTAATTTTTGCTGCCCAAAACGCTGCTGCTGTTTACTATAAACTAATTTATTAAGTGGCTTAGTTAATAAATTACCTAATTTAAATTCGGGATAAACAAAATGGTCGCAACTATAAATATCCCCATTTTGTTCTGCAACTAATCCATAACCACAGGAAGGCTGCATCACACAAAAACTAGGCATATCCCCAGACCACGCGGCAAGTGAATTATCAAATAACTGCACAAAAACTTTACCGACATCTTTTTTAACCCATAGATCAAACACTTTTTTAATAAAGTCACCGTACTGCTTACCGGTAATTGACCATGGCGTTAATTGTTTACTTCCCGCTTCTTGTGGGTAGCTTAAGTGTTGTACTGGCATGTTTTGCATTTCATGCTCAACAACTGGGATAAATTGAACATGATTAACATGTAAAACTTCAGTAATAAACCGATAAATTTCTTCCGGGTATTTTGCTGTTTCATTATTAATAACCGTTAAAATATTAAAATCAATTTGATGCTCTTTTAATAAATTAATCGCATTAATAACTTTATTAAATACTGAATTACCAGAATTTGATTTACGATAAATATCATGAAGCCAATCGGGGCCATCGAGTGAAATCCCCACTAAAAATTGGTGTTCTTTTAAAAACGCAGCCCATTCAGAATTCAATAAAACCCCATTAGTTTGCAGGCTATTATAAATCTGTTTACCATTGCTATAACGTTTTTGATAATGAATAACTCGCTTAAAGAAGTCCAACCCCGCCATGGTTGGCTCTCCCCCTTGCCAAGTAAAATCAATTTCATTCGCCGGGGATAATGCAATATATTGACGTATATATTCACGTAATACATTATCGTCCATGCATTTTAGTTTTTGATTCCCGAATCCCTGTTGATGCTCTTTTTCAAGATAAAAGCAGTAATCACATTTTAAATTACATTGATAGCTAGTTGGCTTTGCCATAATGTGAAACGCTTTTTTCATAATGACCTTCTTAAGTGATGAAATATAGCTGAATGCTAGCTTCCATTTACTTTATATTCATAATAATCACTAAGATAACTACCTTCCATATACAAAATAGCTTCATTAGCTTTGTTATAATCGATGCGGCGACGCGAAAATACTGGTGTTTTTTCATCGATATTAAGCAACTTCATTTCCTGCTTTGTCGGAATAACTGCAGATAATTTCTCAGTATAATGATTTGAGTTCAGCCCTTGAGACTCTAAGAATAAATAAATGGATTCTTCTAAGTCATGTTCAGTGACGCTTTCAATACAAGGTGAAAAGTAGAAGCAATTGTACTGAATATTTAATTTACCTTTGGCAATAATTCGTTCAACACGGATCAGCTCTGTACCTTGAGCTAAATTCATTATTTCGCAAATTTCAGCATTTGGTGCTATTTTGATTATCGAAATAATTTTACGTTTAACTCGAAGTGTTGGCGCACCCAAAATTTGAGTATGAATAGTCGCATAAGCCTTTTTCGAATTACGAATAACTAACGTACCTACCCCACGAGAACGTTTGACATAACCCTCTTTTTCTAGCTCAGAAAGGGCTCTTCGCGCCGTGATCCGACTAATACCAAACATTTCCTGAAATTCAGCCTCTGTTGGAAAGGTATCATTTTTACGATATTCACCCTTGTTCAGTTTATCGACTAAAATATCATAAACTTGTGCATATAAAGGTTTCGAATGCGCACTGTGATCCAATTGTTTTTTCATATAACCATAATCGCTATTACCCAGTTTAAGCCAACCGGGTAATAGCTCATTATTATTTCAATCTCATTTCCAGAGCTACCCGGTACATTAGCTCATTATGGTTTTCTGTAGGGAAATTATCAATAATGAAAGCAATTAACTGCTCTTGGCTCAGAGACTTATTTAATTGATTTAGTAGCTTCTCTCTAATGTCCCCCAGTTTTCGGGTGTCGATATATTGTAATAAGGATATCACCCCATACTTCACATCTTGCGCTAACTCATAGCTATCAAGCGCTGTTGCTGCTGCGCCAATATATTGGTGTTCAAGCGCTATTTGTTCCATGCTAACCGCATCGTTCTTAGATAACCCATATCGTGCAAATAACTCTAATGGCGCATCATTCGCTATCATCATCAAACGAATGTTCTCTAATAAGCGACATTCGGTTTCAAATTCTACAATCGGTGATATCTGCTGAGGATCAAGTTTCACGTTATATAAACGGTGACCAAAGCGATCGGAATCAGTTGTCATCACACTCGTTGCGGGAATTTTAAGCACTGCGCAGCCTTGTGTGAAATCAAACCCTTCATGTAATTGAGTTCCTTGTAGCTCTTTTGGCGTAAAGCGTCGATTAATGCGCGTCGGCATCAATGTGTAATCATTGAGGCCTTCCGTCCCCTGTACAACTGGCGAACGCATATATACAAACTCACCATCAGTGATATTAATTTGGCAACCATGATAGCCAAATAGAGCATATTCACGAATCGGAGAGTCATTTTCTAGTCCTGAGATTAAACTTTTACCCTGCATGTTTGGCGGTATTGGTGCATTAAAATAATCTAATAATGTCGCTGGAATATCAATGGATTGAGCTAACATTTTCCTAGACTCATTCACCGAAGTAATTTCTGGATGGTATATAAAAAATGGCGTATTCGCGATTTCATTATAAAGGGGCATAATATTTTTCCCCCACCACTCATGTTCACCAAGCAAAAAGCCATGATCCGTATTAACAATCAACATGGTATCTTGCCAAAGATTATATTTATCAAAGACATCTAATACTTGGCCGACATACTCATCTACCATAGTGACAAGTGCTTGATAAAAGCCGCGGATCACTTTCTGTCGTGATTCATCTTCGGTCACTAAGTAATAAGGAGGCCATCCGTCAAAATCTTGATTTGATAATCCATACATTTGCAAATATTTTTCAGGCACATAAAACGGCTCATGTGGATCAAAACATTCAAGTTGTAAAAACCAATTATCAGCATCCTGATTTGTTTCTATAAATTCAATACCATGATTAATCGTTTTCACTAACGGATGATCTTTTTCATCTTGCATATATTGCTGATTAATCAAGTGCTGTGTACGGCTCGCTATTTTGCGTTGCTTATTTTCTTCAGTCTCACCAGATTCATAATGAACAATAGGTTTATTGACTACCCCCTTCCAATTATCGCCTTCCTGCCCACGAATAAATTCATAGGTTGAAAAACGTGAGTGATAAGTTGCCCCACCATCTCGCCAATAATGCTTATGGTCGGTGACTAAATGTGTATGAATACCTTGTTTTTTTAAAATTTCAGGCATTGATTCATCAAACGGTTCAATAGGTCCCCAACTACGATGTAGGAAATTATATCGCCCTGTATGTAATTCTCTTCTCGCAGGCATGCATGGCATACTACCCACATAGAAATTATCAAATTTAAGAGAGCGCTTTCTTAACCGCTCAAAATTAGGTGTTATCGTTGACTGGCAACCATAGGCAGACAACATATGTTTATTCAACGAGTCAAACATTAACATCACAGCTTTCATCATCAATTCCTTTTCTTATTCATACTTTCTGATGCGCCCAACAAAGTAAGTGAGCAAAAACGCAATACTGCACCCAACCAACCAACTCAGGATATATTCAAGATATTTGCCATCAGCAATCAACGGCAAAGCGGAGAGACCAGCTGCACCGACTCCATTAGCCGTGACATCGAGTAGCACTATCATCATTCCACCAAAACCTGCGCCAATTGATCCTGTAATAAAGGCAAACCCAGCAGGGATATTGACACCAAAAATAGTTGGCTCTCCGACGGCTAAAATACTGGTCGGTATTGCACCTTTTGCGACACGTTTCATCACGGGGTCTTTGGTTAATAAAAGTACCGCTATAGCCGCTCCAACCATGCCTGAATTACTCATGATCTGAATGGCAAATAACTGAGAATGACCTGTAGCTTGAATTAGCTCGAGATGAATTGGGATTAACCCTTGATGTAACCCCAATGAAATCAGGAAAGGGAATAATGATGAAAGTAAGAAACCGGCCGCTAAGCCGCCATGTTCCAGTACTCCTGATAACGATCCTAAAATGACATTGGACACAATACCTGCAACAGGCATGATGCCAAAAAGCAATAATCCCGTCATAATAATAATAGTTATTGTAGGTGTCGCAATAACATCTATCATACTTGGAATAAATCGACGTAATCGACGTTCTAGCCAACAACATATCCACACAGCAAAAATAACCCCGATCAAGCCACCCTGCCCCGGCGTTAATCCAATGACTGCAACTTGAGGTGCGATAGTTATAGCGCCGATAATCCCACCAAGGATTTCGGTTCCTTTAAACTCTTTCGCTGCAAAAATACCCGTGAATACCGCCAGCAAACTAAATAAGCCACTCGCGATAATGCCCATTATTGTACTAATTTCCAGCAAGCCTTTTTGTTGCAAAATAACTTGAGCCGCTGATAAATTAGCCGTTGCCTGTATCCCCTGACTTAGCGCCTCCGCACTAGCAGAGTTCACAATAATATTATTGATACCCATTAATGTTCCGGCTGCAATTAAACCGGGCAATAGCGGAATGAATATATTCGCAATCACACGCAAAATAGCTTTTACTGGCGTTTTTTTCTTCGCTTTATTTCGAGCAATTTCAGCTTTTTGAATGACCCCATTTTCACTATCTGAGCTAAGTGTTTCTGATTCAAGTTGTTCACCCTTTGCTAATTGCTGATTAATAGCATCAGCAATATTATTACATTTTCCTGGTCCTACAATGACTTGTAATGTTTCATCACTAATAACACCGAGTACCCCGGGCAATGCTTTTAAGCCAGCAACGTCAGCCTGACTTTCATCTTTTAATGTCATTCTAACGCGAGTCATACAGTTAGTGACATGGACGAAGTTTTCAGAACCGCCTGATAACTGAATAATTTTTTTTGATATTGTATCGAGATCCATAGAGCCTCTCTTGCGGCATGTTTAAGTAAGATCGATTGTTATATTGTTATAACATTTAGATTAATATATCATCAGACCAATAAAGCCCACACTGTCGTCATTGTTTTGTGATTTCCTTCTCAATATTAATTTCAAGAGATGAGCCAAAAACTACGGACCCCATATGAATATAGAAAAAAAGAACTGGAAAAATATTGGAAAAACACCGGATTACCGATTTTCATTAGCTAATGAGAGAACCTTTTTAGCCTGGATCCGTACTGCGCTTGCATTTTTAGCGGGAGCAATCGCGATAGAACAGTTGCTGCACGATATATCGTTAGGATGGGTAAAATTTACATTGACGCTTTTACTCGCCTTTGCCGGAGGGATAACCGCTGTCATGGCGCTCTGTAGATGGAAGCAAAACGAAATCGCTATGCGTCAAGACAAGCCATTGCAGTACACCTCTTTTTTAATATTGGTGGCTATGTTCATTGTTATCTCTGCCATTATTTCTGTTTTATACATTTTACTATAGAGATCATTATGCGAGATTCTGGACTGCAATCAGAACGAACACAGCAGGCATGGAGCCGTACCTTGCTTCTACTCGCACTGAATATATTGTTATTTTTACGTATAGGATTGATCGAGGCTTCATGGTTGATGCTATCTGGAGCCGTACTAGGCGCAGTACTTTTTGTTTTAATATCACTAAAAAGACACTTAAACCCAAACTATCACAATATTGGTTTAAAAATAGACAATAGCTTATTTCTTGTCTTAGCTTCCACCAGCATTGCGACAATGTCGCTCATACTAATTTTAAAAGTACTCGAAATAAAATAAGTCGTTATTGCCGTTTTATTCCTCAACCTCATTAAAGATCGTCTTGATCTTCGCGAATATTTAGGATTTTTTACACTCTCACGCCAGATTATCGTACAATCCCTGATTATTTTTTTAGAAATGAGGAGGAAAAACGTATGGATAAACGTTTTCTTCAGTCAAACAAGGAAGCTCGCTGGGCGCTCTATCTTACCATTGCCTATCTCATAGGCTGGCTCATCTGCGCCTATCTACCAGGCAATAATATTGGCGTCACAGGACTCCCGTTGTGGTTCGAATGGTCATGCCTGATTCTACCTATCATTTTTATTCTCTTATGCATCATGATGGTAAAACTCATTTTTAAAGACATTTCTCTGGAGGAGAATGATGCAGACTGAAGTTCTCCTGCCATTAATCGGCTACCTTGCACTTGTATTTCTACTGTCTGTTTACGCTTATAGAAAGCGTACCAAAGGGGAGTTTCTCAACGAATACTTCTTAGGTAATCGTTCTATGGGTGGTTTTGTGCTCGCCATGACGATCACGGCAACCTATATCAGTGCAAGCTCCTTTATCGGTGGCCCCGGCGCAGCGTATAAATATGGTCTAGGCTGGGTTTTACTCGCGATGATCCAATTACCCGCTATTTGGCTGTCCCTCGGTGTACTTGGGAAGAAATTTGCTATTTTAGCGCGTCGATACAATGCCGTTACTCTTAACGATATGCTTTACGCCCGCTATCAGAGTCGCTTTATCGTTTGGTTTGCCAGTATCAGCTTGTTAATCGCGTTTTTTGGTGCCATGACGGTTCAGTTTATCGGTGGCGCGCGATTATTAGAAACCGCAGCAGGGATCCCCTATACCTACGGCTTATTGATTTTTGGGGTTTCTATCGCACTGTATACTTCTATCGGTGGCTTCCGTGCCAGCGTCTTAAATGATGCCTTACAAGGTGTTGTGATGCTATTAGGTACGGTTATTTTGCTTGTTGCCGTTATCTATCATGCAGGCGGACTTCCAGCCGCTATCGATAAAATTCAAGCTATTGACCCTAAACTTGTCACTCCACAAGGAGCTGATGACATACTCAGTGGACCATTCCTTGCCTCATTTTGGATTTTGGTTTGCTTTGGGGTAATTGGCCTGCCGCACACCGCAGTGCGCTGTATCTCTTATAAAGACAGCAAAGCCGTTCATCGAGGCATCATTCTAGGTACGATAGTGATGGCAATTTTAATGTTTGGTATGCACTTTGCTGGCGCATTAGGCCGCGCAATTTTGCCTGACCTCACGATACCAGACCAAGTCATTCCAACACTGATGGTTCAAGTATTACCGCCATTTGCAGCAGGTATTTTCTTAGCAGCCCCTATGGCAGCTATCATGTCGACAATCAATGCTCAGCTATTGCAATCATCAGCCACGATTGTGAAAGATATTTACCTCAATGCAGTACCAGAACAAATAAAAAATGAGAAAAAATTAGCACGTATTTCGAGTTTCTCCACACTCATTTTAGGTGCGTTATTACTGGTTGCAGCATGGAATCCGCCACAAATGATCATTTGGTTAAATTTGCTGGCTTTTGGTGGGCTTGAAGCTGTTTTTCTTTGGCCATTAGTTTTAGGGCTATATTGGGAAAAGGCCAATGGAACAGGTGCCATCAGCGCCATGGTTATCGGTGGCGTTAGCTATGCCCTACTCGCCAGTTTTAAAATCGAAATTATGGGCTTCCATGCCATTGTACCGTCACTTATTTTTAGCCTGTTTGCCTTTTTCATTGGTAATCTTTTTGGCAAGAATCCAGTACAATTGCCAAAAAATGAACAACCTATACATTCTGAAAAGATCGGTATATGACCAAAGTCACAAATCGATGTATGACAAATATACTAAACAAAATTTAATGCTCTAAATAATTCAAATTGTGGTTAGGCGGCGAAGAAGCTAATCCAACGGAACATACACCAGTGTATAACCCAAGTAGCCGAGAGCAGCCAACAACACTATAACTCGAAGTATGACGAGCATACTAAACAAGAGAATGAACAAACATGCCTTGGATCCAAATAAAACTTAACTCAAACGCTAAACAAGCAGAAGCACTAGGCGACGAACTTATCGAAAGTGGCGCAGTCTCTGTCACTTTCCAAGATAGCCACGATGTGCCTGTCTTTGAACCTCTGCCAGGGGAAACTCGGTTATGGGGAGACACTGACGTTATTGGTTTATATGACGCAGAAACCGATATGAATACAGTTATTGCTCAATTAGAAAATAGCCCTCTTCTGGCTGCTGGCTTCCCCCATAAAATAGAACAAATAGAAGATAAAGACTGGGAAAGAGAATGGATGGATAACTTTCATCCAATGCGTTTTGGTCAACGTTTATGGATCTGCCCAAGTTGGCGTGAAGTACCCGATCCAACTGCAGTTAATGTAATGCTTGATCCAGGCTTAGCCTTTGGTACAGGAACGCATCCAACCACCTCTTTATGCCTTGAATGGTTAGACGGGATTGATCTTGAAGGTAAAACTGTTATCGATTTTGGCTGCGGATCTGGCATTCTCGCGATTGCAGCCCTAAAACTAGGTGCCGCCCACGCCATCGGGATCGACATTGATCCACAAGCCATTACAGCAAGCCGTGATAATGCACAGCGTAATAATGTATCAGACCGTTTATCTTTGTATCTCGCCAAAGACCAACCAGAAGCGCTGCAAGCCGATGTCGTCGTGGCTAACATCCTTGCAGGCCCATTACGCGAACTCGCGCCTATGATTAGCGTATTGCCATGTGCGGGTGGTTTACTCGGACTTTCAGGCGTGCTTGCAACACAAGCCGAAGGTGTTGCCGACGCTTATCGTGCCGATTTTGAAATTGACCCTATAGCAGAAAAAGATGAATGGTGCCGCATCACTGGTGTCAAGCATTTTTAATAGAAATATTATGCTGATTAAAGAATAATTTCTTTGAAATTCAAATCAGAATAGATTATCTTATAGCTCAAATATTGCTCAATAGCTGGCGATAATCTGTTCTGCACTAGATTTGAATCGAGTAACTGTAATTTTAATAAATTGTGATGAATTAACTGTAATCAATTGTTAAATATAGCTAATTTAACCTTCTTGAAAAAATCAAGATAAAAATTTTAGTGATAAATGACCGTTTGCTCAAAGTTTGTCCTTTCAAATCTTGTAAAAAATGCGTAATATACGCGCCCTTGCAGTCACAGTATGGCCCCCATTTTAGTTATGCGTATCGGACAATATCAGTTGAGAAACTGTCTTATTGCTGCCCCCATGGCAGGTATCACAGATAAGCCTTTTAGGTCGCTCTGTTATGACATGGGTGCTGGAATGACAGTATCAGAAATGCTTTCTTCTAATCCTCAGGTGTGGAAGACAGACAAATCTAGACTAAGAATGGTTCATCGCGATGAACTTGGGGTTCGTTCCGTTCAAATAGCTGGCAATGATCCCGATGAAATGGCCGCCGCGGCTCAAATTAATATTGAGAGTGGTGCTCAAATCATTGATATCAATATGGGCTGTCCAGCTAAAAAAGTGAATCGAAAGCTTGCAGGCTCTGCACTGTTGCGTTATCCAGATATCGTTAAATCGATTCTAGAAACCGTGGTCAAAGCAGTAGATGTGCCTGTGACACTTAAAATTCGCACAGGCTGGTCGCCTGAAGAACGAAACTGTATAGAAATTGCCAAATTGGCCGAAGATTGTGGTATTCAAGCTATTACCATTCACGGCAGAACTAAAGCCTGCTTGTTTAATGGTGAAGCTGAGTATGACAATATTCGGGCAGTTAAGCAGACTGTTACCATTCCGGTTATTGCCAATGGCGACATTACTGACCCGCTAAAAGCCAGAGCTGTCTTAGACTACACAGGGGCTGATGCCTTGATGGTAGGCAGAGCTGCTCAGGGAAGACCTTGGATCTTTCGGGAAATCCAACATTATCTGGACACAGGTGAGATATTGCCACCGATGCCAATGGCAGAGGTACAACGCATAATGCTAGCGCATGTACAGGAATTGCACGACTTTTACGGTCAAGGCAAAGGAGCCCGTATAGCGCGCAAACATGTTTCTTGGTACTTACGAGAGCATGCACCTGATGACCAGTTTAGGCGCTCATTCAACGCCATTGAGGATGCCAGCGAACAGCTGGAGGTGTTGGAAGCATTTTTTGAAAATTTTTGCGTAAATAAAAGATAAGAGCTGACTGAACTATGTTCGAACAACGCGTAAATTCTGACGTACTAACTGTTGCTACTGTAAATTCACAAGATCAAGTAACTCAAAAACCGTTACGTGACTCAGTTAAGCAAGCACTGAAGAACTATTTTGCTCAATTAAATAATCAAGATGTTAATGATTTATATGAGCTTGTATTGGCTGAGGTAGAACAGCCTTTGTTGGACATGGTTATGCAATATACCCGTGGAAACCAGACCCGTGCTGCCCTAATGATGGGTATCAACCGCGGTACACTGCGTAAGAAATTGAAAAAATACGGCATGAATTAATCCTAGTCGATTAATGCAGTGTTTTTAGAAGCACTTTCTGTTTTTCAGGAAGTGCTTTTTTGTGACCATATCCTCAACCCTTCCCTATCTAAAATATCCTAACTCTCTAATTTTTCAGATGTCCTTAAATCGGTACCTGGAATTAGTGTCGATACCACAGGGCAAGGCGATATCGATATTCGTGGTCAAGGTTCTGAAACTGCACAACGCAATTTACAAGTTCTCTTAGATGGCGCGCCAATTACGACGCTATCTAACCATCCTTATACAACAAATTATGATGTCTTCCCTGTCGAGCAACTTGAACGCATCGAAATCATTCCAGGTGGCGGTAGTGTGCTTTACAGCTCAGGAACTGCTGGAGGGGTGATTAATATCACATCAAACCTCAGAAGCATGAAAAACCCAAAAAGCACGGTTTTATCTGAGTGGAACTCGGAAGGAAATCGATTAAGTGGAAGCCTTGGAACTAAAGTCGGTGATAACTTTGCATTGCTAGGCACAGCCAGTAAGTTAAACTATGTCATTCGAACCTATTATCTATAAAGAACATCCTATCAAAATGTATTTTAAAAAAACGGTAGTTTTCCAATATTAATATTTTTGAATAACAAGGGGCTAGGCTTTGGCTAGCAATTAATTATGTTAAATTGCAAATCCAAAGTCTAGACGCAGTAAATAGCTAAGACAGCATGATTTCGCTATGCAACGGTATCTGCTGATAAATGAAACTTCTGTACTGATTGCTGTAGATCTTTGGTCTGATGCTCTAAAGAACTTGCCGCTGTCGCGACTTGCTCAACTAAAGAAGCATTCTGCTGAGTGACACTATCCATCTGAGTGATGGCGACCCCCACCTGTGCAATACCTTTACTTTGCTCCTCAGATGCGACAGTAATTCGCTTCATCACAACGGAAACCTGATCAATATCTTGTAAAATATTTTCCATTGTTGCGCCCATTTCATTGACCAAATTTGTCCCCTTCTCAACGCAAGATGTTGAGTTTGCGATCAATTGTTCAATTTCCATTGCGGCATCTGCACTATGGCTAGCAAGCTTACGCACTTCCGCTGCTACCACCATAAACCCACGCCCATGTACACCGGCTCGCGCGGCTTCAATTGATGCATTCAGCGCCAAAATATTTGTTTGAAAACTAATATCGTTGATCATGCTGATGATATCGGAAATTTTTCTGCCACTCAGTGCAATTTCGTCCATAGTTGCCACAACTGACTCAACAAGCGAATTACCTTGATTTGCCGTCACAAAAGCAGCCGCGGCCAATTTATTTGCTTGATAAGTACTGTCCATATTTAATTGCACAGTCGCAGTAATTTGTTCCATACTCGCAGCGGTTTCCTCTAAAGCCGCTGCCTGCTCCTCTGTGCGTGAAGAAAGATCGCTATTACCATTGGAGATCTCTGTAGCACCTCGATAAATATTTTCACTTCCAAGGCGGATCGTCATAACAGCTTCACGTAAATTATTCTGCATTTCATCTAATAATGGAAATAATCTGCCCGCACAATTTCGGCCAAATGGCTTAATTGTTTGGCTCAAATCCCCTTGTGCTATTTGAGCAAAATATTGACGAATGGTATCCAATGGCTTCTGTAACATGCTAACCAAAAAACGATCTGTAAAGATCAAAATTAACACCCCAAGAATTGCAGCAACAACAATCACTACACGAGTAATATCCATAAGATTATCAACAGTGCCACGAGTATGATCGATAACATCATCAGCAGATTGATTAAATTGTTGAATCGCAGCACCAAAAGCACGACTTAATACAGGAGTTACATTATGGGAATGGGAAATATACTTATCATTATCATTTTCCATTGAGAGCGCTAATTGAGGCGTGATCCCTTCATCTAAAAGCGCTTGCCAAGTATTAATAACACTATCCGATATTGCTTTATCCATAGGGCCGGGAGAAATTGACTTCATTTCAGCTAAATATGTGCCCATATTGACCATCGCTTCTTTAACTAAAGCATAGTCAGGCTCTTTTCCTGCATTTTTGGTTTCCATCGCACGAGTCAATCGTGTAACAAAACGAAAATACTGATCATTTCCTTGGCTTAATACTGCCATTTGTTTGACTAACTGACGGTCAATATTATTACCATCGGCAATTCGGCTAAGTGCCCAGCCGCTATATAGGCTCATTCCAGCTAATATTAAACATAAGATTCCTAACAACACGAGCATGACGGAGCGAATCGAATAATCTCGAAGTTTCTGCATAAAATTCCTCTTTTGGTAAGATAAAATGACATTATTTAAGTTTATCGGCTGAAAAATGAGAAATTTTAATTATTTACAGAAGACTATATAGCTCGTTATTACCAAAACTATATTATCAATAAGTATTATTTATTAATTTAATTAAAATGTTGCATATAGGCTGAGCTCCCTTTGAAAAATCAAGGTTAATCCATCAAAACATCTTACTTTTACTAATCAATCGATATCACAAAGTAACTTTTACAAATAGGATATTACGTATTAATTAAGACAATTTGATTGCACTGAAAAGATGCCGAGGGCCTTTCCCGTATGTTGACGAGTAGCCTGATAATAGGCCTATAAAATACAATGGTATTAATTATAAACTTATAGTCATAAAATTATAGATATTGATGAGCAAATTAATAGTTAACTAATAATTTATTATCTGAGAAATTAAAAAACAACAATTTAATATTAACTATAATAAAAACAGAAACAAATAGAAAAATGCTGAGCTTAAAAAATTAACATGATTTAAATCACACTCAAAATCATTCAATCACCAAATTTCTTGATATTCACAAATAACAATTATAAAGTCGCTCAGCTTAGCCATTATATAAACTTAAAAACATGAGATATGACTACACATAATATAATTAAAAAAACATTTTATAATAAATAATAAAGGGTTGAAATAATCATGATAGACCTAAGAAGTGATACTTTAACAAAATTAAAATACAAAGATTTAGATAGTATTAATTACAACCAAATTGGAGATGATTGTTATAATGAAGATTATTACGTAAAAAAACTGGAGCATCATATCGCCAATCTCTTTAATAAAGAAGACGCTATATTTATGCCGTCAGGCACAATGAGTAACCAAATAGGGTTAAAAGTCCTTTCTAATCCAGGAGATGAAGTTATTACGGAAGTTGGCTATCACATTTGTTTTTTTGAGTCATCACAAACCTCAGCGTTAAATGGACTCGTTATTAATAATGTTCGCACTAAAAATGGTATCCTTAGTGCAGAAGATGTTATTGATGCTATAAATTATAAGGCTAGATGGTCGAATTTATATTCAACGCCAAAAATAATATCAATCGAAAGCAGCATTAGCACTTATGGCGGAATAATTTTTCCACTTGAAGAAATAAAAAAGCTAAGGCATTTATGCAATGAAAATAATATGTTTTTATTTCTCGATGGGGCTAGAGTATTAAACACATGCATATCAATAGGTATATCGCCACAAAAATATGTTGAAAATATAGATATGCTTAATATCTGCTTATCAAAAGGAATAGGTGCGCCCTTTGGCTCCCTTCTTGTCGGAAAGAAAAAAGATATCACTACAGCCAAAAAATATCGAAAATGGTATGGCGGTGCATTACACCAATCGGGATTGATGGCAGCGATTGCCTTGAATAAATTAAAAGATTATGAAATTAACTTAAAAATAGACCATGACAATGCAAAGTATTTAGCCTCAATAACATCCAAATATTTCCAATTGGCCTATCCTGTTGAAACTAATATTGTCATGTTAAAGACAAATAATGCCGAAAATCTCGTGGATATTTTAAAAAATTATGACGTGTTAAGTACTGCATGGACATCAAATATGGTTAGATTTGTCACAAGTTCTAATGTAAATAAAAACATGATAGCTCAATTAGATAAAATCTATAATTCAATCGTTAAAAAATATAAAGAGTTTTCATGATATATAAAATAATCACATCCCGATTTCTATCGGGCATATCATTCTACAGTTTTTTGCCTTTTTTTTTCTTTATATCTTTTGAACTATAAAAACATTCCAGAAGATAAGACTGCAATCATTATATTTATATTTTTATTTATTAGCCGAGCGTGTTCATTATTCACCCCCTATATAATAAAATTACTAGGGTATAAAAAAACATTAATAACAACCTACTTTCTTGCTTCTGTTTCTATTTTAAGCATTTATTTCATATCTAGTTATATTTTTCTCATATTCGTTTCAGCTGCGATTGGCGCAGGATTTTCTATAGCAAACGTTTGTGCCAGCCTATTTATGGCTGAAAATAATAACCACTCTGACAGGATAAAGAATTTTTCATTATTGAATGTTATTGTTAATATATCATCAGCATTAGGTGGTATTATCGGGGAATGGTCTTATAATGAATCTTATTCAGGCATTATTATATTACCATCAGCAATAATGTTTTTATCATCTATTTATGCCTTCACCTTAACTGAAGGGGAAATATCAAAAAAAGATGATAAAAATAATACAACACCTTCTTCAACACTAAAAGCATGGTACTTATTTGTAGGTTATAGCTCAATTCCATTTTTTATGTTAGGCCTAATTTTTAGAAACTTAGCTTATCATTTTGAGTCAAATTACGCTGAAAACATTCATTATATTTCAGTTTCTCATTTATTTGCATTAAATGCTGCTATTATTATTTTTTTACAAGTAAAAGTAACCCATTATTTAGCTAAAAAGAAATCAAGCGTACAAGAAACGATGTATAAACTCAGTTTAGCATTAATCTCTACTCTACTTCTATTTTTTGATTTCAAATCTACTATGAGCATGTATTTATTAATTATTCTATTCACATTAAGCGAGCTAATTTGGAGCCCTTATAACAACAGCTTGGCTATCGAAAAATGCCCGTTTCGAAATAAAAAAATATCATTATCTATTTGTATCTTCTGTTGGGGACTAGCCGAATCTCTCGGCGCCTATATAGGAATAATATCAACCCCTGAACAATTACATATAACCATACCATTAATAACATTTTCAATATTACTTATTTTATTCTCCATAGAGTATTACTTATATAACAGGAAGCGTAATGAAAACGATAATTTTTCTAGAATGTAATATCTCCGGCACAGGTGTTCGTGCAATAAAAATAGCGCAAGAAAATGGTTATAGAGCGGTACTATTTACCAAGGAATATGATTTTTACCATACCATTGCTGACAACCCATTACTGCATGCCGACCTTGTTGTAGAACTTAATACCGACTGCATTGCAACAATTATCAATGCTGCAATAGACTATAACCCCAATGGAATTGTCGCATTTGATGACTACCGATTAATCAATGCCGCAGCAGCATCCCATGCTCTCGGTTTACCCTCACCAAATATGAAGTCGCTTATTTTATGTCGATACAAAAACAAAACGCGACAAATATTATTTGACCCAAATGATGATTTTAAATATCGCGTTTTCGATATTAAAGATAAGATTGATATTTCTGAAATGAAATTTCCGCTGGTTGTAAAACCTTGTGATGACAGCGGTAGTAGTAAAGTAACAATATGCCATAGCCTAGAGGAAGTTAATATTGCAGTTGAAGAAATTATCGCATTCAGAACAAACCAACGAGGCTATAAACTATCCTCTAGCTATCTTATTGAAGAGTTTATTGATGGAAATGAGTATAGTGCAGAAGCATATTGGTGTGCAGCTACCTCACAATGGGAAATATTAGGATTTACTAAAAAGTACACCACTGAAGGAAAATATTCTGTCGAAATAGGTCATGACTTCCTCTATAAATTTGATTCAAACTCTAAAATCAAAAAAAACATTATAGATTGGCTTAATAAAATTGGATTATCCCATACGGTTGCACATGTTGAATTTAAATTAGATAAAAAATCAATCATGCTGATAGAGATAAATCCGAGGGTCGCGGGCGGTATGATTGATAAGCTTTGCTCAATTTCAACTGGATTTGATTTGGTTCATTGTTACTTATCTCTGTTTGTTAACGACATGGAATACAGGCCAAAATTTATATATAAAGCACAATATGCATCAATAAGATTTTTAACCTCAAAACGTATTGGGATAATTGATAAGATCATTCCAAAATTTATATTAAATAAGCCGTTATTATTTAAATTCGTTCCCACACCAATAAAAATTAAGCAACTTAAAGATAGTTATAGCCGGCTAGGTTATGTCATTACTATTGAAAATTCACTAATACAGGCAGCAGCGAAAGCAGACGAGATGATAAAAAATATTGAGATCATTTATGATTAAAACAATAAAAAAGGCACAGTAAACCCGCACTGTGCCTTTACAGTTATTTTTATAACAAGGTTTGAAAATTAACGGTATATCGGTAATAAATTAAACTGTGCAAGTAATTGACAAATAATTCCAAATACCCCAAAAGCAATCACTGCATAGATCAATCCTTTTCCACCCCATACTTTAAATTTTGCATCAGGGAATCGTTCTCTTACTTTCAAGGCCATGACTGCTGGACATATAACCGCCCAGATACAGGCAGCCATTCCTGCATAAGCAATTGCGATAAGAAAACCATTAGGAAATAGCATGCAAAGGACAAGTGGAGGTAAGAAACACAATAATGCTGCTTTCATTCTTCCTGATGAATTATCGTTAAAGTTCAACGATGATAAGATGTAATCGAATAAACCGATTGCCACACCCAAGAATGAACAAAACACGGCACTAATTGAGAACCAAAGTAAGAATGTTGCTATGTGCTTACTATTAAGAACGGCATAAAGGGATTCTATAAATGCATCTAAGTTACCGCCTTTATTAATAATATTTAGAAATTCAGGCCTTGGAAGATTCCCCATGGTGCCTAATATCCATAAAAAATAAAGAACTAATGCCAATACACACCCAATAATACAACTCTTAACGACCTTTCTTTCATTCTCATGATAAAGCTTATAAAGACTACATACATTACCATGATAACCAAAAGAGGTAATCGCATAGGGAATAACAATAAAGACAAATGGGAGTAATGAAGCTTGTCCACCTTCGACTGGGGATGTTAATAATAAATCTGTTTTTACAATAAGAAACAACCCTGAGAATGCGAGAATAAACAACACTATTTTAATGAATAAAAATAATGACGTTAATCTACTCGCACCAATACCACTCCACCAAATACTAGCACCTAATATTAATGTAAAACAAACAAATATAAGTCTTAGATTAATATCATACCCATAAATTGTTGCTGCCTCTTTGATAACTGAACCCGCCGCAGAAATATAAGCATATATCAATATATACAATACAAATATTAATGCCATATTTGCAAGATAACAGGCCCATTTAGGTAATAGTTCTTTTGATATAAAAAAGTAATTTGTTCCTGAACCATATTTTGATATACATTCTAAAATATAAATCCCTGAGTGAAACATAAAAAAGCAAACAATTAATAGGATTACAACTGAGTTAATAAACCAAGCTCCTGCCATAATAGTTGGCAAGCTAAACATCCCTGCCCCTATCATTGCACCGCCTAGCACAAAACCCCCTACCATAATGGAGGGTTCTTTCTTGGCTGCCAAATTGTTCATGCTATATACCTTAAGAATAAGGATAAGACTCCCGCATTGCACGGGAGCCCGAAGAACTACTTATTATTTAATAGGTTTTAATCTCGCAGTAAAGTGTCTCAATACTGGTGGCTCATATTCAAAATCAAGTCCTTTCAGTGTCGCGAACTTATCTTTAAGACCAATCAGAGCATCTGCAATGTAATCCATGTGGTCATTGGTATAAACACGTCTTGCGATAGTGAGTCGCATAAATTCCATGTCTGCGTATTTTTGTTTACCTGTTTCTGGATCGCGACCTAATAAGAACGAACCAATTTCAACAGCACGAACACCTGATTCTAAATACAATGCATTAATGACGGCTTGTGCAGGGAATTGATCGCCTGGGATTTGTGGCACTAATTTTTTGCAGTCAACAAATACAGCGTGACCACCGGTAGGATATTGAATTGGAATACCACCTTCACGCAAACGGTCGCCCAAGTATTTAACTTGACCAATACGATAGTGCAAATAATCTTCCCCAGCACCTTCTTCTAATCCTTGAACCATTGCAGCCATATCACGACCCGCTAGGCCGCCATAAGTTACAAACCCTTCCATAGGCACACAACGCTGTCTTGCTAGTGTGAATATTTCTTCGTTATTTTTAATCGCGACTAAACCACCGATATTTAATAATGGGTCTTTTTTCGCTGACATAGTCAATGCATCAGCATATTTGTACATATCAAAAATAACTTCTTTAATTGTAGAATTTTTATATTTTGGATCGCGTTCTTTAATAAAGTATGCGTTTTCACAAAAACGCGCAGAGTCCATAACAACGAAAATATTATGTTGTTTTGCTATTTCATAAACTTCTTTCAAATTAGACATTGAAACTGGCTGGCCACCCGCACTATTACAAGTCACAGTAGAAATAATAGCGACAACGTTTTCTGCACCATGTTTAGCAATATTATCTTTTAATTTCTGAATATCGAAGTCGCCTTTCCAATCATCATAAGTTTCTGAGTCATAGGCTTTTTCAGTTACAATATTAATTGCTTTACATCCGTTTAATTCAACGTGTGCAGCGGTAGTATCAAAATGAAAGTTAGAAATAAATACTGGCTTTTTCGCGCCGCCTTGGTCTTTCTTAACTTTCAGCAATACTGGGAACAACATATTTTCCGCACCGCGACCTTGGTGAGCGGGAATAACATAGTCATAACCAAACATTTCTTTAACTTTATCTTTTAATTCATAATAATTACGAGAGCCTGCATACGCTTCATCACCCGTAATCATCGCAGCCCACTGACGGTCACTCATTGCGTTCGTGCCTGAGTCAGTTAAAAGGTCAATATAGACTGCGCTGCTTGGTAATAAAAATGGGTTATATCCTGCTTCTTTTAATGCAGCTTCACGCTCTTCTCTTGAAGGAATACGGATATTTTCTACCATTTTAATACGGAATGGTTCTACGATTCTTTTAGCCATGATAATACCTTTAATTTTTCATTAAATAATAAAAATAACAATTTGAACTTATAAAAATAAGTTAGCAAATTTTTGACAGGAAAAAATTAGAGGATTATTTGTTTGGGAAAAAGAAAGCGAGGGAAATATCAATGTTGAACCATTTCTTCATATAGAAGAAACTCCTTGATATTAGTAATTCATTTAAAAGAAACATACTATGACTCCTATCAGTAAGGAATTAGTACAACCATTGCCATTGTTTATATAACAGTTATGAAATTAATTTAATAACTATTGTCATGTAATTAGTCATGCATCACATTATTATGATTTTCGGCTATAACAGTTTGACTCATATCACAGTCTCTATTGTTTATTTGAAATTCATAAGAAAACTAATTTTTAACTTAATTATTTTCATTGATATAATTATTTAATATTAAAAATAAATAACTAATCATTTAATTTTGCAGGTTAATTTAACTTAATAAAAACAAAACCAAACTCAAATTAAATAAAAATAAAGCCTCCATAGAGACTTTATTTTTTACGATATCATTTAACAATTATTGTGCATCTTTTCCATATTTAGGTGACCTTGGACCATACAAGATCCCATTAGGCTTACCAGCAGATAATAATCGGGCACTTGTTATGCCAGCAATACCGTAGCTCTTATCTGTCATCGTATCCGCAATCTGGTTAACAACGGCGGAGACAAGTACACCTATAATACCTGATGATGATGAATTGTTTTCAGTACTTGAAGCCGTTGCAGAGCCACTCCACAGTAACGTCCCTGTACGAGCATCGACAAGCTTGGCATTTGCAGTGACCCGAGTATCACTCGCAATAACCTGATAGCTTGTTCCATATTCGGTAATATCTAAATACAGTACAGCATCAGCACCAAAAATTTCATGCAATTTTTTTGGTGGAACCGCTTGTATATCGCCTGCATTTGCCATGCCGTTTTGCTTAAACGTTTCTTCAACTACAGCAACAGGGAAAACATAATAGCCTGCTTCCGCTAACGGCAGTGTTGTTTGAGCTAATAGACCATGACTTGCTTGTACTTCAGGTGTGCTATTTTGAGGTAATAACACCAATATACTTTTAGGTTTACTTTGATTAAACGCACTGTAATCAACTTTAGTTGGCTGTGCGCAGCCAGTTAATAACCACGTCATAATCAAAGCACTGACTATCAATACGCGTTTCATTTTATTTTCCCTTTATTTTTCATTAGAAAATCCATGTAAGCTGCAGATTCTGGATATAACGCTTTTTCTGTATTGAATTCAGTCATTGCTAAATCAATGGCACCAGTAGTCGAATATAATAACCCCATATGCGCATGTAATCCTGGTGCAACAGCAAGCCCTTTAGCTTTACTTATCTCAATATTTTTCTTCAATGCTTCAATTTGCTCGGATGGGCTTGTTTCTGTTTGTTGATAATATTGATATACCGTTGTTTGATAACCATCCCAGTTATACAAAGGTTTCGGTTCTTTAGCACAACCATTTAATAAAATAGCCCCTGCAATAATTAGTAGTAATTTTGTTTTCATCATATTCCCTTATTTCGCTGGCTGCCATGCACCGCTTTCAACACCAGAAACTAAATTATTTACCGCTTCTCTAATTGCTAAGTCTAAAACTTTACCATTTAATGTAGAGTCATAACTTGCAGTTCCACCGAAACCAATAACTTCTCTATTTGATAATTCATATTCACCTGCACCTTGTGAGGAGAATACAACTTCAGATGTTTGTACATTAACAACATTTAAATTAACTTTTGCATAAGCTATTTGTGATTTACCACGACCTAAAATGCCAAATAATTGACGATCACCAACTTCTTTACGGCCAAACTCAGTAACATCACCAGTGATGACATAAGTCGCACCTTTAAGTTGTTGCGTTTGACCTTTAATACCCGCTTCTTCTTTTAATTCCTGCATATTGGCGCGATCTAAAACATTAAATCGACCTGTTTGTTGTAAATGCGTCATTAAAATTGTTTTTGATTGGTTACCTAAACGATCAACCCCATCAGAAAAAATACCATTCATATAACTAGAACGATTATCAAATTTCCCGATTGATATTGGGCTTTTAGGGCCTGAATAATTAGTCTTATATGAAGCCACTTTTTCGACTTCGAGTGAACGAGAAGATTCTTTAGCGCAACCACTAAGTAATGCACCTGCAATAAAAACAGATACTATACTGATTTTTGATATATTCATTTAGCATTCTCAATTAAATTTATTTATTTTAACTAATAACTTAGTACAAACATATTTTGCATCAAATACAAATTAGGGTCTAGCTAAGTTTACTCATTTCCATTGTAATTAAGAAATATAGCCAATTTTTAATTACTAGTTCCCATTATTTAATCGCACAATAACCAAGGTTTACTAATTGTTTAACAAAGTGTTTTCATTTACAATGACCAATAGTATTTAAATTAATCGTTAAAATAAAAACAAAGTGAGAAATGATTTTAAAAAAATAATATTAAATTACTTCGATTCCACTTAGGAGAGAAAATTAAATTTTAAATTAACCATAATGAAAACATAAAACACTTTATATTCAAAAGGAATATATAATACTTTATTAGTTTAATGTATATATTAATTACTGGCTAAATAGTTTCTCTGTATATATTTTATATACTAAACTTCTTTGCCCGTTATCAAAATATCGGTCAACATGACATTTTCGTTCTTTCGTATCACAGAAAATACCGTTCTAGAACATTATTTTAGTTTTATCAAAATCACCTTCTTTCTGAATACGAGCCGCTTATTTTTTGCCTAAGTATTTTTATATCAGCTCAATCGATACCCTCTTCTTGTCACTAACACACAAATACTTGTCACACAGCACATTTTTCTGGTGACTTAAGCTCAGAAACTGTTTTAGCCATGCTTAAGACTAGTAACAATACAGCTGCGACCCAACTACCAGCAATAATCTATTTTTCATATGAATACCTAAAATTAAAGGGTAAATATCAACATGTGTTTCACACAAAAGTTAGACTTCAAATCATCATATACAATCAATAATTCATTGAAGCTTAAAAATAAGTGAACTAAATTTCCTCAGAATATTTTCTCGTCACCCCGAGCTTTAACATAAAGCATATCAGATTTAATGCATACAATATCCATTTACTGCATCATTTTAACTTTTCATTAACATAAGTGATTGTACTTTTCTCAATTAAAGTTAAGTGTAGAACATGCCATTTTGAACCTATTAAAAAAACACCGCCTGCAGTTTAAAAAGGTATTAAACGCTCACGATAAGAGAACGATTTATGACAATACAAACTATCGCTGTAAAATCATTTAGATCAACAAAAACAACATCAAAAGTACTATTAATTTGCTGGATGAGTATTTTATTTGAAGGCTACGACGTTGGTGTTATGGGCGCTGTACTCCCAACACTTGCTGAGTATAAACAGTGGAGTCTCTCTCCTTTAGAGTTGGGTGTATTAAGTAGCTATGCCCTAGTTGGCATGTTCTTCGGCGCCTTCATTATTGGTACATTAAGTGAATTATATGGCAGACGCCGCATGTTACTAGCCTGTGTCGCTTTATTTTCTTTAACGATGATTGGCGCGGCATTAGCACCAACGCCTTGGGTTTTTGGGTTAATGCGTTTCATCGGCGGTATTGGTTTAGGCGGTGTTATTCCAGTCGCCGCAGCACTGACAATCGAGTATTCTCCCCCAGAGAAACGCTCGTTCAATTATGGCATCATGTATTCAGGTTATTCATTAGGTATTTTAAGCGCCGCGTTAGTCGCTATGTGGTTATTAGAGCAATTTGGCTGGAGAAGTGTTATTGCTTTTGGTGCATTACCATTATTACTCATCTGGCCAATGGCACGTATTTTGCCTGAATCTTTAGAGTATTTATCCCATAAAGGTTTGCATACCCAAGCCGAACAATTAGCCCATAAATTAGAAATTAACTATCAGGCATCACCAGAACAACAGCAACAAAAATCACAAAGTGTAAAAGAAATTATAGCAGTGGTATTTGCTAAAAAGCATTTACGGGCAACCGCCTGTTTTTGGATAGCATTATTCTGTGGCATGTTGTTAGTCTATGGATTAAATACTTGGCTACCATCAATTATGAGAAAAGAAGGCTATAACCTAGGTTCAAGTCTGACATTTTTAATCGTGTTTAGCTTAGCTTCTGCATTAGGTGGATTATTCCTAGGAAAAATTGCAGATAGATATGGTGTGCGTAATTCTGTCGCATTTTTCTTTTTACTCGGCGCAATAGGGGTTGGTTGCTTAGCCTTTAAACAAAATATCTATATGAACTATGTATTAGTTGCTTTTGCTGGTGTCGGCAGTATTTCTGCGGCCTTAATACTGACTGGCTATATTGCAAATTACTATCCATCAAATGCAAGAGCTTCTGCAACGGGTTGGGCATTAAGTTTTTCTCGTATAGGAGCCATGACCGGCCCAATATTTGGCGCTTATATTGCAAGTTTAGGTATCGCCACGAGCTGGAACTTTATCGCATTCGCGGTTGTTGCCGTTATTGCAGCAACTGCGGTAATTTTATTACCCAAAAAACGCCAATAAAATTATACAAAAAACATTACTAAAATAGGATAGGTTTAATACTATCCTATTTTTTCCATCATATTATTTCAGTGTCGATTACACTTGATAATAAATGTGACTATACTTATAGAAATTAACGTTTAAAGGTTCTTGTTCTGCCTTTAAATATTAATATTTAGATCGTATTTAACTAATCACATCGAATTAAAATAACTAGATAATACTGAGTACCTACCCATCATCGCCAATTTACTAAGTAAAATTAACATTATAATAATAAATAAAGGTATATAGTACAAATAGGAATTCCATTACAATAAACGACTCAACACATTTTCAAACTATTTGAAAATAAAACAAATAAGTAAAAATAAACTTTCTTGTGATAAATACAATTACCTACTAGTAAAGAAAATGATTACTGATAAACTTGCGGTCAGTATAGATGACAACCCAAAAATGCCACTAAATCTTTTTAACACGCTTTTTAACGTAATGTTGAATAAAAACGATGACTTCACAACCTGCATACAAACAAATTCAGTCTTACATTTTACGTAGTATTGATCTTGGTATTTTTAAACCTGAAACCCAGATCCCTACAGAACTTGAGCTTTGTGCACAATTCAATGTCAGTCGCATGACTGTTAATAAAGCTATTTCAGAATTAGGCCAAAAAGGAATTTTAAATCGAATTGCAGGAAAAGGTACATTTGTCGCGACACAAAAGCATGAACTACCCGTCACTAAAGCTTTTGATATTTTTGATGAAATATCAATGAGTGGTAATAAATATAGTGGTCAACAATTACAACTTAAAGTTATTTCTGCAACAACTGAAATCGCTTTGCAGCTCGGTATTATCGAAGGTAGCGATGTTGGCTACTGTAAAGTACTTCATTTCGAAAATGATATCCCATTAATGCTTGAAGAACGCTTTGTAAACCATTCTATTGCTCCTGATTTTGTAAAACAACAGTTTGGCAATAACGAAACACCGAGCGGTTTTTTACAGCGCCATTTTCCCGTAAGTGAAATGGAACATACAATAGAAGCAACATTGGCGACCAAAACAATAGCTCAGTCACTGTCAATCAAAGAAAGCTCTCCTTGCTTGCAACTTAGCCGCCGAACTTGGACAGGTACAACATTAATTAGCTATGTAAATATGATTACAGCAGGCTCTCGTTATAAGTTAAAACTCCATTCTCGCATTGAAAATTAACTAAAAAAATGGGGCATATTCGCCCCAAACCGACTAATAAATACAAAACACATCAAGCACATTAATCCCAGAAATACGTTAAATTACATTCAGCTAGTTGAAAATCGCCCCTAATGAATAACGATATCATTTGAACCAACTTGAATAACTAACAGTCTAGTAATTTCAAATATCATGGGTAAACATCACAACAAATAAATTTTACATTCCTTGATAAATAGGACCTTCCCCACCTTGTGGCGCGGTCCAAGTAATATTTCTCGAAGGATCTTTAATATCGCAAGCCTTACAATGCAGACAGTTTTGAGCGTTTATCTGTAATTTATCTTGTTCTTTTTCGCTAATAATTTCATACACTCCCGCAGGACAATAACGCGTTTCCGGTGCCCCATACTTTGTTAAATTCACCTTAATTGGAACCGTGAGATCTTTTAATTTCAAATGACAAGGTTGTTGTTCTTCATGGTGAGTATTTGATAAAAACACTGATGAAGATCGATCAAAGGTCAGCGTGCCATCGGGTTTTGGATAGACAATCGGCTGGCAATTTTTTGCTTCTTTGAGACTTTCATGATCCTCGTGTTTTAATTTAAGCGTCCAAGGCGCACGCCCTTTTAAAAGTAATTGTTCCGTACCAAATAACATCGAGCCGATAACCAAGCCTTTTTTCATATAAGGCTTAAAATTACGTGTTTGGTATAACTCATCATAAAGCCAGCTTTGTTCAAATTTATTCTTAAACTGAATTTTAAATAACTCGTCATTCACTAATTCATGGCTTAAGGGATCAAATAATGCCTCAGCGGCTAACGAACCACTTTTAACCGCACAGTGACTTCCTTTAATACGAGCAGCATTAAGAAATCCCGCGTCATCCCCAATTAATACGCCACCTGGAAAGGTTAATTCTGGCAATGCTGATAACCCACCCGCTACCATCGTTCTAGCGCCATAGCTCAATCGTTCTCCACCCTCTAAAAAAGCACTAAATGAAGGATGTGTTTTTAAACGCTGAAATTCTTCAAAAGGCGATAAATATGGATTTTCATAATTCAGCCCAACAACTAATCCGATCGCTACTAAGTTGTCACCATAATGATAAGCAAAACCACCACCATAGGTTTGATTATCGAGAGGCCAACCAACCGAATGAACAACTAACCCAGGTTGATGTTGCTCTTTTGGGATCTGCCAAATCTCTTTTAACCCTAGTCCGTAAGTTTGTTTTCCACTATTTTCAGCTAAATCAAAATGGTCAATAAGCTGCTTACCTAATTGCCCACGGCAACCTTCAGCAAAAAAGGTCATTTTCGCGATTAGATTCATACCTGGTTGATAAGCCGCAGTAGGATTTCCTGCTTTATCCAACCCCATGTCACCTGTTGTAATACCACTTACTTGACCTGATTCACCAAATAAAATTTGTGTCGCGACAAAACCGGCAAAAATATCAACACCAAGCCCTTCAGCTTCTGCCGCTAAAGCAGCGCAAATCTGCCCAAGGCTGCCAATTAAATTACCGCTATTTTTTAAGCAAGTAGGCAGTAATGATAACGGTAAATTGCTTGCTTTATGTTCTTTTAGCCAGAGAAATCGATCGCTGCTCACTGGTGTTAAATCAGCAGTTACTTTCTGCTGCCAGTCAGGTAATAATTCATTTAATGCACGAGGATCAATAACTGCACCTGATAAAATATGCGCGCCTATTTCAGCTCCTTTATCAATTAAACACACCGAGAGCGCGATTTCCCGCTCAATGGCGAGCTGTTTTAAACGAATTGCTGCAGATAATCCTGCGGGTCCACCACCGACAATCAAGACATCAAATTCCATCGATTCCCGCTCAGGCGTCACATTTATATTTACGCTATTGTCGATAGTCATGAGCCCCTCCTACGCTAACGCTTGGTCAAATTCAGGTAAAATTTCAAATAGATCGCCGACAATACCGTAATCTGCGACTTGGAAAATAGGCGCTTCAGGATCACTATTGATGGCAACGATCACTTTACTTTCTTTCATTCCCGCCACATGTTGTATCGCCCCTGAAATACCGACGGCGATATATAAATCTGGAGCAACAATTTTCCCTGTTTGTCCGACTTGATAATCATTCGGTACATAACCTGCATCAACCGCAGCTCTTGAAGCGCCAACTGCGGCGCCCAATTTGTCAGCAATAGCTTCCAATAATACAAAGTTTTCCCCAGAACTAAGCCCACGCCCACCGGATATCACTATTTTTGCAGAGCTTAACTCTGCACGGGCAACCTGCGTTAAAGACTGGCTTTTTAACTGTGAAAGTTGGCTGATATCATTCACGATAATCGTTTCAATTGGCGCGCTATCTTGTATTTCCGTCACTCCTGAAAACGCAGAACTCCGCACAGTGATAACGACTTGATTGCCATTATTTTGTACTGTCGCTAATGCATTACCTGCATAAATAGGTCGAATAAAAGTTTCAGCATCGATAACTTGAGTAATATCTGATATCT
This sequence comes from Providencia sp., assembly GCF_052096715.1. Taxonomy (NCBI): domain Bacteria; kingdom Pseudomonadati; phylum Pseudomonadota; class Gammaproteobacteria; order Enterobacterales; family Morganellaceae; genus Providencia; species Providencia sp. The sequence continues at coordinate 43,253 of NZ_JBQDNB010000031.1, forward strand.
GAGAAATACCTAAGGTTGCCGCTACGCGTGGCGCTATATTTTTGCCAAATGTGGTCGCAGGAAATAACAAATGGCTATAATTCTGCGCAACGGCAACAATCGCACGCGTCATGGGTTCTGCAAGCTGAGATTCCAATACCGCCTCTTCAATGGTGATAACTTTCTCAACACCATCAATTACACTACCCAGTTCAGCCACCGCTGCTGTTTGGCTACCCACAACCAGAAGATGTAAGCTACCCCCTATTGAGAGGATTTCACGTGCCGCAGTGATACTATGATAAGTTGATGATTTAATTGTTTGATTATCATGTTCAACAATAACTAAGACTGATAACTGACTCATGGTAAGGCTCCTTGATTAAATCACTTCTTTCGCTTTAAGCTCACTGACCAATGCTGTTGCATTATTCAATAAGGTGCATTGCCCGCTGCGCTTTTTAGGTTCAGAAACGTTGATAGTCTTAACTTGGCCCAAAGGTGAGAAATCCATCTCGACGATATTCATGATTTCTAATGGCTTTTTCTTGGCTTTCATAATATTAGGCAATGTTGCATAGCGTGGTACATTGAGGCGTAAATCGGTTGTAACAATAGCTGGAAGTGGCATAGAAAGCGTTTCTAGCCCACCGTCAATTTCACGAGTAACATGAATTAAGCCATCTTCAATAATAATTTGTGATGCAAAAGTTCCTTGAGGGTATTCAAGTAGCGCTGACAGCATTTGTCCTGTTTGATTGCAATCATCATCAATTGCTTGTTTGCCTAGCAAAATAAGATCTGGCTGCTCACGAATAACTACTTGTTGTAATAAGCGAGCAATATCCAACGGCTCTAATATCATATCCGCAGGCCTTTGCAGCAAAATAGCGCTATCTGCGCCGAGTGCCATTGCACTACGTAAGATCTCTTGAGAACTTATCTCGCCAATAGAAACCACTACCACTTCACTCGCTTTTCCAGCTTCTTTCAAACGTACCGCTTCTTCCACTGCGATTTCATCGAATGGATTAATAGCCATTTTGACATTAGTAAGCTCTACTCCAGAACCGTCTGCTTTCACTCTAATTTTTACGTTGTGGTCAATAACTCGCTTCACTGCGATTAAGATTTTCATAACGGCTCCTATCACTATTTATCTGAATAACTTTCAATTTCTTTGAACGTATTTTTGAGTTGAAGGAAGCCTTAGCAGTGATTAATTCACTGCTATTGCTCTCTTATTTTTTATTTAGATCTACGCTTTAAGACTATGGCTCAGCACTTAAAAACGCTTATTTCTCCGTGGGCAATATCAACCTATCGGCAACGGATGTTGGCCATTTTTTGATTGCGACATAATAAATAACACTGGTCGCCACTAAGCCAATAATCCATGAAATATCAACACCACCTAATGCCTCCACGAGTGGACCGGTATAGAATCCCGTTGAGATAAAAGGTAATTGAATTAATACACCAATAACGTATGTGGTGATCCCAACTTTGTTCCAACGACCATAACGCCCTTCTGGATTAGCGAGTTCAGGTACATCGTAGCGTCCTTTAGTCACCCAATAGTAATCGACTAAATTAATTGCACTCCAAGGCGTAAAGAAAGCCAGTAAGAACAATAAAAATGCAGAGAATAATTTTAGAAATGAATGCTGCCCAGCAAGGCCTAAAAGGGTTGAGAAACTCACCATTAAGATAATAAAAAACAGTCGTTGACCACGGGTTATTTGGTTTTTTCCACGAAAACCACACCAAATTGCCGCCATAGACATGAAGCTACCATAAGCATTCAACGCCGTTATGGTGACCTTTCCAAAGAAAATACTGATATACAATAATGCGGCAATTAGACCTGTGCTACCTAAACCGACAATATAAGAAACTTCATTGCCCGCAAATTTGTTGCCAGCTAATGCCGCTGCGAATACGCCCAAGATCATTGAAGCTTGCGTGCCAATAACGGTGCCTGAACCGACAGCTAAAAACGCTTTGATTGTCGGTGTTTTGGTCGGTAAATAACGTGAATAGTCTGCGACATAAGGCCCAAAGGCGATTTGCCAAGAAGCCGATAACGACATCGCTAATAAGAAATTAGTCCAATCAAAATGACGATTATCCAATAAAACAGAAACATCATTCATATAGAACAAACGGAAAAATAAGTAAAAGAAAGCAATAACGCCAATTACACTCGCGACCTTCCCTAATATATGAATGATCCGATAACCGCAGATGGTTATACCAATAATTACCGCACCGAATATTAATATTCCCATCCAATCGCTAATATGTAATAGCTGACCAACCGCTTGGCCTGCTAATACAGTACCACTTGCCGAAAATCCGACATACATCATACAAACTAATAGGATAGGAATAACAGCGCCATACACACCAAATTGAACACGGCTGGATATCATTTGCGGTAAGCCAAGTTTAGGCCCTTGAACAGCATGTAAAGCCATCACCGCACCACCTAATAACTGGCCGATAAATAAGCCTATTAGCGACCAGAACACATCACCACCGAGCACAACAGCAAGCGCCCCAGTCACAATTGCGGTTATCTGTAAATTAGCACCAAACCAAAGCGTGAATTGACTCGATAACGTACCATGACGTTCTGATTCAGGGATATAGTCGATAGAGCGAGCTTCAATTAATGGAACGTTTTCCTGTTTGCTTTTCTTTTCTACGTTTATTTCGTTTGAAACTGTCATGGTAACTCCTCTTTAAGCAAGGGCTGGCCTAAAGAATGAATCAATTAGTCATAATGCGTATTTGTCAAATACCGTCATTAAATATTATTTAGGGCGATGTTTTATCTTTTGTCTACCCGTCATTAATAATTGAAATACATTCTTAAACCTGATTGTTGTTGTGTTTTAATTCCATGATCCTGTGACTAGCTAATTTTGCTTAATAATCGGTAGTCGCCTGTCCCGCCTACCGAGGTCTAACTTTTCTCTTTTAAATTATCAAACCGCATCTAGAACAGCGCGAGAAATAATGATTTTTTGAATTTCTGAGGTACCTTCAAAAATACGTAAAATTCTAGCGTCACGTACATAGCGCTCTAAAGGTAAATCGCGAATGTAGCCATAACCGCCATGAAGTTGTAATGCCGCATCAGTAACAAACCCTGCACACTCAGCCGCAAACAGTTTTGCCGTGGCCGATTGTAAACTAAAGCGATTGCCTGAATCACGCAACTGCGCCGCATGCCAAGTCAGCATTCTTGCTGCTTCGAGTTGTGTATGCATATCAGCAATTCGCCATTGAGTTCCTTGATAGGCAGCCAACGGTTTTTTACCAATTTGACGTTCCTTAACCCAACCTAATGCGCTTTCCATGGCTGCTCGCGCAATCCCCAATGAGGTTGCCGCAACTTCAACACGACCTTTATCCAAAACTTCCATTGCCGTATGAAAACCTTTATTTTCTTCACCTAAAAGACCCGATTCAGGTAGCCAGCAGTTAATCGCTAACTCATAAATAGTGCTTCCTCGTAACCCCATGGTTTTTTCCGGTTGCGAAAATGCCACTCCTTCCGTCCCTTTTGGGATCATGAAAGCACTGATGCCTCGAGCCCCAGCCTCAGGATCTGTTTTGGCATACAACACAATAAAATCCGCTTCTTTCGCATTGGTAATATAATGCTTATTACCTTTAATACGCCAACCGCCATTTTCACGGGTTGCCGTCGTTCGCATATCTGCCGGATTCGAACCTGCCGCAGGCTCTGTCAGGCCAAAAGCCCCTAAAACTTCACCACTTGCCGCTTTCGGTAACCAATGCGCTTTTTGCTGCTCGGTCCCACCAATTAAAATAGAATCAGTCGCAAGAAAATGCGCCGTTAATGCAGATGATGTTGAAGCACAAGCCGCAGCAACGCCTTCGACCACTCGGCTCATTGCTACACTCCCAATACCAAAACCACCATATTGTTCCGGTAAATTAATTCCCCAACATCCCATTTCACCAAGGGCAGCTAAGCTCTCGGCACAAAAAGTTTCTGTTTCATCATAACGTTGTGCATTAGGCTGTAAAATATCGCGACACACTTTTTCAACTGCATCGACAATGGCTTGTTCTGTCTCATTAATTTCAAAGCTCATCGTATTGTCTCCACGCTTTTTGTTGTCGTTTTTATCGGTTTATAAATATCATTAGCTTCACCTAATACAGGTGCTCGTTGAGTCGAATGCGGCTTATACCCATTAAAGAAAACTGGCTGAGAAACCAAAGGTGTGCCGCCATCGCTTAGATGTGTCAGAACTTGGCGAACCTTTGCGTGTTCACTCTGGGTTGCTTGCTGTAAGTTATGAATAGGTGAGGCTGGAACCCCTGCATTAAGCAATAGGTCGCACACATCTTCAACACTTCGTTGCCCAGTCCAACATTCAATTTCTTGTCTCAGTTCTGCCTGATAAATCGTTCGCGTCGGGTCGTCAAGATAGCGAGGGTCACTCGACAAATCCGGTTTTCCTATACATTGGCAAAAACGTTGAAATAGCTTTTCACTCGCAATCGCAATTACCACTAAACCATCATCGGCCTGATAAGTATCAAATGGCGTCGATACAGGGTGGCGATTACCCACTAAGCTTGGGGCTTTATCATTGGCAAATAAGTTTGAAAGCCCAGTAAGTTGCATACTTAGCAATACATCAACCATCGCAACATCAATATATTGTGCACTTTCCCCATGACGTTCCCTCGCAAATAGCGCACTGCTGATCGCCCATGAAGCAAACATACCTGCGCAAACATCACCAATAGATTCACCGCTACGCGTTGGCCCCGTTTGTGGAAAACCTGTCACGCTCATCAAGCCAGACATGGCTTGAGCAACAATGTCATAAGCAGGGTAACTTGCTAACGGACTATCCTGACCAAAACCAGAAATACTGGCGTAGACTAACTTAGGGTTATGCTGTTTTAAGCTGTCAAAATCGATGCCAAGCCGTGCTGTAACACCTGGACGAAAATTTTCAACCACCACATCACTGTCTTTTACTAATTGAAAAAGAATGGCGCGATCGGCATCTGATTTTAGATCTAACTCAATACTGCGCTTCCCTCTGTTGATCAGACCGTAATAAACGCTCTCGCCATTAATAAAAGGTCCTAAATGACGACTATCATCACCTTGATTTGGCACTTCAATTTTAATCACTTCAGCACCAAGATCTGCCATCATGCCTGTACAATAAGGGCCAGCAAGTACGCGGCTTAAATCAATGACTTTAATCCCAGCAAGGGGCCCTGTCCTTTTTTGAGTTGACGCAGTATTCATACTGAATTCCTTATATCTTCAGGAAATTTGCCGCCCCAAAAAATGGTTTGGCAATCGACATTACTTCACCATTGGCAAATTAAGGCCTTGCTCTTTCGCACATTTAATTGCTATGTCATAACCTGCGTCAGCATGGCGCATCACCCCTGTTGCAGGGTCGTTATGTAGCACTCGTGCTAACCGTTTATCTGCCGCATCAGTTCCATCACAGACAATCACCACTCCGGCATGCTGTGAAAAGCCCATTCCCACACCTCCGCCATGGTGTAAGCTAACCCATGTTGCGCCACCTGCGGTATTCAATAAGGCATTCAATAATGGCCAGTCAGAGACAGCATCTGAGCCATCTTTCATTGATTCGGTTTCACGATGAGGACTTGCTACTGAACCGGAGTCCAAGTGATCACGCCCGATCACAATTGGTCCTTTAAGCTCGCCAGTTTTAACCATTTCATTAAATGCTCGACCGAGTCTTTCCCTATCTTTAAGCCCTACCCAGCAAATACGTGCAGGTAAGCCTTGGAATGCGATGCGCTCTCGCGCCATATCTAACCAATTATGTAGATGTTTATCATCCGGCAGCAGCTCTTTAACTTTTTGATCTGTTTTATAGATATCTTCAGGATCACCCGATAATGCCACCCAACGGAATGGACCAATACCTTCACAAAAAAGAGGTCGGATATAAGCTGGAACGAAACCTGGAAAATCAAATGCATTACTTACGCCTTCATCTTTTGCCATTTGGCGAATATTGTTGCCATAGTCAAAAGCAGCTGATCCACGTTTTTGCATTTGCAGCATGGCTTCTACCTGTACCGCCATACTTTTTTTCGCCGCTTTAGTTACTTCAGCGGGTGCAGTTTGTTGTTTCTCACGCCATTGAGCGAGTGTCCAACCTTGAGGTAAATAGCCATGTATTGGGTCATGAGCACTTGTTTGATCTGTAACCGAATCTGGCGTGATATTACGTTTCACCATTTCGCTATAAATATCTGCGGCATTACCAAGTAAACCAACAGAAACAGGAACGCCATTCGCTTTCGCTTCTTCGATATATTGCAAAGCTTCATCTAGAGAAGTCGCTTTTTTATCGACATAACGAGTTCTCAAACGAAAATCAATCCGGCTCTCATCACATTCAACGGCAATCATGCTAAAACCTGCCATTGTTGCAGCTAATGGCTGCGCACCGCCCATACCACCAAGCCCACCAGTTAAAATCCAACGACCCGCAGGATTGCCATTAAAATGTTGTTTAGCTAAAGAAATAAAGGTTTCATAAGTCCCTTGGACAATGCCTTGAGAGCCGATGTAAATCCATGAGCCTGCTGTCATCTGCCCATACATCATCAAACCTTTACGGTCTAATTCATTAAAATGATCCCAATAAGCCCAATGAGGTACGATATTGGAATTAGCGATCAATACGCGTGGCGCATCAACATGAGTTGGGAAAACACCGACAGGTTTACCTGACTGAACTAGCAATGTTTGGTCATCTTCAAGTGTCGTGAGCACTTCTAGAATTTTGTCATAACATTCCCAATCACGTGCGGCACGGCCTATCCCACCATAAACGACTAAGCTTTGAGGATGTTCTGCCACATCAGGATCTAAGTTATTTTGTAACATGCGATACACCGCTTCTGTTAGCCAACTTTTGCAGGTTTTTTCACTACCTCGTGGGGCACGAATAACACGAGTTGGATCTGTACGGTTTAACATGAGTCTATTCCCTATCGCTTAATTGATTTAACTTTAACTTAACAACTTACAGTGAAATCATGAGTGAACTCATTTTTCTTAATTTTCAAACTGAGCCATTAAATTAATTATTTACATATAATTCATCTGGTTACTGAAATTCATTGTTAGCTTACCGCTATCAATCCATCACAATCATTCATTTCTCATTTAAATATATATACATTTAATTCACAAAGTATATACATTTAAATTTGAATTCTTACACCAAGTTTGTAGGTTGAATACAAGGGGAGGTTATACAACAACAACTAGATAGCTGTTTCTACTCGATAATATGTATATACATTTGATTTCATGCGTAGAAACAAAGAAATAGCGAAAATGCGAGAGGCTTCACATTACGAATACATCAAGCTAAGGTTATCTCTCTAGATAGCCCTCTCTTCCATTTATGACCCAATCAAAAATAATAATAAATTTTAGTGAATATTTATTTCATTACTTTTTGCAATATTTAATAATGAAAAAAAATTAAAATCACTCATTAAAAAATAATAAATTAAAGAGAGTGATAACTATAGAAAATAATAAAATCCATTGGTTAATTTAAATAATCAAAAAAATAATCACAAAAATAAGATAAAGGAATAAAAAAGTGAAAATAAATAAACTGCTACAACCCACTCAGGATTTTAAAAACCAAAGTAACTTTTCAAAAAATGAAAGTAAATTAGTGAAAATCAATAAAGTTACTTCGCAGAATATAGTAAAGTCACCTTTGTTAAAAAATAAGTCTCACTCTAAAATAAGTAACCTCAATGAAATATTTAATCCACCAGCCAGTTATTTTGATAAAATACCTAAATCAACAGGCCAACTAAGTAGAACAATTCCCCCTCAAGACTATTTATCAAATTTATTTAAATCAAAATGTTATAATTATAATAAATTAGAAGAAAGCAACAGTTTAGATTTTAAATTATATAATATAAGTGACAGACCTATAACAGCTTTTATTGCTAACATAAATGAATTAGCAATAAAATATACTGATGATAATAATCAGGCACCACAATTAATATCACATTATGATTTTTATCATAAATTATCAAGTAATGCACCAACGCTATATAACATAGTAGATGATATTTACAAAGAAAATATAAAAAATGAGATTAGTAAATTACTTATTAAAAGCTCAGAATATAAAGCCATAAGTCTTCCAGGGAAAGATAATAATGAAATAAGCCTTCGTAAGTTATCATCATCAAATTCACTTTGTGCTGAGAATGGATTTAAAGGATTAATAAATATTTCATCATTATTAAAAATGGATGTAGAAAATATTATCAAAAAATATAGTTCATTTGAAAATAACGAAAAATTACAAGCAATGCCAATTAAAGAATTAGTCAAATATTTATCATTAAAAGACCCTAATAATGGTTCTTTATTATTATTAATGAATAAGTTAGAAGACATTACAGAATCTGTTTTTCATGTTTTAAGTAAACAAATCTTTAATTTAATTAACTTAAAATCAGAAAAAGACTGTTCTAACATAGAGATCAAATCATCAAGAATAAGACTAGTCACGCTATACAAAAATGGAACAAATTTTGTTGTTAAAACGATTAAAGACCCTGTATCTATTCATATAGAAGCGCATTAGGATTGCAGACAGTTAAAGCGAAGCCAACACCTCCTATAACTCAAGGGAAGCCAGTATTCACTACTCTAAATCATTCGAATTGTAGGTAGGCGGCAAGTAAGGATATCTC
>NZ_JBQDNB010000032.1:0-50774 GCF_052096715.1 Providencia sp.
CGGTCAGTTGATCCACGTTCAGTGTGTTGAGCGTGCGATAGATTTTACGTGCCAGCACCGCCATGATAATCACAGCAAAAATGGCGTCCGTCGCGATGCCTATTTCAACTAATTCTGGCGCTTTATATGCCAGCAATGCCAATGTCAGATGTGAACCATTTTCCATCAAGCAATAACCAAATGCCTGCTTAAGGATATTTTTCTGGGTCACAATACATAGCAATCCCAACATAAAATGTCCCAGTGAAACCGCTAAAGCTGGCTTCAAATCTGTGGCTATTGGCAGTTTTATCGGTTCGACAACAAACCAACACAACACCACGATGACCGCTGCTGCTAACATCAACCATGCAGGACTTATCACACCGCCATTCGCTGACGGATCAGAGAGTTTGCGAAATGCATATCCCATAATCAGTGGTACTAAAATTACTTTTGTTGCAAATGCAGTGCCTGCCCACATTGCTAGCTCTGGCGCATTCAAGGTTTGAGAGAGTGTGGCAAAAATCGCCACCAGAACCAAAGATTGAAGTGCATAAAACCAACAAGATGCCACCGGACGTTTTGCGCCGATAACCAGTAGCGAAGTGATCATCATCAGCCCCGCTAAATTATTTACAATCATTGAACCAGTCATACTTTCTCCCCTTAATTGAGCCAGATGACGGCAATAACACTAGAACAGAAGGACATGATGATCAGTAAACCAATTACCCACTGCATCGCCCATGGAACAGCACTGCCATTTGCCACGTCTTCACTTGGTTCGCCAGGTACCACTTTACCGAACCAGTAAAGTAACCAAGCAAAACTCGCGACGGATTCAATCAACACCAAAATCATAATTGGCGTTAATATCCAGAATTTGTCAGACAACGCGAAACCTGCGGCAAAGATTGGAAATTTACTGAAAAAACCATTAAGCGGAGGAACACCGGCAATCGCCAATGCCGCCACACAAAATCCAACGCCTAAAAGTGGATACTGTTTTGCTAATCCACGTAAACGCGGCAGCATACGTGTACCGCAGCTATAGCTCAGCGCACCTGCAACTAAGAAGAATAAACTTTTCGCAAAAGCATGGTTAAAGATGTAAGCAATACCGCCATCAAACGCCTCTTTCGAACCAAAAATCGATAACGACAAGGCAAGAAAGATATACGCTAATTGGGTAATAGTTGACCACGCCAATAATCGTTTCATATCTTTTTGTGGTAGATACATCAAGAAACCATATACCAAGGTGATCACTGCCATCGTCACACCAATCCAACCGATAATTTCCGGTACATGGGTTGATGACATAATGCTACGCGCAAAAATATACACGCCAACTTTCACCATAGAGGCCGCGTGTAAATACGCGCTGACCGGTGTTGGCGCTTCCATCGCATCAGGTAACCAAGCCTGTAATGGGAGTTGTGCAGACTTACCCCATGCCGCAAATAAAATGCCACCAAAAACAATCAGGCTTTGTGTTTCATTCAGCTGATTAATGGCACTTAGTGCGAATGTTCCTGTACTGATGAATAAGGTCGCTGCTGCCATGTACAGTCCCAACGAACCGATATGGGTGATAAGCAGTGCTTTCATTGCAGAACGCTGTGATTTTTCAGTTTGGTAATAACCAATCAGCGCCCAAGAACAGCCCCCAGTAATTTCGAAGAAGACGAGTTGTCCTAAAATGGTAGAAGACAGCACCACACCCGCCATTGCACCGATAAAAATCAGCAAAAATGCATAATAGCGGCGAGTTGGGCCGTGTGCGTGCTCACGATTACCTTCGGTCAAATAGCCTGTAGAATACAGACAGATCAAAAAGCCTAGGAATACTACGGCAAACGCAATTAATGTACTGACGCCATCAATGGTAAAACCAAATAACGCGACATCCCCTGCTTGTACTAATTCCAACGTGGTGGCGACTTTGCCACCGTCGAGATACAACCAACCCAATGCCGCCGTACCGAGCGATGCAAGCAACGCAACTAACGTACTTAGCCACGGTGCGACACGTGTTGGTAAGAAACTGACCAGCAACGCCCCAATAAACGGAACCATTAGAGTCGCCAGTGCAATATTTTCTAACATGCTTTGTCGCTCCTTATAGACCGGTGAGATAGAACACGAATCCAAGTGCCGCAACACCGAATCCTAACCAAGTCACATGGTGCGTCAGTAAGAAACGACCACGAGCCAAACTATTTTCGACTAACGATGCCAGAACGAAAATAACCAACAATTTTATGAGCATGATGACGATGGCAAATAGCAAACTGACTATTGTCAATTCGCTCGCATTACCATAGGGAAAGAAAATAGACAGAAACAAAACTGCGACGATCACTTGTTTCAGACCTATACCCCATTTCACTAACGCCAAACCCGATCCTGAATACTCAGTAAGCGGTCCTTCTTGCAATTCTTGCTCAGCTTCCGCCACATCGAAGGGAATTTTGCCCATTTCAATAAAAGTGGCAAAACCACAAGCTAATAGTGCAAGGAGCGTTGCTGTTGGTGATATCCAGCCCTCATTCATCACCGCACTAATAGCGCCGATGTTGGTTGAGCCTGCAATTAATGCGACAACTAACAAACCAAGAAATAAAGTAGGTTCGACCAAAACACCAAGCGTCAATTCACGGCTGGCACCGATACCTGCAAATGGGCTTCCGGTATCTAAACCTGAGAGCGAAAAGAAAAAGCGAAATAGCGCAAAAACATACAACACAATAATGATGTCAGATGCGCCACTAAACAGTGAAGTGATCGTAAAGACAGGCAGTGCCATCGCTAATAACAACATACTACCGAGTAATACATAAGGCATGATACAAAAGACCATTCCTGAATCACGCGGTGCGACGGACTGACGCTTCAACAATTTAAAAATATCACGATAATCTTGTAAAACGCCGGGTCCTTGACGAGAGTGCATTTTGGCGCGAATTTGACGAGAGATACCAGTAAACAATGGTGTTAATAGCAGTAAAAATACCGCTTGAACCACAGCAAAGAGTCCTGTCATCAATGTCGGTGTTTCTTGAATAGACATGGTTTCTCTCTCCTTACGCCGCAATGACGACAAGTAAAACGACTAACGCCGCAACGACATAGAGACAATAAAGTCTAAAATCCCCACCTTGAAGACACTGCATTCGTTTGGCAAACCGATTGATACCGCGCACTAGAGGATAAATAATACTTTCATCCCAGAAAGGTTCGACTTTCCCTGCCCCTGCTTTAGTCACTTCTAAAGCCTGAGCCAATTTCGCTGACGGATCGAGCTGTTTACGCATCCGATACAAGGGTGCGAACATAGAACGAAGCGGCTGAGTAAATCCACCCGCAGATACGGACATATCGCTTTCCCATGCATAACCACAAGCCCATGCATCGCCTTTACGACGAAAACCGAGTTGTTTGCCTTTGAAAACCATATAAATAATAAATGGGATCACAGGTAAGGCGAGTAGAAGCACAAAAGTCATTGCAGGTGATATCATCGCTTGAGACGCGCTATCAGGGATTAACATCGCCCCTTGAACAACCGTGATATCCGTTGCACTGGTCAATGACATCGCGACATTGGCTAACACAGGTGCAATCACACTCGCACCCACACCTAAAATGACGCAAATTGCCGCAAGAATAATCATCGCGACAGTCATGGTCCAAGGTACTTCTCGTGCATGGGTTGCTTGTTCGCTACGCGCACCACCACAAAAACTCACGCCATAGACTTTCACAAAGCACATTGCCGCAAGAGCACCTGTGATGGCTAACATCACAATCGCAATTGGGCCACTGATACGCATAATGAAAGTGCCTTCATGGCTCATAGAAAATAGGGATTGATAGGTGTACCACTCACTCACAAAACCATTGAGTGGCGGTAATGCAGAAATGGCCATACAACCAATTAAAAAGGCTGTCGCAGTGAGCGGCATTAACTTGGCTAAGCCCCCCATTTTATCCATATCACGAGTATGAATGCGGTAAATAACCGCACCAGCACCGAGAAATAGCAAGCCTTTAAATACCGCATGGTTGAGTAAGTGATAAAGCGCACCAAGTAGACCAATAGTCGCCAACACTGGCATGTTATTTGCCATACCGACCATACTAACGCCAACGCCCATCAAAATGATGCCGATGTTTTCTACTGTATGCCAAGCAAGCAAACGCTTGATATCATGTTCTGCTAAGGCGTACATAACCCCAAGAACGGAAGATACGGCCCCAAAAGCAAGTACTACAATTCCCCACCAACCTTGCGTTGCACCGAGTAAATCGATGCCGACTTTGATGATCCCAAAGATACCAATCTTAACCATCACACCAGACATCAGCGCAGAAGCATGAGAAGGTGCGGCTGGGTGAGCTTGCGGTAACCAACTGTGTAACGGCAACATCCCCGCCTTGGCGCCAAAACCAAAAAAGCCCAACAAAAAGACCACTGAGGCCATGGTAGGTGAAAGTGAAAGTTGTCGGAAGGAGTCGAAATCTAAGCTACCGCTTTGACGCCACATCAAGAAGAAAGCAATCATGATGAGGATAGAACCGGCGTGAGCAATAAAGAAGTACAGTAAGCCAGCACGGATAGATTTTTCATCTTGGTCAGCAATAACCAGAAACCAAGAAGCTAATGACATCATTTCAAATAAAATAATGAAATAGAAAGCGTTATCCATAACGACCAGTGCAACCATTGATGCAACAAATAGGTTCAAAAAGAAACCCATGCTCCATGCGCCACGGCCACAATATTCCTGTACATAATTCAACGAATATAAAGCGCTTACTGTGACAAGTAATGAAATCACCATCACCATAAAAGCGGCGAGGCTATCAAAACGAACCACAAAATGCGCAAATGGGAATGGTCCTTGCGCAAAATAGGTCAATACCTCGCCATTCATCAACACAGGAATTGAACTCATTAAACCGAGGAGCCCGCCAATTATTGCTGCAATACCAGCGACATAAATTGCTATTTTTTCTTGTCTTTTAAATAGCAATGATATGAAGCCACCAGCAAAATAAAGGGAAATAGACCACAAGAGTAACTGAAGCGACGTCATGTTATGAGTTCTCCTGTCCTGAGACAAAAATGTCGAACTCTGGCGGCATCACATTGACCGATGCATTGCGTCGTTTCGCATTTTCATTTTCTAATTGGTTCTCTTCAACAATATGGAGAGCGTCAGTTGGGCACACTTTCACGCAAGCTGGGCCCTCTTCGCTAAAGTCACATAAATCACATTTCACAGCGACATTACGAATACCAGCATTCCATGCCAAAAACGGGTTCATCGTTGGTAAGCTGTCAGGAACATCCAATAACATTTCTTTGGGAACATATTGTTCAAAGAAATCAGGCATATCCACAGGTTTACTGCCTGATGGGGTGATTGCCCCAAATGGGCAAACTAGACCGCATAATTTGCAGCCTATACAAAGACTTTCATTCAGCACAATCATGTTGTTCTCGTGGGTGATGGCATTCACCGGACACACACGAGCACATGGAGCATCATCACACTGGCGGCAGAGCATAGGTGCAGTCAGCTCTCCAATTTTCACCACTTTTAGTCGCGGATATGTTTGTAATCCCTGAACTTTATGCGTCTCTGAGCACGCCGCCATACAGGTATTACATCCGATACATAATTGTGGGTCGGCAATAACAAAGCGATTCATTCGCCTTACCCTCCAATAAAATCTGTCAAGTCATTAGGATTGATGCCATTAACTAAGCATTTTTCATGCCATAAATTATTAGCAATAAAATCAATTTGTTATGAAATAATGGAATGATAAATACCGCTTAATCGACACTAATGACGACAAGCAGTGAAGTGAGGAAGCGAAATCTGTGAAAATGAAATGAACAAACTGAATAGCAAAATGGCCACGATGTGAATTAATCACACCGTAGCCACTTTAGGTTCTCTATTTAAGTTCTCTATTTAGGTTTTATTGTATTTGGCTTTCGGCTGACTCAACCAAATTAATCAGTCGCGAACGCATATCGACATATTTCGAAGTCACGAGGCTTTCTGCGGATTTTTGATCGTTAATTTTGACAATCCTTGCGGCGCAATATTTAGTTTCTGGCGTTTTTGAAATAGGATCAAGATTATCTTGCGTCAATTCATTACAAGCTCCAACCCACCATTGGTAAGTCATGTAAATGGCGGGCTTATTGATAGTTTCATTAATACTACAACGAGACATAACTTTTCCCCGACGAGACTCAACCCAAACGATATCTTGATCTTTAATGCCTATTTTTTTCGCGGTTTCGGGATTAACTTGAACATATCCCGGCTCATCCGCTAAAGATGCGAGCGCTTTACAATTTCCGGTCATTGAGCGACAAGAATAATGGCCAACCTCACGAACCGTTGAAAGGATCAACGGGTATGTTTCATCCGGTAATTCCGCAGGAGCGCGCCAATTGGTTGCAAAAAGTAGCCCTTTACCTGAAGGCGTATCAAATACGTTGTCCTTATAGAGATAAGGCGTTCCCATATGATCTTCAGTTGGACAAGGCCATTGAATATGCGCTAATCCGGCTAATTTTTCATAGGTCACACCGAAAAATAGCGGACAAAGTTTTCTAACTTCATCCCAAATTTGTTTATTATCGGTGTACGACATTGGATAACCCATTTCTGTCGCTATCAAACAAATAATTTCCCAATCCCGTTTAACATTACCAACTGGCTCAATCGCTTTCTCAAATCGTTGAAATCCACGGTCAGCGCAAGTGAAGATACCACCGTGTTCACCCCAACTGGTTGAAGGTAAAATAACATCGGCTTGTTCTGCCGTTTTGGTCATGAAAATATCTTGAACGACAACAAACTCGAGTGCTTCAAAACCTTTTCGAACTAGATTCAAATCTGCTTCTGTCTGTAATGGGTCTTCACCCATGATGTAATAGGCTTTGACCTTTCCTTCAATAGCTAAATGAGGTACTTCAGTAATTCGATAACCTACGTTAGGGTCAAGCTGCTCAGACGAAATTCCCCACTCTTTTGCAAATTTTTGACGTACGCTTTCATCTGTGACCTCCTGATAACCGGGGAATAGATTAGGTAACACCCCCATATCACAAGCACCTTGAACATTATTTTGTCCGCGAACAGGCGCAACGCCCACATTCGGTTTTCCGAGGTTTCCCGTCATCAGCGCTAAGCTAGAAAGACCTTTAACTACATCAACGGCTTGTCCAAATTGGGTCACGCCCATTCCCCACATAATGGTCGCTGTTTTAGCTTTAGCGTAAGTTCGCATCGCCTGACGAATTTGTAATGCAGGAATACCGACAATATCCTGAACCGCTTCCGGACTATAATCCTGTACTATTTGTTTAACGTCTTCAAAACCTTCAGTAAACTGATTAACATAATTTTTATCATAAAGTTCTTCTTCTATCAGGGTATAAATAAAGGCATTCACTAATGCCATATTGGTCCCATTCTTTAGCGGAAGATATTGTGTGGCTATTTTTGCTGTTTCTATTTTTCTCGGGTCGCAAACAATAATTTCAGCCCCTTTTTCTTTAGCTTTTATCACTCGTCTAGCAACGATTGGGTGAGAGTCTGCGCAGTTATATCCGAAAACTAATAAACAATCCGAGTTCTCAATATCGGCGATTGAGTTACTCATGGCGCCATTCCCCAATGTGACCTGTAACCCTGCCACAGAAGGGCCATGGCAAACTCGCGCGCAGCAGTCGACATTATTATTGCCTAACACTGCACGGGTAAATTTTTGCATGACAAAATTGGTTTCGTTACCCGTACCACGAGAAGATCCCGTGCACATAATGGATTTAGCGCCATACTTTTCTTTGATTTCTTTTAATTTATGGGCGGTATAATTAATGGCTTCACGCCAACTGACAACTTCAAATGGCGCCCCTTTTTCCCTGCGGATCATTGGCTGATTAATACGAGCAGTTAGTAATTTATTATCATAAAGAAAATCCCAGCCATACAAACCTTTTAAACAGAGTTGTCCTTGATTTGTAGCGCCATTAGCGCCTTCAGCTTTGATTATTTTGCCGTTTTCAACACAGAGATTTAATTTACAACCAGCGCCGCAGTATGGGCATACAGATATAACTTTTTTCATTTGAAGTCCTTTCCCCTAACTAGGGAGTAAAAGAGTAAGAAAAAGAAACTCAAATAATGCACAAAATATGCCAATAAAATAATGAATATTAATCAATATGATAGGAATACAACTAAATGTTCAAACTGAGCGTCGACATTTTTGACGAAAATAATTTAAAGTTTAAAATTGGAATAAAAAGTATGCAAGATAGGGAATTTTTACTGTTTTGGAATAAAAAATTAATCATCTCATCAATAGTTAAATCTCCCGAGATAACAGATTTTTAATGATCCCACATTTATCATTAATATCCATATTCTTGCTATGAACTTGTAAAATAACCAAATCTTTCTCTAACCGCTTCAACTTCTCAATATTTTCTCTAATACTGGATAAATGACTCAAAACGACCTCTTCGACTAATTCACAACCCGCATTATTATTATCAATAAGATTGAGTAATTTTTTGATCTCACGATGCGACATATTAAAATTTCGACAGTTTTTTATAAACCTTAAACGTTCAACATGATTTTCACTATAACTCCGATAGTTATTATTATTTCTATTGGGAGGTAACATTAGCCCTTCACGTTCATAGAAACGAATAGTTTCCCTTGGAATTTTAAATAAATCTGACATCTCACCTATTTTCATTTATTCACCTCAAATAATTTCAATCTAAAAATATACTAACAATCTTAAACCTTACCGTCATTGTAAGGTCAAGAAAAATAGCAAATAAGCATTTATTAATTTTTAATATCATGATTAAAGTTAAGCATCGTAGCGTAGTACAGTTTCTTTTCGATACTTGCCCGGTGTCACTTTCAAGATTCTTTTAAATGCACGATTTAGCTCTTGCTGACTATCAAAGCCATATCGAAATGCAATATCAATAATTTTATCATTGGTTTTCTTTAGATCAGACGAGACCTTTAATAGCCTGATATTTAAAATATATTCACCTAAGCTAACGCCAACCACATGTTTAAATATCCGCTGAAAATGCCATTTTGAATAACCTGCTCTTTCAGAGATTATTTCAATATCGAGAGGTTTATCAACATTTTCATCAATCCAAATAATAATATCATTCACGATATTTTCTCTTAGTGCATTATTATTCATCATTAAACACCTCAATGACCGTCATGATTGATTTCATTTTAAACTCTATTTAATTTAAATATAATTAAGTTACTTTAAAGTCATTTAAAACCTTAAAGTAGATACAAGGTCAATAGTTCAGAAGATTATTTTAATTTTTCATACAGTAGCCTTTATTTAATTCCTCATCAAAATAAAATAAATCATCATATTAAAAATCCATATCAAATGTAAACTTACCATCTTTTATTTTTTTGTTTTCATTTAATTAAAACTATTGACTTTACAGCGACTGTAACCTTTACCCTTGCAAAGAATTTATTCAATAACATCCGAATTAACAATTCCTTTATTTAATCAGGCAAGGTTTTTTATGAAAATGAAAATTGGCGTATATGCAGCGCTCTTTACAGCTATCACTTTGGGTGGGCAATCTGCTGCACAAGAAAATAATAATAATGATAGCCAGCCAGAAAGCACTAGCGCCATCATGCTTCCCCAAGTACCTGTCGCTGAGGTTATTCAACGGGATATTATTCCCTCTTCCGAATTTACAGGTTACTTAGCTGCACCTAAAACAGTTGATTTACGTGCCCGAGTCGGTGGTCGAATTAATGCGATTAACTTGCCTGAAGGGCAAATTATTCAAAAAGGGGATTTACTCTTTCAAATAGACCCTCTGCCTTTTCAAATTGCATTGAATGAAGCGATAGGACAACTTAGTCAAGCTGAAGCGTTAGCCTTTCAAGCAAATAAAAATTACAATCGAATCAAAGGCCTGGTTGATAAGGGCGTCGTTTCTCGTAAAGATTACGATGATGCACACGCTAATCGCACCGTCAATAATGCTCAAGTTAAATCTGCCAAAGCCGCAGTTGAAGCCGCTAAATTAAATTTATCGTATACGCAAGTTACCGCGCCAATAACTGGCCGAGTTGATAGAGCGTTAATAACAGAAGGCAACCTTGTGACAGGCGGTGATATCAATACCGCCACACTGTTAACGACAATTGTTTCAATTGACCCTATCTATGCCTATTTTGATATTGATGAAACCACCTTTCATCAACTTTCAGCTATACAGTTCACTCCAGAATCAAAGCAAGGTGTCGCACTACCTTCAGTGAATATTCGTTTACCTAATGAACAAAATTATCCTCATTCAGGCACGCTCAATTTTATCAGTAATCAAATTGACCGAGCAACAGGGACAGTCAAAGTGCGAGCTTCACTTAAAAATGAAGATGGCAAACTCACCCCCGGCTCCTTTATTCGCGTTCAACTTCCTATTGGTAACAAAGCGCCATCAATTCTCATTGATGAACAAGCAATCGGTTCCAACCAAGGACAAAACTATGTATTAGTGCTTGATAAAAATAACAAAGCAGAATATCGACAAGTCGAACTCGGTGCGATGAAAGATGGCTTAAGAGTCATCAATAAGGGCTTAGCACAAGGTGAAAAAATCATTATCAAAGGTCTTGTCAGACCGGGAATGGAAGTTACGCCTAACGAAATTCCAATGCAATCACCATTGGCTGATAGCAATCTGGCTGAAAACAATATGACCAACAAAAATAAAACGGAGGAAAACAAATAATGAAATTTCCCCATTTTTTTATTCAACGGCCCATTGTTGCCATTGTCTTATCCATATTTATCTTGATAGCCGGTATTCTTAGCTTCTTTAAATTGCCATTAAGCGAATATCCATCCGTTACCCCCCCTACAGTCCAAGTGGTTGCAAGTTATCCGGGCGCAACACCTAAAGTTATCGCAGACACTGTTGCCGCACCGATAGAACAAGCCGTCAATGGCGTAGAAGGGATGCTCTATATGAGCTCTCAGATGTCAACTGATGGAAAAATGGTTTTAACCATTTCATTTGGGCAAGGTGTTGACCCTGACATTGCCCAAATTCAAGTACAAAATTTAGTTTCTAGAGTACTGCCAAGATTGCCTCAAGAAGTGCAACAAATTGGCGTGACAACAGAGAAAACATCTCCAGATGTCCTGATGGTTGTCCATATGTATTCCCCAAATGATGTCTACGACTCACTGTTTGTCTCTAACTATGCCATGTTAAATGTGCGAGATGAAATTGCTAAACTCTCCGGTGTCGCAAGCGCCGTGGTTTGGGGGGAAGGTGAATATGCAATGCGGGCTTGGATAGACCCAACAAAAGTGGCATCAGTGGGGCTGACTGCAAATGATATTGTCGCCGCCATTCGTGAGCAAAATATTCAAGTCGCAACAGGTTCTATTGGACAGCAACCGGATAGCACATCTTCATTTCAAATCAGTGTTAATGCTCTGGGCAGGCTGACAACAGAAGAACAGTTTGGCAATATTATTATCAAAGCTGGCGAAAATGGCCAAATTACGTACCTGAAAGATGTGGCTAGAATGGAGTTAGGTGCAGATAATTATTCATTACGTAGCCTGCTTGATGGTCAAAATGCCGTTGGCTTACAAATTGTGATGAGCCCAGGCGCTAACGCTTTAGATGTATCCAGCTCTGTACGCGAGACTATGTCACGCTTACAGGCTAATTTTATTGACGGTATCGATTATAAAATCGCTTACGACCCGACGGTTTTTGTCAGTGCTTCATTAAAATCAGTTGCGATAACCTTACTTGAAGCGACTATTTTAGTTGTTTTAGTGGTGGTTTTATTTTTACAAAGCTGGCGCGCCTCGATTATTCCACTGGTCGCCGTCCCCGTCTCATTAATCGGCACATTTGCCTTTATGTATTTATTTGGTTTCTCCTTAAATACGCTATCCCTATTTGGATTAGTCATTTCGATAGGGATCGTGGTCGATGATGCCATTGTTGTCGTCGAGAATGTGGAAAGGCATATAACCGAAGGGTTAGCGCCCAGAGAAGCTGCATTCAAAGCGATGGATGAAGTAACGGGCCCAATCTTAGCGATTACCTCTGTGCTAGCCGCAGTATTTATTCCCACCGCATTTTTATCGGGGTTACAAGGAGAGTTTTATCGACAATTCTCATTAACCATTGTTATTTCAACCATTATATCCGCGATTAACTCATTAACCTTAGCACCAGCACTTTGTGCAATGTTACTTAAGCCCCACGGTAAAAATGTAAAAACAGATTGGCTGACACGTATTATTAATCTGATATTCGGTGCTTTTTTTGCCAAATTTAATCTCTTCTTTAATAAGTTGTCAGAAAAATATGTTCAATTAATCCGTCGATGCATTCGAGGCAGCCTTATTATACTGACTCTGTATCTCGGATTTATTGGATTAACCGCACTGGGTTTTAACGTTGTCCCTAACGGTTTTGTTCCCGCACAAGATAAATACTACTTAATTGGCGTTGCACAATTACCGCCAGGTTCTTCACTCGATAGAACCGAAGCCGTGGTAAAAGAAATGTCACGCATTGCACTTGCCGAGCCCGGTGTTGAACACGTGGTCGCATTCCCCGGTTTATCCGTTAATGGGCCCGTTAATATTCCTAACTCCGCCTTGATGTTTGCGATGCTTAAACCTTTTGACGAGCGCACCGACCCATCGCTTTCTGCGAATGCCATTGCGGGTAAATTAATGGGGAAATTTAGTCAAATTCCTGACGGTTTCGTGGGTATTTTCCCACCACCGCCTGTACCAGGATTAGGTGCTATGGGCGGATTTAAAGTCCAAATAGAGGACAGAGCCGATCTTGGTTTTGAAGCGTTAGCTAAAGTACAAGAACAAATTTTAATGAAGGCGATGCAAACACCTGAACTCACAGGGATGATGGCCAGTTTTCAAACCAATTCACCACAAATAGATGTTGATATAGACCGCGTAAAAGCAAAATCACAAAGTGTGGAATTAACCGATATTTTTGATGCACTACAAATCAATCTTGGATCATTATATGTTAATGACTTCAATCGATTTGGCCGAACTTATCGCGTTGTCGTTCAGGCAGACACGCCATTTAGAATGGACGCTAAAGATATTGAATTATTGCAAGTACGCAATAAACACGGTGACATGATCCCGCTAGGCACATTAGTTAACATTACACGTACTACAGGGCCAGATCGCATCATTCACTATAATGGTTTTCCATCGGTAGATATTACAGGAAACGCCGCACCGGGCTTTACTTCTGGACAAGCAACCGACGCTATTGAAAAAATCTTGCAAGAAACCTTACCGGAAGGTATGACTTATGAATGGACTGATTTAACTTACCAAGAGCAATTGAGTGGTAATTCGGCATTATATATTTTCCCATTAGCCGTTTTATTTGCCTTTTTGATCCTTGCTGCCCAATATAATAGTTGGTCACTACCCTTCTCTGTTTTATTGATAGCACCAATGGCATTACTTTCTGCGATTGCGGGTGTATGGCTGTTCAATGGTGATAACAACGTCTTTACGCAAATCGCCTTTATTGTCCTTGTGGGACTCGCCGCCAAAAATGCCATACTAATTGTCGAATTTGCTATTGCACAAGAAAAACAAGGAGCCGACCCTATCGCAGCTGTTTTAGAAGCCGCACATTTGCGATTACGCCCAATATTAATGACATCGTTTGCATTTATCGCAGGTGTTATTCCATTAGTTTTGGCGAGCGGAGCCGGTTCTGAAATGAGACAAGCCATGGGTATTGCTGTTTTCTTTGGTATGTTAGGCGTGACATTATTTGGCTTAATACTGACACCCGTTTTTTACGTTATTGTCCGTAAGTTAACACTCAGAAAGTCGCTATAACAAATAATTTGATATAATACGAAAACATTTATTCACTGGGTAGATTTTGCCTAGTGAATAAAATATTTTTTTAATACACTTTGTTGCCTTAGTTTTCATGACATAAATTAACCTATTGATTATAAATATAATAAAATAAAAATCGGTCATATTTCCATCTTAGAAACACACCATAATTATTCAAACATCAATTTATTCATTAAATAAAAATAAAAAAACCTTGACCTTACCCTTAAGGGAAACCTTATGCTTTCACTCAACAACCTATTCAAGAAGGCAAAATAATGAATACGAATATCTCTCCATCCACATCCAACCGTATAAGTTTACCGGTTGAAGGCATGACCTGTGCATCTTGTGTCGGTCGTGTTGAACGTGCTTTAAAAGCAGTTCCAGAAATAAGCACTGCCGTGGTTAACCTTGCGACAGAACGTGCTGATATTACCTTCACTGGCGCGGCAGATCCCCTTGCAGCAGTACGAGCAATTGAAAATTCAGGTTATACGGTTCGCGAAGAAACCACCGAACTCACGATTGAAGAAATGACCTGTGCTTCTTGTGTCGGTCGCGTTGAAAAAGCTTTAGCTCAAGTGCCCGGTGTATTGGAAGCTACGGTGAATCTAGCGACTGAACGCGCCCGTATCCGCCACCTTTCGGGTGCTGTCACTATTGATGATTTAGAAGCTGCGGTTATGCAAGCGGGTTATAAATCTCGTCGAATATCGGCGGGAACAACCAGTAGCAATGACCAAGCAGATGAGCGTCGTGATAATGAAGAGCGTTCATTACGTCGCGCTTTATTGACTGCCGCTATTTTTACGCTCCCCGTATTCATTATTGAAATGGGATCGCACTTTATTCCCGGCGTACACGAGCTCGTGTCGAAAGTCATGAGCCAACAAACGAACTGGTATATACAGTTTATCTTAGCAACGATTGTTTTATTTGGCCCTGGGATGCGTTTTTTCCGCAAAGGTATTCCAGCCTTATTTCGCGGCGCGCCTGATATGAACTCACTGGTAGCTGTTGGTACAATCGCCGCTTACGGTTATTCCGTTGTTGCTACCTTTATTCCACAAGTATTACCGGTTGGAACGGCAAATGTCTACTTTGAAGCTGCCGTGGTGATCGTCACGTTAATCTTGCTAGGTCGTACGTTAGAAGCGCGCGCTAAAGGAAAAACATCTCAAGCGATTAAACGCCTTGTGGGGCTTCAAGCTAAAACCGCCCGAGTTGAGCGTAACGGCGAAACAATTGAAATTCCACTGGATGATGTGACAACAAACGATATTGTTTTTGTCCGTCCAGGTGAAAAAATTCCAGTCGATGGTGAGGTTATTGAAGGCGCATCTTACGTTGATGAAAGTATGATCACCGGCGAACCTGTTCCAGTATCAAAAGAAATTGGCTCTGATGTTGTTGGTGGAACAATTAACAAAACTGGCGCATTCAGTTTCCGCGTCACTAAAATTGGCTCAAATACCGTACTTGCGCAGATCATCCGATTAGTTGAGGAAGCCCAAGGTTCAAAATTACCGATTCAAGCACTAGTTGATAAAGTCACCATGTGGTTTGTACCAGCGGTCATGACGGGCGCAGTAATCACCTTTATTATTTGGATGATTTTTGGCCCAAATCCTGCGCTAACTTTTGCACTGATTAATGCGGTTGCCGTGTTAATTATCGCTTGTCCATGTGCGATGGGACTCGCAACACCAACATCTATCATGGTTGGTACTGGACGTGCAGCAGAGCTTGGTATTCTCTTTCGCAAAGGCGAAGCGTTGCAAGCCCTGCGAGATGTGAGTGTTGTTGCATTAGATAAAACCGGAACATTAACCAAGGGCCGTCCAGAATTAACTGACCTCGTGCCTGCGGATGGATTTGAATATGATGAAGTACTCAGTCTTGTTGCTGCTATTGAGACGCGTTCTGAGCACCCTATTGCTGAAGCCATTGTTGCCGCAGCAAAAGAAAAAGGCATCACGTTTGCCTCAATTGAAAACTTTGAAGCAGTACCAGGCTTTGGTGTTTCAGCTCAAGTCGGTGGCCGCGCAGTTTCAGTGGGTGCCGACCGATTCATGGCACAGCTAGGATTGGATGTTTCAAGTCTACAACAAACAGCTCAATGCCTTGGTGAGCAAGGTAAAAGCCCATTATATGCCGCAATTGATGGCCGCCTAGCCGCAATTATTGCCGTTGCTGACCCGATTAAAGAAACAACACCTGAAGCCATTAAAGCCTTACATGCATTGGGTCTTCGAGTCGCTATGATTACTGGTGATAACGCCGCTACCGCCGCTGCGATAGCAAAACAACTGGGTATCGATGAAATCGCAGCAGAAGTATTACCCGATGGTAAAGTTGCTGCGTTGAAAAAATTTCGCAGCAATGGTAGCAAAGTGGCCTTCGTCGGAGATGGCATCAACGATGCACCAGCACTGGCAGAAGCGGATGTCGGCCTCGCCATTGGTACAGGCACCGATGTCGCCATTGAAGCTGCCGATGTAGTGTTAATGTCGGGGGATTTACGCGGTGTTGTTGATGCGATTGCGCTGAGTCAAGCAACCATCCGGAACATCAAACAAAATCTGTTCTGGGCGTTTGCTTACAATGCCTTATTAATCCCAGTTGCCGCTGGTTTGCTTTACCCGATCAATGGCACGTTATTGTCACCAATGTTAGCTGCCGGTGCAATGGCGCTATCGAGTGTATTTGTACTGGGTAATGCCTTACGTTTGAAACGCTTTCAAGCACCAATGAAAGGTTAATATACCAATAAATACATGACGATTAGCCAGATTGAAAGATCTGGCTAATCTCTAAAAGTAAGTCTTAAAACACAAAGGGATAAATGATGGCGAATCAATCTCATTCCAACATTATTGTTTACACCACACCCACGTGCCCTGATTGTCATATGTTAAAAGAATGGTTGACCCAAAATGCATTCCCTTTTGAAGAACGCGACCTCACTGACCCTAAAATCATGATGGAAGCAAAAGAAAATACCGGTGTACGTGTTGCGCCAATTACACTTATTGGTGAACAAATATTTTACGGCACATTCGCATCACAGAAACCAAAACTCATGGTCGCACTAGGTCTAAAACCTAGGTAAACATTACATTAATAAAGAAAATGTATCCGCCTACAAAATGGGAGAACATGATGAATATCGGTCAAGCAGCTAAACTCGCTAACATTTCAGCAAAAATGATACGTTATTATGAACAGACGGGATTAATTCCAAAAGCAAACCGTTCTAATGCTGGTTACCGTCATTATACTTTATCGGATGTAGAGAGCTTTCATCTTATTCGTCGTGCCCGAGATCTTGGCTTTTCAACTGAACAGATTTCAGCACTTTTACTGTTATGGCGAGATAGTGACCGAGCTAGCGCCAATGTTAAAGCCATGGCACTAACCCATTTAACTGAATTAAAACAAAAAATAACTGAATTACAAAACATGGCTCAAACACTTGAAAAACTAACCCAACATTGTCATGGCAATAATCAACCTGATTGCCCGATTATTGCCAGTTTAACTGAACCGACAATTAATACAGAAAAAAACGCGACTAAAACCTCTCGATTTGGAGCTTACGCATCACTGCCATCAAATAAGCGGATTTCGTCTTAATCATTAAAGTATTAAATATAAATTCAATACTTAATACTATTGAAATAAATACACATTATTTACTAAAAATGCATTGACCTTGCTACGCTGGTAAGCCTTACATTACTCAGGAAACCACAATAATTAGGAGAGCAAAATGATTAATTTAACGATACCCAATATGACTTGCGGCGGTTGCGCTAAATCAGTCACAAAAGCATTATTAGATATTGATGCCCACGCACAAATAACCACTGAGCCGGAAACAAGAACTGTTAAAATTTACAGTAACCTCGAAGAGAGTATTTTTCGTACGGCATTAAATACGGCCGGATATCCCGCAGATCCCGCATAGTTTAATTTATTAAAAGATTAGTGGAAGATTAATATTACGATAATAATACAGTGGAAATAATTAACTCATATTTCCGCTGCATTTAGATGCTAAAATGATTAACGATATGAAAACAACACATTCACTGTATTACTAAACGGACCTTGTTTAATCGACTCATTATTTCTATTTGATAGTTCAGCGCTGTATTGATAATTACCCGGAGCTTGTTGAGAAATAGCGCCTTTATAATAGTCTCGGTCAAACATAACTTCTTGCCCTAAACTTTTATCTGTAATAGTCGCTTGCAACCCGTTCTCAAAAACCAAATATTTACTGTTCACGACACCACTATTACTTTGGAATTTAACACTCACTTCCAGCGCAGCTTGACAGCTTGAAACAGGTGTTAAAGTGATATTGAAATTTTCTTTAACCGTTTTACCACTATTAAATTGGTCTGGCGTTAACTCTTTAAAATCAACGATCTTATCACTCATAGTAACAATAGGCGTAGGGCAATAGTTAACTAATGTTCCAGTTATCCGAGCATGATAAAGGTCACCTAAACGACGTCCAGTACCATCAGCATGATACCCCACAACAAAAGTACCTGTATCGAATGATTTTAATGGCCCTACTCCTCTTTTAAGAGTGTAAATATACATAAAAGCAATATCAGCAACGGATTGACTCCAATAACCGACCGTTAACTTTGGTGTATTATTTGCTGTAATCTCGACAACTTCATGACTATAAATATTTTGATAAAGTCTAACACCACTCGATAATAAAAGAGCTTTCGTTGTTGCGGGTGTTTGATTATAAAAATAAATAGTTCTATCCGCATTAGACCCTGAAAAATTACAATGCCATGAAAAAAAACCAGTATATCCTTTACCTAATTCAGTTCCCGCAGAGATCTCACCTAAAGTAGTATTCATATCAATATTAATTTCAGGCACAGGATTCCACATATGCCCACCATTCGGAGTACATTCTGCCCCAGCTGCATAAGCAACATTACCCGAAGCTATTAGCAACAAACAAAGTATACTTTGTTTGATTCGCTTTTTTATTTTTGCGCTATTTCGATAAAATAGTGTCATTTGCTTTTCGCATGAGATGACAATTGACAAGACTGTGACGCATCACATTGATATTGACTAAATTGTAATCCACCAAAATCATCGATATAACCAATATGAAAACTATTCCAAGCCGGATTTTTTAGTTTTACAACTGAATCACTAAAAGGTGCAACAATGGTTTCAGGAAAATCACTATCTTTACGCTGATCCACATTCAGGTTCGTAATAATAATATTAAATGGCGTTGGATTCGTTAGTTTGATATTCCCACCCTGCTTGGTGACTAAAAGATCACGTCGAAAGTCGTTACCCGCAGGCATTTTATATTCAATACCTTTTGGACGATAAAATAGTTTTAATCGTGATTGAATCGTAAATTGAACCACACTTGATTCTTTTCCTTGAGGTGGAATACCTAATAAATTGAAATAAAGTAAACTTTCTCTATCTTGTGGCAACAGGTTCTGCCCTTCCATATAAGTGATTTTTATTTGTTTTTTCTGTTTCGGACTTAATTTTTGTAAAAATGGCAGCGCAACCAAATAGTTATTTAATTTCTCACCATTTGGTTTTTCAATCCAAGTTTGCGCTAAAAATGAGGATGCGCTGTCTTGATTTTCAATAACAACACTGACTCCTCCATCTTCTTCATTAAAAATAATACGAGTTCTATCTAAGCCCAGCACAGCATATGCTTGACTCATTACGCCAGATAACAAAACAACAAAAATTACTTTTTTAAATAGAGTCATTTTTTTCACCAACATTTTTTAACCACCTTAGTGATTACATAAAGTAATATCGCGGCTTCCAGCAAGAATACTATCTGCGGAGAAAGAACAAGATTGACCATCTC
This sequence comes from Providencia sp., assembly GCF_052096715.1. Lineage (NCBI taxonomy): Bacteria > Pseudomonadati > Pseudomonadota > Gammaproteobacteria > Enterobacterales > Morganellaceae > Providencia > Providencia sp. The sequence goes on from NZ_JBQDNB010000032.1 coordinate 19,886, forward strand.
CCCAATTCACACTCAGCTGATCGCCCATATTCAGCCCAGTTAAGTAAACAATGCCAGATTCAGCAATAATTCCTGAAACTTTATCATTTGCTCCATTAGTCACAATCGCGCCTAATGGAGGATATTTTCCATCAATAAGCTTTATACGCGTTATTAATGACTTCCCAATATTTGCATCCATTTTCACATAACCGATAGCACCATCAGTAAGTGTAGATTCAAGAATATTTTCTTCAATGTTTACATCGTCTGGTAACTTATTCATATCAACCTTATATTCCATATTATAGTAGGTTGGTACGTTACTGATTGTCGCTATGCCAAAACTATTTGTCGTTGTATTCCCATTTTCAATCACAAGTCCCTTAGTTTTAGGTACCTCAACAATTAAACGAGATTGGTCACGATATGTTAGACGATGTGCAGAAATACCATGTTGTGTCGCGGTTACTGAACCACTCATTGCCACACTGGCGGAATTCATTGAATCAGACAACGAACCGCTCACTTGTACTTGCCCCAAATCGCCACTATGTGAAATATAAGTGCTCACCATGGCATCAGATAAACTATCTTGCGTTGAAGCAGTCACACTATAATTGGTATTTTTATCCACATAACGACTATAGTTTGCATTGTTCGCATAGCGCTTATCTTTATCACTATAAGAAGCAAAATATGACACTGATGCATTTCTATTATCTGAATTTAATGGCTTGCTGATTGAAAGATAAACCTGATTATCTGTTTTATCATAGCCATTACGTATCTGATTTAAAGATAACGAAATGTTACCTCCTTTCATTATGCCTTCATCAAAATATTTATTCAGCCCAACGCTAAAGTAGTTATTTTGCTTACCATTCCAATATGTTTTACGAGATGCCGTTATATTGGCACTTGCATTAATAAAACGTAATTGCTGCGCATACGAAAGTGAGAAAACATGTTTATCTTTGTTGATGTCTTCAAAATTATTATCACTAAAATTCCGATCAACAAAGTTAGTCAAAGAATTAAACGTTTGATCAGCAAAACGATATCCCGTTAAAGTCAGTTGGCCATCAATACTCGGTAAATCTTTTGCGTAGTTAATACGATAGCTTTTTCCTTGCTCTCTTCCGGTTAAAACATCTGCATAGGATTGTGTTATATCAACAGAGAGTGCCCCTAAAAAACCAAGGTTTTGCCCTATGCCAACGTTTATAGCTTGATATTTGTTTCCTTGAGTTGCAACAAGCCCACCAAATAGTGAAGTATTATTAAAAACGCCAAGAGAAGTTTCTAACGTAATAAAATTATCATCGGTATGATGACTGTATTTAGGTGCTAATTGACCTGCGTTTAACTTATAACGCACTTGCCCTTTACGAGTTAAGAATGGAATATTTGTTGTCGTAAATTGAAAAGTAGTTTCTTGCCCATTATCTTCAGTGACAGTAACATCCACAGTTCCTATTACCGACTGATTCAGATCTTTAATGACAAAAGGACCCGCAGGTACTTTCACCTGATTGATAATTCTACCATTTTGAGACAAAGTCACCGTTGCATTTGAAGCTGCAACACCGGTAATTTGCGGCGCATAACCTCGCAAATTCTGAGGCATCATGCTTTCATCAGTAAAGAAACTCACACCTTTAAAACGCACGCTATCAAATAAATCAGATCTAATAAAAACTTCACCCACAAATAGCTTTGCAGACAAACTCGCTACATCCCTAAATGCATATACTTGCTCCCAATCGAAGCGACTTTGCTTATCGCCATTAGGATCAACAAGTTTATTTTCATACTGATAATTTGCACGAAAACGCCACTGCGCAACATTGGCACCAATATTACCAAAGGCACTAACGCTATTACTTCTACCGCTATTTTTTCTATAATAATGACTATTATTTACAGTATAATCAAAAATTAACCCTGCAATACCGCTATCTCTCATCTCAGGGCTAACCCAAGAAGAATAAACCAAATTGGTATACTTTTGCGGCATTGAAATAGTCAGAATTTGTTCACTGTCATTAAAAGCCACCACTACATTAGGATCAAGAGAATTTAAGTTAATACAGTTATCTTCTTGAGTAGCAATTAATTTATCTTTTGCTTCATTTGTTAGCGGAAGGCGTTTAAGTAATTCAGGAGTAATACAGGGCTCAATTACCCCATTATTATCAATAAATTTAATTTTTTCATTACGAATAATTCGTTTATCGTTAAATACAATATCTGTTTCGTACAAACCTTCACTTAAATCGTTTTTTTCAAAATAACTTAAGTCAACGTTATCATCTGCGGATAAGTTAAGTGCATTGATATTAAATGTTTCAGCATTAGAATATCCACCACTAATAAGAAGTGAAATAGCATAGTAAATGCTTTTTTTCTTAAAATACATAAGCTCACTCTTATTATAATAGTGGAAAATATAATTAAACGTCTTACGCCGAAATGGCGTAAGACAATTAATTAAAAAAGTATTGATTTACTATAAATTTATTATTCGTAGCTTAATACATAGTTTGCAACAGAGCTGATAGTACCGGCAGTTGCTACACCAGTCGCTTGAGCTTGAGCAGATAAAATAATTGTTGTTTCTGGTGTTTTCATACCTTGTTCTAAAGTATCACCTGGTTTAATTGCTTTACCTGTATTATCAAAGAAAGCTACCGCGACGTTATCTGCGCTACCCGCATTCGCCCATAAAGTTGCTTTACTTGAATCAGATAGACCATTAAATGCAATTTTAACTTTAGAATAATCTGAACCTGTTGCTGCTGGGTCTAATTGGCAGTCTTGTAATTTTAATTCAAATGTATTTAATGGACCTACTTTACCATCTGCCGATAAGCTTGCTGCTGAAATACTTCCTAATTCAACTTCTTTATTAATATCAGAAGGAGAAATAGTACATGCACCGCTATTTACAACACCTTTGAATGTTATTTTTCCAGAACCCGCATCAGCAGCAATAGCAGAAATTGAAGTTGTCGTTAAAGCTAAGCAAATTGCGATTAAAGTTTTATTCATTTTATATACCTTATTAATTAATGATTTTTGAAAGTGTTTTCTATTATTGGGAACGAGATGAATGATACTGGCTAATATTAAATATAAATACACCCAAGTTGTGTATTTGACTCGTAGAGTGTAACCAAATATATTCAGTTGAACTGCTAATAAATGCATAATTAAAAGACTCATCTTTATCCTATTAACAGCGAAAAGCACAACAAACTCAGAATTTAATTCTGTAAATTTACAAATAAATAGATAAAAATACAAATCAATCAAAAATAAACAAAACAGCAAAGTTAGACGCTGCATGTAGACTAAAAATCTACATATACTCACCATAGGAGTTTATGTAGATATTTACTTACATTCACACAAAATTTAATTACAAATTGAACGCAGTTTTTGACGATAGCGCCACTATGCAATGTTATTAGATATACTCAATTGTTATATAATTTGGTTAAATTTATTTTTTTATAATTAAAACAAAAAAATAAATTTAAGTTAATTATAATTATATTAACGGATCAATGAATAATGAGCTAAAATAAAATTTAGCTTAATGACAATATTTCATTTAAGGGAATGTAGACACAACGATTATGGACGCTTAATTGATACCTTACATCCTTCATCATCCATTTAATCAGTAGGTATTCTTTAAATAATGTTAAATAAATAATGGGCAATATGGCTAACTCTAACACTGCCCATTTTAAGTCAATATCAAAAACAATTTAAACATAAGTGATAAATCACAATATTTCTGTATTCAATATTAAAACTCTTCATAAAAAGAAGGGTCTTGATTTTTTAGTCTACCCTTTAATGAAGACAGCATATCGATGACCTGCATATCCTCAATAGATAATGAGAAATCATAAACATCGATATTTTCAATTTGCCGCGATGCATTTGATGATTTAGGTATTGGTAATGCCCCTAACTGTAAATGCCAACGAATAATAATTTGGGACACAGACTTTTTATGTTTATGAGCGAGTTCAAGCAATGCATTATGCGTTAACAGATCACCTGCGCGTCCTAGCGGGCTCCATGACTGAGTAATAATATTTTTTGATTGATCATACTTGCGTTGATCTAACTGATTAAAGTTTGGATGCAATTCAATCTGATTAATCACAGGCAGAATACCCGTTTCTAATTCAAGAGCATCTATATGCTCAGGTAGGAAATTACAGACACCGATACTTCTAATTAGTCCAGATTTTTGTGCATCAATCAAAGCCTGCCATGCTTCAATAAACTTACCCTGCTTGGGATTTGGCCAATGAATTAAATAAATATCGATATAGTCTAAGCCCATACGGGATATAGATTCTTGGACAGTTTGCAGCGCATTTTTATATTGCTGATGACGCCCTGGTAATTTTGATGTGACGGTTATTTTATCTCTAGGAACTGAACTATTTTTTATCGCTTTCCCAACAATACCTTCATTTTCATAATTAAATGCAGTGTCAATTAAACGGTACCCGTTTGACAACGCACTTTCAATTATTCGAGTACCCTGCGAACCATTAAGCGAGTATGTGCCAAATCCAATTTGAGGAATTTGAAAGCCATCCTGTAGTTCATATGACTGAATCATAATATCTCCTTAATTACATTGAAATATCTTATAGTTAAACATTCAAGACTACTAAAACTAGAATAGCATAAACAATCGCCATGTTCCTTTGGCTTAAAATTAATTAGGTTATAACAATAGAGCAGATACATCAGGGTTGCAGTAACTTGGTTAAAATGATGACAAATTGGAAGAGTGATAGCTAACATGATGAATAAAACATAATTTATTCAGTTCCACATATCGTCTTAAAACACTATCGCATTAATTTATAAATTTTTTTAATGTAATATTTTCATTACCAGATATATGAATTACTATAGTGGAAAAGAAACTATATAAAATAAGGACACAAAATATGTCAAAACTGAGTGTAACGTTATTATTACCCTCTGTTTTATTGCTATTTGCCTGTAGTACCCCCACCTTACCCTACGAGGAAATAAGTAAACATTATGTTTATCAGTTAGCAAGCTATGAATCTGATCCCAATTTTCAAACCAACATTCATACTTCAATTAAGCTCAACATCCCCTTTTTTAAGCAATTCTATGATATGGGAATAAAAGATAAACACGACAACATATCCAATGAAGATTATGTGAAAAAAATTGCCTATTTTTCAACTCCAGAGTTCCTAAACAGTATAAATGCGAAAGAGCAATACATTTCAGAAAAAGTACATGTTGAAACGGTAAGTGGTGCTAACAAATCAAATATTGAGAAAAAAATAATGTCTGAATCAATCATTGCTGCATACAAGGCCGGATATCAAACCATCCAGTAAATGATGTCATGATTCATACAGTGGCTTGGCGAAATTCGCTTTATCAGTCTATCGCTTACTTAGCCATTACTTTGCTTATTTTGTATACCACAGAAACAAATTTATGTGGTATACAAAACATCTTCAATTTATTAAAGTTTATCTTTCCTCCCATTTATGCAAAGTTAACGCAGAGAATCATAATTGATATAAAAATACTAAATCATTTTACAAATCAAACATGCTAGTATTAATATTATCCTATGTTCTTGATAGGGGGCACCATGCATCTTCCCTTCAAAATTAACAAATAATCAATATAAATACCGACAATTTTCAAATAAGTCTCATTTTTATTTTAATTATCCTCATCATTAACAAATTATTAATTTTAAATTAATAGCAAATTAATTTACAAAAAATCAATTTAATTGAATAGCGATAACGAATCGTCATTAATTATATAAAATAACAAATTATTTCATTATAAGACAATGCCATCCTTTCATTTATATTCATAAAGACAAACCCTTTATCATTACTCTTATTGTGAGTAAAACGGATATTTATCGCATTATTGGCAAAAAAATGAGCCATAAGAAAAATAAACAATTAAATTACTTAAAATCAATACGTTGAACTAATTTATCTCATTAAAAACTCAATAAAATGATCGCTTTAAACAATTGATTAACTTTTAATTGATAGGTTTTATCTATTGCAATGGTATTAATTGAATGATTTAAACATCTTTACTTAAATTAATTAATTGTATATTTTTGGTTCTAACAAATAATATCTATAAAAATAGTTAGTATGGGAATTCTTTATTATGAATACTATTGTTAACACTTTAGTTGGGAACTATTTAAAAAGTAAACGTATTGAATATGGGATGACTGGAGCTGAAGTCGGTAAGTTATTGCATGTTAGCCAACAACAAGTCTCTCGCTATGAAAATGGCGTAAATACAATATCACTAGACCTTGTTTTACTATTTTTAGATAAATTAGACTTAAGTGTTGAGAGCTTTTTCATCTATTTATTGAAAGAAATAGAGAATGATATTAAAGATAATGAAAAAAATATAAAGGATTGTTTATACACTGACCCAAAATTTATTTTGGTCTAATAAGTACTGCTATATTTAATATCTTTAAAAAACATTAGTTTTTTTTATGCAATACTTATTTCATCTATCATTTAATGCATTGAAAAATTATTAAAATGAATGTTTGGAACCTCATAAATAGATAAAAATCAATCAATTTATACTCTGTAACTCGCTCATTGATATTTTGTTTTTTTGTATCAATAACTCAATATACAAGTAGAGATCCTAACTCATTTTACTGTAACGCTAAATGTGATTAGTGCGCTACCTTAAGTAATCAATGAGAATGAAATAACTACTTTTCTCAGTTGTTTTTAATCTCCCCACAGTGGGGGGATTCTCTCATTGCTTGCCTAATATTAAATAGATTATAGTCCATAAAATCACACTAATGCCGACTAAAATTGAATTAAATTATTCATGATAGAAATAGCACCAAAAAAATCAGACAAGCAGATACACTATTTCTATAACAAAAATCATCATAAAACGGGATTAGCTTTAGATACTAACCGGCAGCCGCTTTTGATGTAAAATTTCACAAAATAAGAGTAAACGATAGAATCCAGTCAATATTCACAAAAACGATACTCATAAGAGTATTAAATTCGTTATTTTTATACTCCAATAAAAAAATATTCCATATTGTGATCTGTATCTATATTTACAACATAGTGTGATCAATGTCTAATTTAGACATTTTTATATAGGGATAACGCATTTTCTGACACTAGTTAAATACTCTAAAAGTATTGCTAAAGTTAGGCAAATACATCCAAAGATATATAATTACCCCTTATAAAGGCTCTATAGTTATAATTAGTTAAATTAATCGAAAAAAAATACACCATGTCGAATTAATAAAAAAACAGGCTCTAGCTCACATTTTAAGTTTATTTAAGCCTTCTTCTTATTATTTTAATAAATAAGCAATTCAACTTATCAAATAATATTCACCACAATATTACCACACCAGTATCCACATGAAAAACAAGGTAAATATTTTATATGAATTAATTAAAACCAAACAATTATATTAATATTAATCAATAAACACTCATTAATTGGTTTTAGCCATTCCTTTTAGGCATGCTTGAGGAATTTTCGGAATATTGTCAGGAAAACGGTTTCATAGATAGTATGAATGCGGACAGGATACATTTTATATAAATAAATACGAATAATTCCTAATAACAATTTCTATAATAAAAGGTAACACTATGGGTATATTAAAAGATAGTAAGTTGCTTTTGGTTGGCTTATTTATCATTCTCCTTGCAGAAGCTATAGGGCAAATTAAACTCGGTTTAGTTATGTTTTTCCCGATGCTTTATTCCATGCTGATGGGTGGTATTATTAGCTTTCCAAAATTTAAAATCCTCAACGAAAAAAATATGGCACATGCAACCTCAATAATGAGTGTTGCATTGGTTATCTTGATCGCTAAATTAAGTACTTCTGTTGGGGCTTCTTGGGAAAAAATCATTCAAGCTGGCGGCGCATTAATTTTGCAAGAAGTCGGTCACTTTATCGGTACCATTATTATGGGTCTGCCACTTGCAATTATGCTTGGCATGGGCCGCGAGGCTGTCGGAGCCACATACTCTGTTGGCCGTGAACCGAATATCGCCATTATTGAAGCTAAGTATGGATTAGATTCGCCAGAAGGCCGAGGTGTGATGGCAATGTATATCTGCGGTACATTATTTGGTGCTGTCTGGATGGGAATCTTGGCTAGTGTAATTGCCAGTCTTGATATCCTCAGCCCGCTCGCTTTAGCAATGGGTGCCGGTGTCGGAAGTGGATCAATGTTAGCCGCAGCAGTAGCACCACTACTCGAACTTTATCCTAATCAAGCTTCAGAAATTCAGGCATTTTCCTCTTCAGCTAACCTGATGTCCTCGGTATTAGGTCTGTACGTCTACATATTCTTTTCCTTACCATTTGCTTCTTTCCTATACAACAAATTTAAAAGAAAAAGTGCAATGGCTGCTACGAATACCAATAAGGAAAGTTAATAATGAAAAAGATGACAGAAATTGCCGTAATCCTAGTTTTAGTCGCTATATTCACAGCTCTGGGTGATGCTATCGGTGGATCCCTCTATGGTCGCGGTACATTCGGACAAGTTTTCAGCGATACATTACTCGCAATGGCGTTGTTAAGTGCGATGTCCTTTGTGGCCTATCTCATTGCGCTAATACCGCCGTTAGGTAAATTGCCGGTTATTTTTTGGGTTTCCCTGATTGCCGCTGGACTATGTTCACCACTATTTCCGTATGATAAAGAAATGATTGCGATGACGGGTAAAGTCTCTATTGCCGTGATCAGTACGACAGTACTGGCATTTGCGGGTCTTTCTCTAGGTAAAGATATTGAAAAGTTCAAAGCCATCTCTTGGAGAATTATTCCGGTATCACTAGCTGTGTTCTCTGGGACATTCATATTCGCCGCACTTATTGGTCAGATAACGCTCTCATGGAGTGGCGTTATCTAATTACGGGGAACATTTAACATGAAAATGACTAAAGACCAACTGAAAGCCAAAGTCTGTGAAGTAATTGCAAGCCATAAAGTCGACATTAAAAAACTTGCAGAAGATATTTGGGCAGAGCCAGAACTCGGTTATAAAGAAACGAAAACAGCAAAAAAAGTTGAAGCTGCATTTGATTCCTTAGGTGTTAGTTACCGTAATCAACTCGCACTCACAGGTGTCAAAGCGCGCCTTAAAGGTGGCAAAGGCAGTAAACGTAGTATTGCCGTGATCGGTGAATTGGATGCCATTCTCTGTGCTGAGCACCCAGATGCAGATGACCTAACGGGTGCTGCGCATTGCTGTGGTCATAATGCTCAAATTGCAAATATGATGGCGGTGACTATTGGGCTGGTGAATTCTGGTGCAATGGAATATCTGGCAGGTGATGTCGTCCCTTTCGCCGTGCCTGCTGAAGAATATGTAGAACTGGCTTATCGTAGCAAGCTCATCGAACAAGGAAAAATCACTTATATCGGCGGTAAGCCGGAACTGATTTCTCTGGGGGAGTTTGATGATATCGATATGGCAATGCAAATTCACTTAACCAGCGTCAAACCGGAACGTGATAACGGCTTTATCGAAATGTCTACCACGACTAATGGCTTTATCGGCAAGCTAATCAACTATAAAGGTAAGCCAGCACACGCAGCCGCTGCGCCCCATATCGGTGTGAATGCTTTAAATGCCGCAATGATGGGTATCATGGGTGTGAATGCTATCCGTGAAACCTTTCAGGAAAAAGATTACATTCGTTTTCATCCTATCATTACTCAGGGCGGCGACCTCGTTAATGTCGTTCCCAGTGATGTGCGTATGGAAAGTTATGTCCGCGCCTCAAATGTCCCTGCAATGATAGATGCCAACGAGCGTATTACGCGTGCGTTAGTAGCTGGGGCAATGTCTGTCGGAGCTGAGGTAGAAGTCAAGGATTTACCGGGCTATCTGCCACTGTATAACAATGCCATTCTGAATGACCTGTTACAGCAAAATGCAAATAATCTGATTGGTAACGAAAACGTCTGGATTGCAAAACACATGACTGGCAGCACAGATACTGGAGACCTTTCTCATATCATGCCTGTTAGCCACCCATGGATTGGCGCAATTCGTGGCGGTTTACACGGCAAAGATTATGTGGTCTTTGATGATGATATGGCCTACATCCGCCCAGCTCAAATGATGGCAATGTCTATTATTGATCTACTGTTTGATGATGCTTCGGGTGCAGAAGAGCTTCTTGCTGACTACAACCCACTCATGAGCAAAGAGGAATATCTCTCTTTTATCAGCTCATTTAAGAATTGAGTACAACGCATATCACCGTATACGTCACCTTAAATGGTGGCGTATTGATTAATCAATCGCTTCGGTCACTATTTTAATTTGTAATAAATAGATGATCATAGCTAGAATTAATTTTACTTTAATCAAAATTAAAGTAAAAAATTCATTAGATAATCTAAAAAAGTGATAGGAAATATATCTAAAAATTATTTCAAAATAGCATTTAATAAAGTCAATATTATTTAGCTATATTAATGAGAGCTATAATGAAATTATTCATTTAGGATATAAAAAGAAACAAAATAAACGCAACCATTTGAAATAATTAAAATTTAAACCCATAACTTTTTTCTTAATTTATTTTCAACAGAACATCACAATTATTCATGCACCATGCAATACTGATATGATACAAACAAGATCTTCATCACGCTCACTTTTTTGAATTTAAAGTTACAATGTTATCTATAATTTATTACCTATAGATAAGAATATATAATTATCGCTTACCGAAACCTCTAGATTTCGGAAGCCAAAATATTTTAGTAAGAATAAAATGCGCGCAAATTGAGTTTACGCAAAAACTATTCATTATCTTTGCTAATACTCACGCTTATATCAGGGATATTTTTATCAACATGCAAACCGGTTTCCGTACACAAGGTATAATGTAATGACAAATAAATATAACATCAGTGACAAGCTTTTTGCGCTTGAAGCGTTCAGTAAAAAAACACGTCAGGATTTACATAAAATCCCTGAGCCCTCCGGTCAAGAGTATAAAACCTCAGAATATTGCCGTGAACTGATGAATAGTTTTGGTTATACCATTCGCCAGTTTGAAGGATACACCGGTTTTACCGCAGACTTAGTTGTTGACCCTGCAAAACCGCTAATTGCTTACCGTACCGATATAGACGGCCTTGAAATGCCAGATCTCACCGGCAATGAGCACAGCTCAATACACGAAGGTTGTGCTCACAATTGTGGTCACGATACCCACATGACTATAGCGCTAACGGCGGCAAACTACCTCAGCCAAAATGCCACTGAACTCACTCATAACGTCCGCTTTATCTTCCAAATGGCAGAAGAAGATATGCGAATACCGGGCGCGGACAAAATGGTCGAAATGGGCTGCATGGATGGTGTTAGTGAAGTCTATGGATTACACAATGATGCTGCCGTTGATACGGGATACATTCGCTTTAATGCGGGTGTGATGTCCTCTTACGGCTCGGCCTGGACGCTAGATGTTCACGGTGTTTCTGCCCATGGCTCCACGCCACATAAAGGGCTAGATGCTATCCGTGAAACGACCCGCATTATTGATTACATGGATTATATCGTCGCTAAAAAAACGGACCCATTTAGCCCTGCGGTATTCGGCTGCGGTATGATCAATGGCGGAACCATCCCAAATGCATTGGCCGACCACGTTCAAGCTCGTGGAACCATTCGCTCAATGGATGAAGAAACGAATAAAGTTTTAAAAGAAAGTTTTAACGAAATAGTCGCTCGTAGCGAAGCTGGCGGATTCAAAACGACACTTGAAGCCTCCGGCTATCCCGCAGTTATTAACCATCCACAAGCAGTAAAGGTAATTTATAATGCAGCGGCTTCATTCTTACCAACTGAAAATATCGAGCCAAACTGTAAGCCAATGACAGGAAGTGAAGACTTTAGCTATATGATTAATGCCACTAAAGATAAATTAGGCGCAATGTACTTTTTAGGTAGTGGTAATAAAGCAAAAGGAATTAATAACTATTTGCACGCTAATCCCTATTTTGTCGATGATGACTGCCTATTAATTGGCGCTCAAATTTTTATCAACATCGCCACACGTTAAAAATAAAACACACAGCAAAACCAAAGCCCAGTAATCAATTCTTACTGGGCTTTTTTACAATATTGTTTATGTAATATTTTCTATTGAATATTATTTAGTGACTACAACAAGACGCTATCAAAGTTCAGGCAATGCAGAATAAAGCCGATCACGCGATTTTTGATCTGCAGGTAACCACTGAGCTGGCTGGTGAATATAATTCAAATCAAGATGAGGAGCATAACAAGAAATAAAATCAAGCATGTAATCTTTCAGATGCATATGCCGATTGATGCAAATATGCGTATAACTTGGCTTGACCAAATTACTGATATTAATGCAGCGAAGCGTATCACTATCTTCTTGCGAATCAAACGCAACCGATGAAATAATACCGACACCAAGTCCCCGTTTCACATAAAACTTAATGATTTCTGTATCAACTGCAGTTAATACCACATTTGGGGTCAGATTATTTTGATAAAATACTTGATCCAGCTTCGAGCGTCCCGTAAAGCCAAATACATAAGTAATCAAGGGATAATTCGCCAATTCTTCAATAGTTAACTGCTCATGCTGTGCCAGCGGATGATCATGAGGAACAAGTGCACTACGAGACCACTGATAACAAGGCATTGTCAGTAAATCATCATAGAGATGCAACGATTCCGTTGCGATCGCAAAATCCACATCACCATTATTAATCATTTCAGCCAACTGAGCAGGAGCCCCTTGGTGAAAATGTAATGAAACATTTGGGTAGCGAGCATTAAAGCGCTCAATGACTTTAGGTAATTTATAACGGATTTGCGTATGTGTAGTCGCGATATGAAGATTTTGTTTTATGGTGCTGTCATCATGTGAAACCAGACTTTTGATTTTATCAAACTGCGCTAGAATATCACATGCAACATGATGAACTTGTTCACCAATCGGACTAAGTGATAATAAGTTATTGTTTTTTCTATTGAATAAAGAAACGTTTAGTTCATCTTCTAGGATTTTAAGCTGTTTACTTACTGTTGGCTGAGAGGTATACAATTTTTCAGCGGCATTTGTAATATTAAAATCACTCCTGACCACCTCAACAAAACTTTTAAGCTGACTAATGTTCATTGCTTATTTTATCCTGTTATAAAATTATTAATAAGCAGAATGTAAGTTAATACAACATACTCTGTATTGTGAAGAGTAACACAAGGTGAATGATGAAGAAATAAACATGAGGATATGGTCGCTTTAGAGAAACTTTTGGGTTAGTTAAATGTAGATAAATAAACTAATAACCAAGAATAAATGCAAATAAAAATTTAATAGTGAATCTTACAAATCCAACTCAATTGACTACAACCTAAAGATGAAAAAGCCACCAGTAAACTCTGATGGCCTAAAAAAAATGAAATAGTTAATATTTATTAATATTACTCATAGTTCTGTTTTTATTTCTAATATTATTGCTATTTTAAAAAATCATTATCATCCAATATCCACAATGGTTCCATATTACTATCTTTTTTGATTACTAATGATGGGTCAGACCGTAAACATGCTCCACCATAATGACCACCAACAGTAAATGTGCAAACCTGAATATAACGACCAGCCACATTAGGCAAGCACCATAATTGTTGGTAAATATTTTCTTGATTATCAAAATTCCCAGATGTCTTATCTAAAACTTTGTCACTTTCACCAACCAAATCTATATTATCCCCACAACGACCAGCTATTGGTTTTATTGCATAACCACTCGAACGTAGTTCATCACTAATTTCAACACTTGTTTCTAAAAGATAAGGGTGATGAGGAAATAATGACCAAAGAATAGGTAAAATCGCTTTATTACTTGGAATAACTGTCCATAAAGGCTCAAAAACACAAATTTCTGGTTTTAATAGCACATCAACTAATCTAACGTCATTATGCTCTAAATGCCCAGTACGGATTTTCAACATTGAATATTCGTGCTCATCCTCATATTCTTGTCGAATTTGCTCTAAAGCCGTTTCCCATGCCCATGTTTTCCATACACATTGCAATACTCGACCATCACCATCAACAACTTGGCCTATCTCATTCCAAGTTAACTCATCCAAACCATGAATAATTTTATAATCAAAACCTGCTTCAGTAATGGCATATGCCATATATTGAGAATGATAATCTTCTTCGCTATCAACATCCTGCATAATGTGAATAAAGAGCTTAGCAGAAGAATGTTTCCATGTACTAGAAAGTAATTCAGTTAAATAAGCACTTGGATCCCAACCTTCATTGAGCTCAGCGACTTTTGCCCATTTATCAATTATTAGGCCAGCTTCAGTATGGCAGGAAGCTGAATCCGCATTATATTCATAAACCTTCAATCCTCGCTCATCCATACAAAAATCTAATCGGCCAGTAATCATATCATGGCGTCTATTCTTCCAAGATAGACGTATACGCGGCCAAAGTATCTTTGGAATATTAAACAATTGAAGTAAATCATCACTCTTTAGTACTTTCTCTGTTGCATGCAAATACATAAGATGGACTTCATTCGTGGCTTGTATTAATTTGCTTTCAGCGGTATTCGAAATTGTAAAATATTCATGAAGAGCACCGTTAAGTATACTTCCATGCCTTGCTTGAATATATTTACTTTCTATAGGATCGGACTCATCCAACCATTTTTGACCAAAATCTATTCTATTATCTATTTGAGCAAAATGAAGTTTTAACAGTTCAGGATTAATGCAAGGCTCAGTATAAGCATATTCTTCATTATCGGTTTGTATCATCCAACCCAAAATATTCGTATCTGAAAAAGTATCTACAACTGTATACCTACCCTTATCATTTTCTAAAGGTAACTCTCGGGTCCATTGTTGCCCAATAGGTAATTTATGATGAATAACATTTTGCTCTGCAATGCGAATTCTATCATCATAAACTTGAGTTATAACGGCTATATGCCCTGTTTTATGAAATTCCCCACCCTCCGCCCAAATTAATAATCCTCCTACAACAGGTTTAACTTGGCTACCGTTAACAAACGCTTTCAGTGGTAAAAGTTCATCATCAACTACACGTCGCAAAAAGCGTAAAGAAAATATTTCATATGCCATTCCTACATCAGTAAAAACAACACCATAATTGAGATATAAAAAACGACGCGCAAACTCAACACATTGCCATTTATACCCCATGTATTCATTGCCTATATAACTTCGAAAAGAAATATCTTCCTTATTATCAAGTTCAGATAGCGAATCATAATCTGATGAGTATATTGGTACGCCCCCAGGGGCATATCCAAGTAATGATCCAAAATGCTCGTGTTCATTCATCATTAAATTCATGTCTTAGCTCCATCTTAATTATAACTATAGGCTTACTATCCTTTTAGTTTACGCTCACAAAATATAAAAAAACTATATTTTTGATATTTCACATCCATGAATAGTTAATTAAATTAAAACGGCAATAAGTCATAATATAAGAACAGAAATTAACACTATAAGAAATAGTACAATATTTTCAGTTCGTTAGCACTCAAGTGCCGACCTTATAAAATAGATATTACCCACCCAAAAATAAGATTAACTGCAAACTTAAAGGAACCAATGAAAAAATCAGCTAAATTGATGTGATTGCAGTTATCTAGACTATTAAAGTTATCAATAACTAAAAAAATAATAAAGCTGTTAGCCGTATTATCAAAAGTAATATGAGTAGTAGTCTTAAATACTATTCTAATCATTGGCTTATATCATAAAAAATGAATTTTCTAAGAGAGGAAAAACAAAAGACGATATGTTTTCAAGTTGGACAGAAAATGCTTATGAAGAGTGGGTTAGAAGCGAAAAATAAGAATCCTTACTTGACCCGTTACTTGACCCGCATCTCTTGCGGGTTTCTTTTGAAGATTAGATAAGTGATTGATTTTGAATGGTGCGCCCTGCAGGATTCGAACCTGCGGCCTACGGCTTAGAAGAAAGTAGAGCCTTTTTAATACACTGAATTTAATGATATTTTCCGCGCTCGCAACGTTAATTGTGTCGTTAAATGCTTTTCACCTCCATTCGATGTTTTTATCGTGTCTTTATGTGCGACACAAAAACGCCACACGCCTAACCCCTCTCATTTTTGTGTCACAATTTCGGCACAGTTCACATTACGATTCAGCAATCCATGCATACCCCTGTCCTGTGGCACTTGCAAGCCCACTCACAGTAAATGCTCGAGTGCTAATATCACCTAGCGTTGCACCGCCAGTGTTTGGCATGTCCGTCATTATCATTGTCATGTTCCCATTTGCACCGCGAATAATCACATTTCGCGCCATAAAACCAACTTTAATAACTTGAGTTGCTCCATTCCCGTTATATACCCCTTGCTTTCTCATCCCTCCCATTGATTGTGATGAATGAAGATTGTGAACCTCGGTTGATCCAGTTGCTTTGACGGACACGCTATAGTTCTTAATTGCATTCATGCCCACGGACTGGAAAACGGGTAGCCACGTCGTTGAAGGTGCTTTTAGCGTTTCATCTATTGTCAATCTATCAACTACCCCTGACTGAAGTTCAAATAAATGCGCTAGACTTTCAAAGCAATTATCATAAGAGTTCCCTGAAATAGTTACATCAGAGCGGTCATTTATTTTATCACCCGTACCATGCAGATAAACAACCTGCAGATTGAGGTTCTTAAATCCATTATCCTTGATTGTGATATTTTTAAATGTGCCGTTTGATGAGAATATTTGTGTTTGTGTCTGGTCGCTATATCCACCTATTTTAAAATCAACGTTATTGTCTGTGAATATAATATCTTCAAGTCCATTGGCGTTAAATATTCGCTGATTATAACCATGAACAAACTCGTTACCTGTGATGACTGCGCCTTTCATATAACCATTTAAAAGAGTGATATTCCCCTCGAAAGAATTCCCACTAATTAGAAAGTTCTTCGCGTTAACAGCGTTGTAGCCAGTATTGTTAATCAAACCCTTTCCAGCATAGTGAATGCGATTATTTAAAAACTTATAGTGGCGCATCCCCTCAATTATTGAATGCAAAGACGGATCAGGCCCCGGTTCAAATGGCTCAGGAAATTGCAAATCTAAAATATACTCAGATAAATCATTTGTATTGCAATTAGTAAGTTCGAACCCTCTGCCAAAAATCCTTGCGACAAACTTAGTGTTATTTAGCAGGCAGTTATCGACGTACAAATCAACATCCGAGCGGTTATGCTCTTTATCATCTAATATCAACACGTCATGCGCATTAGCACCCAGCCAAGCACCTACTCCTGAAATAGTCACATGGCTTACTTTACAGGCTTCCATTATTTTGATTGAGTTAGACTTATCTAAAAACTGAATAACTGTACTGTATTTACCTGCACCCCGAATCTCACAATATTCAACAGGTAGCTTTATACTTCCCGTTTTAATAACCCCAGCAGGTAAGTTCATTACTGAATGTTGTTTTTTTATCGCTGCTGAAAGTTTGGAGAATGCCATTGTATTATCTGTCACGCCATCTGCAACGACACCAGCCCACCTTGCATCATAGTGATTATCTTTAACTTCTCGCTTCCAGCGTCTATTTAACGCATCAACAAGAACAGTGACGTCATTATCTTCTGAAGAAATATCAGTCATATCTAAAATAAAAAGACCATCACCACCATCAAAAACATTGCTCCTACCATACACATCTATTTTTTGGTTTTGCCCCGCATAATTTCTCAACTCATTATAGTTAGCAGCTCCAATGTATGACTGACCATCAACTCCACTTAGATGATACTTAAACTGATCTGGGTCATACTTCAACACATTATGATAATAGAATTGCTGTGATCCGTAGCTGTCATAAACAGCCATACTGTGACCTTCTACAGTCACGAATTTAGCAATCTGACCGTTGTAAACAGGGAAGCCAGCCTGATTGATGATTAACGGCTGAGCTACAGGGATTGTGCTGCCGTCCTCATTTTCCAAATACACTTGAATTTGGTTTTCAGGAATAGTTGGGTCTTTATCGATTTGCCCAATATAAATTTTGCCATTACTCGCCGCTTGGAATTTCCTTGCGAGAGTGAATTGTTGAGAGGGCATGCTCACAACGACATTAGGGATAATATCTGACATTGCTTTCTCCAAGCGTGAGTAGTCGCAGCGCTATAGTAGCACCGTGGTCTTATTGTGAATAAATACAGTAGGTTATATTATGCCTGTCCACCAAAATTAGAGGGTGAGACGAATGGCACGGGATGATACACAGTTCAATCTCAGGCTTACTGCCGAGACTAAAGAGAAGTTAAAACAAAAAGCTAAGATGAATGGACGCTCACTAAATGCTGAGCTAGTTCACATAATTGATAATTACTTAGAAATGCCAACGCCCATAATCGGCTATCGTAGTGATGCTGAAAAAGTTGCTAATGAACAAGCCGAAGAGCTTAAAAAGTCAGTCGTAGAAATGCTGATTAAGCTCTATAATGATAAAAAATAATTATGTGAGGTGATAGACCATCATGAGCGGTGGAGCGGCAGGTAAAATTTATAGCGACTTAAAATCACTAGTAAAAAAGGTGCTAAAAATTAGTGTCGCGACAATTGCTTTAATTATAATTTCCAGCGCCTCATATTATATCTATGAAGAATATAGATTATCTTCAGCTGAGGAAGATATTATCAGTAAAGCAATGCCTTTTGTTGAAACACATAACCCTATATTATTTTATCGCAATGAGTTTGGTGTTGAGAGAAATATGTATGTATGGCCTATAAACGATACAGACAGTCATGTAGTCATTAAGATAGATAATAAATATGCAGTGTATTATTCAGACTTCTCATCTGCCGGAGTGATCAGGTTCAATAGAAAGGCTGGTGATATATGCTCATATGCAGCAGCTATTGTTGATAATAACACCATAGTTTCTATTGAGTGCAATAACGACATTTACTTCAAAAAATTAGTAAATAGTAAATAAATTATTTATACGAGGTGATGGTGAAAAAACTACTTATTTTTATTCCTTTCCTGCTTGCTGGTTGCGTTGCGAAAGTAAGCGACTATCAAGCTAGCTGTGAAAAGCAATATCCAAAACTTAGTGATATGGCTCAATGCCTTGATTCTAGCCTTCAAAAAGATGACAGGATGTCATCATCTCCGATTCCTAAAATGTATGCTTTAGCTGCAAAAGTTTTAGGTCACGCAGTTGATGACGGAAAGATATCTGATGCTCAAGCTAGATTTGAACTGCAAAAGTTATATGTAGATATTCAAAATAGAGAGCAAACAGATCAATTAGCTAGAAACCAAATATTTCAACAGTCTCTATTGAATTATCAGGCTTTCCAAACTCTACAAACAATTAACAATAAAGCCGCTCAGCAACCTGCTTATGCTCCACCTATTCAGCAGCATGGTAATATTTCAACTAATTGCTATAAACTTGGTAATAATGTTCAATGCAATAGCTCGTACTAAAAGAAGGGCAATAGCCCTTCTATCTATTCATCACTTCAGCTCTTTCGCCTTGCAAAATAGGTTCAATGGCTACTCTAATTTGCTCCATTAAACGATCTCCAGCAGTACTGCCTTTTGGTGTACTTGCTAATCTAAGCATAAAGTTTCTTACTTTAGGGCTTTCATATACCCTAGCCAGTGCCCCATAAGAACCAAATGCAGCAGTTCCTATTCCTCCAGTTCCAATAAAATCAGTCGCTACTCCAGCAGGAATTCCAACCTGAAGTATTTCTTGCCCTGTTGGCGTTACAGCTCCAGCTCTGGATGCTCTGCGTGTTGAATCCAAATATCTTGTTAAGCCATTTAGATATTGCCTCTCATCACCTCTAAAGAAAATTCCTGTTTGCTCGCCCATTCTGTTAATGGCATTCAAAAATTTATCAGGACTTCCACCAGATGTTTCATATGCCTTTCCTATAACAGCTGATCTTGCTGCTTGCCGCCCTTGATTATCTAAAGATTGATATAGCCTAGCAACCTCACTTCTTTTTTTACTAAAAAGTAAATTATTAACAACTTCTGGGGTCAATTCACCTTTGTTTAATACGTTTTTAAGTCTGGTATTATTTACGCTCATAGCTTCACGAGCATAAACTTGATTTGCTTGCTGGTACCGCCTGGCGACTTCATTTCCTAACGTATCCCTAACTGAAGAGTCTATGTCATCAGTCATGCTTCTATAAATCCTATTAACTGATGCTTCTGACTGAGTTGGCCATACGGTGCGTTCACCTCTGATATCTTGCCTAAATTGAGTTCTTAGGTCTCTAAGATGTTGAAAATCAGCCCCGTTCGCTACCTCATTCCTATATCTTTGTAAGTGATTTATTGTGGCCTGATCCGCCACCTCACCAAGCCTTCCAAGATTAGCAATTTCTCTATCCATGGCTGTTAGTGTTCGATTTGTTTGGATATTTCCAACTGCGGCCATATCTTGAGTAACAACATTAAGCCTGTTTCCAGCAGCTTCTCTAATATAGCCGCCAGAACCAGATTTTCTCATCAAGCTATTTATAATTTCGTTTGGATTTGCCTCTCCATAACGTTGCGAAAACTCGCGTAATAGACTTGATCTAACATCCTGCTGGGCACGTCTAGGCGCACCAGTTCCAGTCACAGGTATTTTCTCACCAAGCGCCTGCGCAGACCTTCCAGTAAAAGTATTAGGTTGAACAACATCTGTTGTCATTAGCGGGGCATTATTTCTTTCAGCGAATTCTACCGCCTCTCTTGCTTCTGGAGCCATGCTCCCCTTGATACCTCTGTAGCTAGCACCTGCAAGGTTGAACAATCCTCTAGTGGCGGCACTTAGAGCAGTTGCGGTTCCAAGCTCTTGCCCAAGATCGCCCCGTCCATTCTTACTTGCATTTTCAGCCATGACACCGACAACGTTCTCAGAAAGCATTCTTGCTGCTTTTTCTGTTAATGCAGCACCTCTTGGCGCAACACCAGACGGGTTAACCAAAAATGGTAAAGCCTGAGCAAAAACTTTCCCCTCATCTGTTTGTGGTTGTATTTCTTCTGGCAATGAAAAACGTGATGATGGGGTATATGTCCCATCACCAATACCAGCTTTTTCACCAGCCCATGCACCAGCTGAAACAAAAGCATCGCCAATATCCGCAGGTATGTTAGCTAAGTTAATCCCTGCTTGAGCAGTTGCCTTGCCAGTTTCCAAAATACCCTCAGCTATGTTTTCAAGCACTCCGTTATCTTGACTTTCGTTCTGTCGTGCTTTTTGTGCGTCATGGTATGCTAATATTTCGTCAGTTGGGATGCCTAAGTTAGACATTTGATCTGGTGATAATTGAGATGTTTGATTTCTTACCTGAGGCCTCACTAGTGGGTATGCTGTATAAAATTGAGCTCTTGCATTATCAACATCATTACCTACCTTTGGGGCAACCTGTTCATTAAAATATTGTTCTTGCGCTGCTGCTTTCTGTTCATTAGATAATGATTGGTATTGAGGTGACGAGATCACTTCTTTCCATGGTTTAGCCATTAGTCACCCCATAAATTAGAATAGTTTCCGCTTTGCTCAGGCTGATGCGTCATTGATTGGTTTGATGTAGGCTGATTGTTCGGTTGTATAGCGCCCCCCACACTGACGTTATATTGACTGTTATAATTGTCCGTATATTGCTGAATTTCTTGAATCGACTGCTGGATAGCCTCAGGACTTGAATAATCAACCTGCGGCATACCTTGGAAATACATTTTAGCTTCAGCAACTGTATTTATTCCGCTTGCTCCCATATCTCTTGCTGCTGCAATACCTTGATTTTGCATTCTACCTTGTATTCTTTGTGCTGCCATATACAGCTGTCGTTGGTCAGCTCCATTCCATCTGCTACGATAATCAGCCCCTAGCGCAGGATTTCCAGCGCCACCAGACACACCTGTCATAAAATCAAGATCACTAGCGCTAGCGTTAGATATAGAGTCCATATCTTTTTTCATTGCATAATTTGTTGCATTTGCTGATGAGCTTGCTGGAGCTGCTATAGCATTAGCAGGAACCCGAACTGTATTGCCGCTATCATCTACTCCTTCGTAAAAAGCATTCGCTCCAGACCCATGTAACTTACCACTTACCTGAACTGTTCTTCCATCAGACAACTGAACCCGTCTAGTGTCATTATCCCCACCTTTAGACATTGATCTTTGCATTGTCATATCCTGACCTCTACGAGCTGTTGAGGCTGACATATCTTGACCTCGTCTAGTTGTAGCCGCTCCTATGTCTTGCCCTCTCCTAGCTGTCTCTGCTCCGATATCCTGCCCTCTAATAGTGACACCTCGATTAGCGTCATTATTTACCTTATTAAGAAACAACTCAGGACTACCCTCTGCCGACATACCTAACGCCATTGCGTACTCTCTGGCAGCATTTGGATCGTCTTTTGCCATGCTTAGAGCAACTTGTGGGTCAAAACCATATTGACGCATTTTATCAGCGTTTTTCCTGACAAAATCATCTGGCTTACCACTGACTACGGCGGCGTTGTAACCAAGAGCTAAGTCACTGATGGATTTTCGAACATCAGCATTAATACCTTCCATGCCTTTGCCTATCTGCGCTTCCATTTCTGGATACTCAGCAAATAAGCCTTTCATAGTATCAGTATCATTACTTGCCATAGCCTGACCCCACTTACCTTGAAACTCAGCGAGGCGCTCTTTTTGTTTTTCCTGATCCATAACTTGAGCTACGCCAGATAAACCAGCCAATCCCTGCAACCCCCAGTTATTTGCGCCGGAGCGTTGCAAGTCATTATTTTCGCGGATAAGTCCAAGAGTTGGATTGATATCTCTTGCTTGAGGTGCGTTACTGTTTACTTGCCCGATACCACCAAGAAAACCACCACTATTAGTATTCTGGTTCCATGTCGCCATTAGAATAAACCTCCCAACAGTCCAACTCCTGCACCTATACCAGCCCCCCACGGTGTTGAGGTTCCAAGTAACGTAGCTAAACCACCACCCATCATGGCACCACCTGCCGCACCACTGATCGCATTTTGAAATCCTGATGGTCTGTTAGCATTAGCCGCCGCAAGTGCCGCACTTTGCTGTGACAACTGCCCAGCGTTATTTGCATAATTTTGACCAGCGTTGGCCTGACCTTGAAGCGCACCAAGACCGATATTTGCAAGGTTGTTATAGTTGTTCATTTGACCACCCAACCAGTTTTCACCCAGCATAGGGGCTATCGATGCAAGGCTATTGCTTGTCGCTGTTGAACCTAATCCGCCCATTGCTTCAGCGCCTGCTAGGTTTTGGTAGCGAGCCTGATTTGCATAATCATTAAACTGTTGTGAATTGTAATAACCGTTCAGTGCTTGCGCTTGGCCTTCTGGTGATGCAAGGTTTTGCAGCTTGTTAATATACTGGCCAGCAAGAGGGGTAAATGGATCTAACCCATTCATAACTCGTTCAAATTGTTGATTTTGTAAATCTGCGGCATATTTAGTGGCTTGAGCCTGAGCACCCGAACCACCATCACCACCGCCACCTTTACCGCCTTTTTCAAGGAATAGAGGTTCTTCACCATGCAGTTTTCTGCCTAGTGCAAAAATATTTCCGATAGCCATTATTAACTCCGTTATTTGCTGATGAACTCGGCTAATTCTTCGCGAGTTGCTGAATAGAAAGTGACGTCATCAACGCCTTTGAAATACTTCTTGATAGTGCCTACCCGATTAAGGCCAATCATGGCGCAATAGATTTGACCATGCCGAAACTTACGAGCAGCGAACGAGGTAACACATTGAACATGAGTTGTTGAAAGGATGAATTTCCAGAACGCTAGGCCAATATCTTTACTGAATCCCCTTGCTTCCGGTAAATACATTGCGTGACAATCAAAAGTCATCGGCTGTACTTCTTCGTAATACACGATGCCACCAAAATTACCATGCACATTAACTTCAAAATATTTCTGGTTGGCACTGTAATCGAAACCATCACCGTTATTACTTCCAGCAACAATGTCTTTGTGATTGCCGACCCCTTCAATTAAATCAATATTACGAGTTGGCTTGAATGTGATCATGATTACCTCAATCGATTAATCCATGCGAACGCGCCATATCTTCCAGCGCCTTGAGTGATTTACGAGTTTCCGTTAGCGCATCAGAAATTGCCTTCATCTCAGATTGTGAGTAAGCAGCTCCTACACTGTAAGTTTGATTAGCATCGAAGCCAGACTTTAAAGCCGTACCAGTGGAAGCCGTGAAGCCAGTAATGCGAGCGCCGATCACCTTAACACCATCGACAGAGTACGAATCTTTGACAGAAATAGGCGATGCTAAAATTTGCGTAGTTTCACGACTCAATGAGACGTAATCAGCGTCAATCTCAGCCACCTTTTCCGTTAGGTAGTCAATGTCACTCTCTGCTGTCGTTAATCGTGTCTCGTGGTCGTCAAGCCGCATTTCTGCATCATTAAGCCTTATCTCATGCTCAACTATTTTCTCTTCTGCTGCGGTGATTCGTGTTTCGTGGTTCGCGAGTTGCGCGGTGTGCTCAACAAGTGTTTCTTCAGCATCTTTTAATCGCGTTTCGTGGTCATCAAGTATCAAGTCCTGTTCGTCATTGCGTAGTTGAGCTTGATAGGCTTCGTTACCTGCATCATTTGCGCGGCCTGCAACCTTTTTTAAATCCTCCGAACCTCTAAGAACGATGTCACGATAAACAGGATTAAAGTTAGTAGGTAAAATATCAGGGGAAATATAAGAGCCTTGAACTTCTACGGGAACGGATAGTGGACTGTCTCTTTCTTCAGTTGCCATCACTCAACCCTCATAGACAAGTCACTTAGCGTTACAGGTGACTTAGTGATAACTCTTACCTTAAAGCCGATATTCTTTCTCACCCTGCCGACACGACGCCATAAAATACGACGGTCATATTGAAACGGCGCGTTTTGTTCAATCATTTGCTCACGACCAAAGTTAATGCCGTCGGTAGTGGCAGATAAAAATAAACGGTCAGCGATTTGAGCGACGCCTGTTGATGCTTCGAGTTCTAAATCAAATACTCGTGCATTATCCGCTTTCACCATTGGTGTATGGAGAATGTGTTCGGCTTGCTGGTCATACTGCGAGGACTTATCGAAAGCTAACTTACCGACTAGACCAGACTTTTTGTCGCCAACGGTTATCTGATTATCTTCATACATGAAGTCGATAGCGCGATAGGGTTCGTCATATAGACCAGTTTTCAACACGCACCATTGCGGATATTGCTGACTACCTGCCGCGTCAAAACATAATGTATGTCGTGGTAAGTGAATGATTGCCAGCTCGTGACCATCAAACTTAACTGCCTCCATAACGGAGCCTGATAGCTCATCAGCGGTATAAGTCCGGATAATCTTATCAATGCTTGCTGTGGATATCGGGCTAGCCGTACCAGAACCTAAAACATAAACAGATGGTGCGCCATTGGCAGGGTTACTAATAAATGCAAATGAATCACCAAACTTACACTTAGCATCAAGACCAGCTATTCCCATTTGCACCATGTAAGACGGCTGCATAGAGTAGATAGGCTGAGTCGCATCAGTCGAGCCAGTTAATGTGAAATATTCAATTGTCGATGCGCCAAAACAGATGACCATATCACGCCATGAGCCAAGAGCTATAATTCCGTCAGGCTGAGATTCCGCTGTATAGAATGGACGATACCTATCAGGCTTTGATTCATCTTCAATGTCAGTCACGCCAAATCTAGCGCCGCCTTTTTGCAGCCAGATATAACGCCCACGATTACGGGCAACATCAACCACGTCACCTAAATCATACTGAGGATATTTATTAACCACCTCTAACACTTCCTGAGTCATTACAAATTCAGTCGTATCAGTGGGCTTGACGGTGTTGTCAGGAATGGTTTTGTTGTAATTGAACTTATATTCAATGGTTAACTTACCGTCGGTGCGCTTCAATCCTTTGACGACAATGTCAGTTAAATATGGCTTCTCAGTTTCCGGTTTATCCTGCGATATTTTAGAATCAAATTGATACTCGGATATCGTTATCACTTCACCAGAAACGCCATCTGATGCTTTAGGTGTTATCTTCAGTGTTAATGACCCGTCGATATCATCTTTAGTCAGCGATACGAAATCATCATTACCAGCTTTATGAGTCCATTTTTTAACGTCACGAGTGTAACCTTCTTTAACCACTTCCTCTTCAGGCCAGTTCGTTAACTCTTTAACTTCACCGTCATAACGATAGAGTTTCAGTTTACCGCCAAATGCCACGGCTTGACTCACGTCAGAATGAGCAAGAGCTACCCTATCTTTTCCCTGCACATCACCGATAGCATTTACACCTTGATACAGCTTGCCACCACATACACGATAAGCTGTACCATTTTTAGTGTTGAATTGAACACCACGAGATAATCCTGCTACATCTTGACGCTTTTCTAATGCAGGGAATGAGCGTAGATAGCCAGCTGCATTCAATACTTCTTTCGGTGTTGCTAACATATTGACGGGTAGACCATCAATATAATCCGCTGTATTCGGGTCTTTGCGTAAACCTCTAGCAAGAGGGATCTGTATCCTTGGCATGTGGTTTACTCCTGTGGAAGAATCGCTGTCCGGTCATCGTAGCTAGTCGATTACCTGAACCAACAGGAAAGCCGTTCGGATAATGTGATCTGGCTTCTTTTGCGCGTTTCAATGCACAACTACGCATTAATCTTTCTTTGCCATAACGTGCAGTTGTAATAACTTTATCTAGTGGGATAATTTGATAATCAGGTGCGATGCGAGTAGCTAGGTTGTAGATAATGATGTATTAACGTTGGCGTATGCGCGCTCTTCTGGTTTAAGTGCGGCATCATCAAGTGCAATTGGTTTAGGCATGATGGTCAGGTTGTTACCATCAACACCAACTACCGCAAACGTAGCATCTTGAGTTAGCAGGTCTTTCGCCATTTGAGAGATAAACTTAACGCCAGCAAAGCTGATTTTATCGCCGCGCTTAAATGCTGACCCATCACTAACCTTTATAACGGCAGTGCGGTTATCAACGTTTTCCTGATTTCCATCAGCATCTAATTTCCACGCTTGCGGCTTGAACTTCTGAGCGCCGTCAACCGTTACGCCAGTAGCTGTAGCTGCTAGCATAGTCGGTAACTTAGGTGATCGAAGCACATCATTAAATCCAGCGACTTGCTTTTGAATAGTGCCTGACTTGTATGCCTCCTCTGGGATGCGACCATACATGTCTTTTCCTGCTAAATTCATTCCGGCTTTTTTGTAGTCGTCAGCATTAAAGAAGTAGCTTAATCCTTGACTACGATTTAACTCACGAGAGAAGATTAGCGCCTCAGCATCAGACATCATATCCCACGCTTTATTATCAGCAGATACATGATCAACATCAGTAACAATCAATGATGCTGTTTCTGCTGCTTGCTTCGCAATAGAGGTTTCTACATTGTTCGCCAACTTTAAACCAGACGCTTTGATACGACGACGTAATGAGGTTTCATCACGAGTATCATCAGCACGTAAGCCAAAGAAGTCATTATCAGGAACGCCTAGATTACATTTAACTGACAACTCAATAATACCTGTTGCTTTGCCTGTTAAGTCCCAGCCCGGCTGAGTCGGTGCTTCTTGCTCTACTGGCATCCAGACAGTATTTTGTGAGCGCTGCATATCACCAGCAGGTGGGGTATATTTACCTACACGCTGAGCCATAGGGCAGTTATTTTCGATAGTGTTTACTACTTCATCCACCATATAGGTGATGATTTGACCTTCACTTAAAGACATTATTTTATTCCTTGTAATTTAGCCTTGATGGCGCGGTACTTCTGAACGTCACCTTTATTTGCTGCATCATCCATTTGCTTTTGCAATGCTGCGACATTAGCCGCTGAAACATCGCCGCTTAATGGCTCGTCAGCAGGTGGTGCAGATGATCGCTGTGTACCGCGAGGCTTGAGAGTTAAACGGTCAGCTAATCGAGTTATTTCGATAGTGGCCTGTACTGAGTTTTTGCTAAACAATTCACGCGCTTTCTCTGGGTTTGCGCCTAGGTAGTAAATGATAGCGGCTGATTTATCAGGGAAATTCTGTGCAATTGCCTCATACACACCCTGCGGCATAACTTGCAGCGCTGAATCTTCTTTCTCCTGATAGTCCGGTAGATTGAGTTTTTCAGCCGCATCATAGTGAGCAGTGATTGCTTTAGCGATTTGCTGGCCTTGCTGCGTATACTCCTGAGTTTTACGACCCTGATCGGCTACTGCCTTGCTTCTAGCGTCAAGGGCACTGTTCTGCCACTGTAATAAATCAGCTTGAAACGCCGCATTAGCTCGGTGAGTGTCATACCCGTATTTCTCTAATGACTCATCAGATAAGTAACTATCTATGTTCGGCATTGCTGGGAGCTCGGGGTTGACGCGCAAGTGCTCTGGAAGCTCGCCATTTTCAATTGCTGTTACTTGCTGCTCAATTTCACGCTGACGTTTACGAGCGATCCGCTTTGCTGCTTGAACTGCGTTATTACTTGGCTTGCCTTCCAGTGTTGGCTCATCGTCTTTCAGTACAACGTCGAAGCCTTCTTCTTGCCCTACGTTACCGTTGGCATTATCGATAACTAAGCTATCTGCGGATGCCGCCGCCTGATCGCCGGACAGGACTAATTCTTCAGATTGATTCTGAATTTCGGTGGTTGTGCTCATGATATTTAACTCTCTTACATGGTTTGAGGATTATTCTCGACGTTATTGTCGGAAGGAATGTTTTGTTGTTGCTGCTGGGATATCCCCTTCTAACCCTACCTCTATGTGATTTAACTAAAGGATATATTTGCAAGGATGCAAACAGGAGATAGATATGACTATTGAACAGTTACAAGAAGAAAATGAAAAGTTGAAAGAAGTGCTTTTTGCTGGAGCTTTCTTAATGCTTAAGGCAGTTCATAAATATGATTTCGGCGCTGGAATGGAAGAGCAAGCCAATGAGTTTATGAGGGATGCAGAGGAATTGGTCGGCAGGAAGCTACCTAAATTTGCAGATTAATTTAACTCGCAGGGATGCAATGAATAAAAAAAGCCGACACAGGGAGCATCGGCGAGGACTACAAAAATAATTAGAAAGTTCAAATTAACTATAGATTATAAATTAAAAATAGTTATGAATTATTTTAATCCTAGCGATTAAATAGATGCAATGAAGAGGAGTGAATAATGGCAATAGTTCAGTTTTACATAGCTGACAGTAAAGACGAAAACCCATCAGAAATTACTAATAACCTCCGTTACGAATTACCAGATGATCATAACTTCAGTGCAGATGATGACCTTGAGCCATGCATTGAGGAATGCGCAGAATATTATCACCATGACTGTGACGGATGGGAGAGTGGATTTCCATGTATATTTATGCTCTGGATTGATGATGAATACTTAGGAATATTTGAAGTTAATCGTGAATTTGAACCAACATTTTCAGCTAAAAAGGTGGAATGATGAAAGACAGAATCAAGTTTAACGATGCAATGTTAGCCGCTGTCATGGATGGCAGAAAAACGCAGACACGCAGACCGATTGAGCCACAACCAAAAGTAACCGAGGAGGAGTTGCGCAAACTTGGTGCATGGCAAGATGATTATTCACTATCAGAGCAAGTTTGCGCGGCATGGCGGCATGGGTTTATTGATGTTGATTGCCCATATGGTGAGATTGGTGACATCATCAACTTTGCAGACAAAGACGGAAATATCAAAGGGAAAATTGAGATTACTGATGTTTGGTTGCAGCAGATTCAAGAAATATCACCTAGCGATGCGATAGCTGAAGGAATAAAAGCTGGTCGTTATGGAAATGAAGGCAACTGGTTAGTGGGATTTTATATTCCAAACAGCAATCAGCCATATATAACCGCAAAAAATGCATACAAAGAATTATGGTCATCGATATATGGCATTGGCAGTTGGAGAAATAACGAATGGTCGTGGGTTATTGAATTTAAAAAGGTGGAGTAATGGATAAATCAAGGCAGCAATTTGAAGAGTGGCGCAGTAAGAATAAATCATCAACGATAAATCTATTCGATGTATGGAAAGCATCACGCGAGAGTTCAATTAATAACTTGGAGCCTGTTGGTTATATTGATAATGCTGAATTTAGTGAACTTCGATCTAGTCGAGTTTGTTATTTATATAAAGACAGTATCGATAAAATTAATATTCCACTCTACCGCCTAGATAAATAACCATTCAAATAATCGGATATGTATTGCTCATGCTAATACAGGATTCTGCACATCTATAGGAAACCAAAATGATATATTTAAGTCTGTTCAACGGTATATCCGCTGGGCGATTGGCATTGTCTCGTGCTGGAATTAATTTCGATAAATATTACATCGCTGAAATAGATAAATTCGCCAATAAAGTATCTGAGTTTCATTATCCAGATAATATCCAGTTAGGTGATGTTAATAATTGGCGTGAATGGGATATTGACTGGTCAAGCGTAGGGTTAGTTACAGCAGGCTTCCCATGTCAAAGTTGGTCTTTAGCAGGTAAGCAGTTAGGCGATAAAGACGAACGAGGGAAATTATTCTGGGTGACACTAGACATAATGAGCCATGTTCTTGATAAAAACCCACGCGCTAAATTCATGCTTGAAAATGTGAAAATGAAAAAGGAGTTTGAGGAATATATTACGCTT
>NZ_JBQDNB010000033.1:0-47954 GCF_052096715.1 Providencia sp.
TGTCTTGTTCCCGGTCAGTGGATGCGCATTATAGGGAGTCAGAAAATTCTGGCAAGTGTTTTTTTGAAAAACTTTTTCAACCGCTGACTTATTACCCAAAACGCCTATTTTTTGATTCTTTTTAAAGCTTCTGGTAGCTCTGCGATGCTATTTATAACAATATCCGCACTCGAAATTGCTTCATCTGTTACTTTTTGACCACTTTTAACCAGTACAGTCGTACCGACATGTGCTGCTTTCCCTGCTTGTATATCAGCAAGTTTATCGCCAACCATAATAGAGGCAGCCATATCGATATCTAAAACTGATTGTGCATCTAGTAACATACCCGGTTTTGGCTTACGGCAATTACACTCTTCTCGGTATTCTTCTATTGTTGCTTCAGGATGATGAGGACAAAAATAAATTCCATCAAGTTCTACGTCTCTATCTGCCAGCGACCAATCCATCCATTCCGTTAATTGCATAAATTGATCTTCAGTATAAACACCACGACCAATGCCTGATTGATTAGTGACTACAACGAGTGCATAACCCATTTTTTTCAATTCAGCCATAGCTTCAATAGCACCTTCGATAAATTGAAAGTCATCTATTTTATGCACATAGCCGTGATCGATATTAATTGTACCGTCTCTATCTAAGAAAATTGCTGGTATACCTTTACTCACCTGTTTGCTCCTCTAACTTGAATGTTTTTTAGTATCTCACGAAAAGAAAATAAATGAGAATAGAATAAATAGATCAAACTTTATTGACTTAGACGTCTAGACGCCTTAACATCCAAGTATATTAGATACACTATCTAAATAACTATTTTGGTAAAAGTCAGAAAACATAAATGATAAAGCTCTCAAATATAAATAAAGTT
Source organism: Providencia sp. (assembly GCF_052096715.1). Taxonomy (NCBI): domain Bacteria; kingdom Pseudomonadati; phylum Pseudomonadota; class Gammaproteobacteria; order Enterobacterales; family Morganellaceae; genus Providencia; species Providencia sp. Next base: position 872 of record NZ_JBQDNB010000033.1, read on the forward strand.
TTCCAGCAAGGAAGCCGTAACATTCAGGCGCTAACGAATATTAGCCTGCATGTACCTGCTGGTCAGATATATGGCGTCATTGGTGCATCAGGGGCTGGAAAAAGTACGCTCATTCGTTGTGTAAACATGCTTGAACGTCCAACATCAGGCCAAGTGATTGTAGATGGTCAAGATTTGACTGCACTACCTGAAAAATCAATAACAAGAGCACGTCGCGGTATTGGCATGATTTTCCAACACTTTAACTTATTATCATCACGTACTGTTTTCGATAATATTGCACTACCTCTTGAATTGGACAATACACCTAAAAATAAAATTAAAGAGCGTGTTAATGAATTACTTGAACTGGTTGGCTTGACTGATAAAAAAGACGCATATCCAGCAAACCTTTCAGGGGGACAAAAACAACGTGTTGCTATTGCCCGCGCACTAGCTAATTCGCCTAAGGTTTTACTTTGTGATGAAGCAACGAGCGCGTTAGATCCTGCAACTACTCGTTCTATCCTTGAGTTGCTTAAAGATATTAATCGTAGATTAGGATTAACTATTTTACTTATCACTCATGAAATGGATGTTGTAAAACGTATTTGTGATCAAGTTGCAGTCATCAGTGATGGTCAATTAATTGAGCAAGATAAAGTCAGCGCAGTTTTCTCTCATCCGAAAACGCCTATTGCTCAAGCATTTATTAAATCAACTTTAGTTATTGATATTCCTGATGACTATAAAGAGCGTCTGAAAAATGAACCAGCTCAAGATTTATCACCATTATTAAAACTTGAGTTCACAGGCCAATCTGTTGACGCACCTTTAATTTCAATGGTGGTTCGTAAATTTGACATTGATATTAATATATTAAGCTCGCAAATTGATTACGCAGGTGGTGTCAAATTCGGCGTGATGTTAGCAGAATTACACGGCGTTAATGGTGGAATTGAATCCACAATTGAATTTTTAAAAGAACACCATGTAAAAGTAGAGGTTTTAGGGTATGTCTGAGGGAATGATTGCACTGCTTATATCAGGAACGATTGATACGATTATCATGACCATCGTTTCTGCCATTTTAGGCTTCATTATGGGTGTACCTACTGGTGTTTTGCTATTTATTACACGTCGTGGGCAAGTGATGGAAAACACTCTTCTTTATAGTGTCATTTCATCTGTAGTGAATATTTTCCGTTCCATTCCATTTATTATTTTATTAGTTTGGATAAGCCCATTTACCAAATTTCTTGTTGGGTCAGCTATTGGAATAGAAGGTGCGATAGTCCCATTGACTGTTGGTGCAATTCCTTTTATAGCACGCATGGTAGAAAATGCATTATTAGAAGTTCCAAGTGGTCTAATTGAAGCTTCAAGAGCAATGGGTGCAACCCCATTACAAATTATTAGAAAAGTTTTATTACCTGAATCATTACCTGGGATCATTAACGCAGCAACGATTACCTTAATTATGTTAGTCGGCTATTCCGCAATGGGTGGTGCTGTTGGTTCTGGCGGTTTAGGACAAATTGCAATGCAGTACGGCTACTACACTTATAATCCAATGATTATGAATACCGTTCTTGTGTTGTTAATTATCTTAGTATTCATCATTCAATTTAGTGGTGAATATTTAATGAAGAAAGTGTCACATAGATAGTCTGTAAAAATAGCAGCGCCGTTAGGGTGCTATAAAAGAAAGTGTTTATAGGGGTCAATTATGTCTATCAAGTTAAAATCTATTGCAGTAGTCGGCGCGCTATTAGGCTCATTAGTTCTTGTTGGCTGTGGCGAAAAAGAAAAAGATCCAAATAGTATTAAAGTCGGTGTGATTATGGGCAAAGAGTTAGAAGTTGCTGAAGTTGCACAAAAAGTCGCTAAAGAAAAATATGGCTTAAATGTTGAGTTAGTTGCATTTAATGATTTTGTTTTACCAAACGAAGCTTTAAGTAAAGGTGATATTGATGCGAATGCATTCCAACATAAACCTTATCTTGAACAACAAATTAAAGACCGTAACTATAAATTAGTGCCAGTAGGCAATACGTTTATTTACCCAATTGCAGCTTACTCTAAACAAATTAAATCTGTTGATGAACTAGCTGATGGAGCACAAGTCGCTCTACCAAATGACCCAACTAATTTAGGTCGTTCTTTATTACTGCTGCAACAACAAGGCTTAATTAAATTAAAAGATGGCACAGGTTTGATGCCAACTGTTTTGGATGTTGTTGAAAATCCAAAAGGCTTAAAATTTGTTGAGTTAGAAGCACCACAACTACCTCGTTCACTTGATGACCAAAAAATCGCATTGGCAATCATCAATACCACTTGGGCAAGTAGTGCAACACCAAAATTGACTCCAGCAAAAGATGGTTTATTTGTTGAAGATAAAGATTCACCTTATGTAAACGTTATTGTTGCTCGTGAAGATAATAAAGATAGCGAGAATGTGAAGAAGTTTATTCAAGCATATCAATCAAATGAAGTAGCAAGTAAAGCAAATGAAGTCTTTGATGGTGGTGCAGTTAAAGGCTGGTAATCTTTTATATTGGTAAAAAACTGTTTAATATACTAGATGGCTTCGTGCCATCTAGTATTTTTTGTAATATAGATAAACTACATATAGCGAAGAAATTTTATAAACATATAAGAAAGGTATAATTTATGAGACTGTTATTGCTCACCTTAGCAGCTTTTGTTTTAGCTGGGTGTGGAATTAATCAATACACGAGTCCAGGGCAAAATAAAGGTTTCTCTAGTATGAAATTGTCTAAACCAGTGCCTAGCGTTACTAAAGCAGACACAGCCAATGTAAAACTAATGAATAGTCCTGAGGAATTGTTAGGAATGCCCTTTAAAGATTTAGGGGTTGTCTCAGGTGAATCATGCAGAGAAAGTGTTCAAAGCCCACCAGCAAACCTCAATTCAGCAAAAACGAGTATGCTAACTCAAGCAGCCTACATTGCTGCTGATGCCGTGCTATTACACCAGTGTCAAACCATGACTTCGCCAGGCTGTTATCAAGCAACAATCTGCGAAGGTAGTGCACTACAAATTGTTGAATAATCAAAAATGCAATCTTTCCAATTTAATGCCATTGGGCATATAGAGTCACCATATAAGGAAAAGTTTGCCATTCCACGCCAACCTGGACTTGTTCCAGGTGGCTCTGGACGACTACATTTACACCCTCCTTTCAATGACCAAAACGCAATCAGGGGATTAACCCAATTTAGTCATATTTGGGTATTATTTGTTTTCCATCAAACCATGGAAGGGGGTTGGAAACCTTTAGTTCGCCCGCCAAGACTTGGTGGTAATGAAAAGCTTGGCGTATTTGCAACACGTTCAACTTTTAGACCTAACCCAATTGGTATGTCGCTTGTTGAACTCAAGGGTGTTATTACAAAAAATAATCAAGTCATCTTAGAGCTCGGTAGCCTTGATCTTGTTGATGGAACGCCAGTCATTGATATTAAACCGTACTTGCCTTTTGCTGAGGCAATTACAACGGCTGAAGCTGGATATGCGCAAGATGCCCCATCAGATAACATGCACGTTATTTTTAGTTCTCAAGCACAAAAAGAGCTGCAAATATATCAAAATGAATACCCTGGGCTTGCACAATTTATCGAACAAGTGTTAATGCAAGACCCTCGTCCTGCTTATAAAAAACAATCAACTGAAATTCGTGATTATGCAGTTCATCTACTCGATTTTAATGTTCGTTGGCGCGTCATTGATAGTGTGACTGAAGTATTCTCCATCGAACGTAATGAAAAAAACATTTAACCCCTTTTGACAATTCACCGTCACTGGTAGACTAGCTCTCTATAATGCTGCATAGCAGCCATAATTTATTTGGTAAGCACGCCGCCTACCAAAATTTGTTGTTCTAATGGAACCTATACAATGCGTACTAGCAAATATCTGCTCTCAACTCTAAAAGAGACCCCTGCGGATGCAGAAGTTATCAGTCATAAACTGATGCTGCGTGCAGGAATGATCCGTAAACTTGCTTCTGGTCTTTATGACTGGCTACCCACAGGTGTGCGTGTTCTGCGTAAAGTAGAAAATATCGTTCGTGAAGAAATGGAAAATGCAGGCGCTATTGAGGTGTCATTACCTGTCGTGCAACCTGCTGACTTATGGCAAGAGAGTGGACGTTGGGAGCAATATGGTCCTGAATTACTGCGTTTTGCTGATCGTGGAGAACGCCCTTTCGTTCTTGGCCCTACCCATGAAGAAGTCATTACAGATTTAGTTCGAAATGAAATTACGTCTTATAAACAGCTTCCTTTGAATCTGTTTCAAATCCAAACTAAGTTTCGTGATGAAGTTCGCCCACGTTTTGGTGTAATGCGTTCACGTGAATTTATTATGAAAGATGCATATTCCTTTCATATAAATCAAGAATCACTACAAGAAACTTACGATGAAATGTATGCGGCTTATAGCAAAATTTTCACCCGTATTGGTTTTGATTTCCGTGCAGTTTTAGCAGATACCGGCTCTATTGGTGGCAGTGCTTCTCATGAATTCCAAGTTCTTGCACAAAGTGGTGAAGATGATGTTGTTTTCTCAACAGAGTCTGATTTTGCGGCGAATATTGAATTTGCAGAAGCCGTTGCTCCAGCGATTGAGCGTGCAGCACCAACTGAAGAAATGCGTCTTATCGACACGCCAAATGCAAAAACGATTGCTGAACTGGTAGAACAATTCCAGTTACCGATAGAAAAAACAGTTAAAACACTGATTGTTCATGCAAAAGAAGATTCGAGTCATACATTAGTTGCATTGTTAATTCGTGGCGACCACGAACTTAATGAAATCAAGGCTGAGAAACATCCTTTAGTTGCCAGCCCATTAGAATTTGCAACTGAAGAAGAGATAAAAAAAGCCGTTAATGCAGGCCCGGGTTCTTTAGGCCCAATCAATATGCCATTACCTATCGTCATTGACCGAAGTGTCGCTGTAATGAGTGATTTTGGGGCCGGTGCTAATATTGATGGTAAACACTATTTTGGTATCAACTGGCAACGTGACCTAACATTACCTAGTACTTTTGATTTACGTAATGTGATTGAAGGTGATGCTAGCCCAGATGGCAAAGGAACATTGCTCATTAAACGTGGTATTGAAGTTGGTCATATATTCCAACTTGGAACAAAATATTCCGAGGCTATGAAAGCGTCAGTGCAAAACGAAGAAGGCCACAACCAAATCGTTACTATGGGTTGTTATGGTATCGGTGTAACACGTATTGTTGCTGCCGCTATCGAACAAAGCCATGATGAGCGCGGAATTATTTGGCCAGATGCCATTGCACCATTCCAAGTAGCTATTTTACCGATGAATATGCATAAATCATATCGCGTTAAAGAAGTTGCTGAGAAAATGTACGCAGATCTAAAAGCACAAGGTATTGATGTGATTTTTGATGATAGGAAAGAGCGTCCAGGCGTGATGTTTGCTGACATGGAACTGATTGGTGTCCCATATACTATTGTTATTGGTGACCGTAATTTAGATAACAATCAGGTTGAATACAAAGCTCGCCGTAGTGATGATAAAGAACTCGTTGGTCTTGATAATGTAGTGACTTTCCTAAAAGGAAAACTGGCCTCGTGCCTGAAAAAGTAACTGATTAACGATCTAAATTAATAAAATTAAAAAAGCCCGAACTCAAGATAATCGATAATATTTATCATCTATTAGAGTTTGGGCTTATTATTAAAGATCTAAATACGAACCAAGTTTAAAACCACGTTCTAAAATTTGAGCATTTAGCGCTGCTGACGTTAACACATCTAGTTCAATTAACCGCTGATAAGCATAATTACTTTTCAATAACGCATTATCAATATATGCAGGATGGCTCATCACTTCAATTGAACTATCTCCACGTTGTTTTGACTCATCAAGTATCTTAAGAAATAAAGATTCTGTAATTTCATCGCCATAAAAATCACTACTAAAATAATCCGTACTCGTGACCGAATAAGACATTGGTGGCCAATTTTTTTCTAATTGGCGATCAACCCGCAGGGCAATGCCTTTTTCTTGTGCAAAATTAACAACAATAGGAAAAATACCCGCGAGCATATGAACGTGGTGATGACTATCAATATGACTTGGTTTTCGACCAAACACTTGTACAAAATAATCATATTGACGATGTAATTCTTGCTCAATTTCGTCTAATGCTAATTCACTCGAATCTATCTCCCATAGCCACTTACCTAACATTCCCTCGCGGGTTAATGATGGTATCGATGATAATGGCGTTCCAGCAGTTAATACAAAATGCATACCAACTGCTAGCGTAGGATATTCATGGCTTAATTTAGCCGCATGGAGTATACCTGGCATATTCATCATCGCACTTGTCGAATGAACAATACCATTTCGATGAGACTCAATAATGCCATAATTAACTGCCTGACATAGCCCAAAATCATCGGCATTAACAATCAATAACGATGTCATTATTATTTCCTTCTATTTACCCAGATAACTAGCTTTACCGCTAATAATCGTATTTACTTTTCTTGCTCAAGCTGCTTTATTGCTTTTTCAAATTTAGGAAGATGCTTTTTATGTGCAATTACCAACTCTTTTGCTATTAGACGAGCATCTTTGTCAGAATGTATTAAAGGATTAAGGTTCATTGCTAATAAAATATCATTAAAGTCGCCATTAGTTGCAGCGCGACTTGTCGCAATTTCAAAACCTTTGATAGTGTAAATAAGCCCAAGCACTTTATCATCAAAATGTGTGATTCTAGGGTGTGGTGTCGCACCATTACGCCCTAAAGTACAGGTCATTTCTACAGTCCAGTCTGCTGGAATATTATCAATATTACCTAGATGCGGAATATTTACATAATGTTCAGTATTTTTGTCATTGTAAATTGCATTAATAACTTCACAAGCAGCATCTGAATAATAAGCCCCACCTCGTAATTCTAACTCTTTTGGTTTCACATCTAGCGAAGGATTTTTATAAAGCTCAAATAACTGGTGCTCTATTTTTTGTACAATTTGAGCCCTTGCTCCACCTTTGTAATACTCACCAAGCTCAATCGCCAACATTTCTTTAGGTTTAAAATAATATAATAAATATGAGCATGGTATTAAATTTAATGAACGGATCAGCCCTTCATCAAAGGCTAAATCTGTAATATTTTTAACCGAGTTAGCACTTAATGTTCCCGATGCAATTCCATCTAATAACTCATTAAAACGTGATTTGCCATTAACAATAACGTCTTTAATAAAAACCATATGGTTTAAACCAAATAAGTCGATTGATAATTCGTCTTTATCCGTTAAATTCAGCACATCTGTAATAAACATTTTCATACCAATTGGAATATTACATACCCCAATAAAACGTTTGAAATTTGTATGTCGATAAACTGCTTCTGTGACCATACCAGCTGGATTAGTAAAGTTAATGATCCATGCGTTAGGACATATTTCTTCAACGTCTTTTATAATGTCAAAAATAACAGGGATCGTACGTAGCCCTTTAAAAAGTCCACCAGCACCATTAGTTTCTTGCCCTAAATAACCATACTTTAATGGTATTGACTCATCGATTTCTCGCGCTTTTAATTGGCCAACTCGTAACTGAGTTGTCACAAAATCAGCATCTTTCAGCGCTTCTTTACGATCCAGTGTTTTATACACTTTTAATGGAATATTAGCGTGCTTAACCATTCGCTGACAAAGGTCAAAGATAATATCTAACTTCTCTTTTCCCTCTTCGACATCAACAAGCCATAATTCAGTTATTGGAAGTTCATGATAACGCTTAATGAAACCCTCTAATAGCTCAGGAGTATAACTACTACCACCACCTATAGTAACAATTTTCAATTTTTTAGTCATATTAACTCCATATAACCTTGTATTTTAAGTATAGAAAAGCACACCATTTTTAATTAAAAATGGTTGTGCTCAAAAAATTCAGCTAATTAAAGCTAATTACATCAGTGAATATTTAACCGCCGACACGCTGTTCAACGCTAAAAAGATTTTTTCGGTAATCGCTTGGAGTTAATGATGTTGACTCTTTAAATTTCTTCACGAATAAGCTTGGGCTACTATATCCAGATTCAAAAGCAATATCTGTAATTGTATAATTTGTTATTTCTAATTGTTTTTTTGCAAAATTGATTCGAATATCATTAATAAGTTGCATTGGCGTTTTGCCATAAAAACGTTTAGTAACTCGAGTTAGATACTCTTGAGATTTACCCGTAATTGTAATCATGTTTTGTAATGCACTTTCGCTAAACATAGCAATATCATGCATTTCTTCCAATGTCGTTTTAAGCCACATAGGTGCATCGTCTTGCAGGCTTTTTTCACGATAATGACGCAATCTGTTGACCACATTAAATGTCACTAACTCGACAAATTCATTAAATTCACTATCACGAAAGTTTAGTGATGCGATTACTGACTCAATATAAGCCATAAATTCATTTTTTAATTGATACCCTTGAGAGGCAACAAAGCAACTAGGAAGTAATGACAAATAATGTTTGTCAAAAAATGACTTACTTATTCCAACATTTAATACTCTGGTTGCGCCAAAATCATAAGAGCTTTTATGATTAGAGCCTATTGGTAAGAAAACAAAATCGCCTCTTTCCAATAAAACCCGTTTACCATTAATTATTTGATAGCAGCGTCCAGTTAAAACAATCATATATTCATAATAATCATGTTGATGTAACCCAGTGGCACTTTCAATCTTATTATAAATAACGACATGAAAGGTTTTATTATTAAAAAGCTCACGTTCTTGAACTAATTTAATATCCGCAGCAATGTCTGTTCTATTCATTAATATCTGCATTATAATCTCCTTTCTATCGGTTTGCTTTTTACCTGTTCAACCTTTTAACTATTTATTTTTCCATGAAGCTCAATTAACTCAGTAATTAACTCACGTGCTAACATCGCATTCATTAAATGGTCTTGAGCATGAACAAGCACTAGGCTAACTTTTACTCGCCCTTCACCCATATCGTCTTCAATTAATTTTGTTTGTACTTTATGTGCTTCATTCAAAGCAGAATGAGATTGCTCCATTAAACTTTTAGCTGTAGCAAAATCACCTTCTTTGGCTTTTTTTAGTGCAGTATAAGCAAGACTTCTTGCTTGACCTGCATTAATAATTAGCCCCATAACAACTTCTTCTAACTCACTTACTGTATCGTCTTGAATATCATCTAATTCAAACATAACTTTATCTCTTTCATAATGGAAAAATATCTTTGTCATATGCAAGTTGCATGGTGATCTACTACATTTCATCACTCAAACTAACTTCGTTTATCACTAACATGCAACTTAACTTATTTTTTGATTAATTCCTCTAGCTTCAAAATTTCAATGAATTAGCAATATCTTCTTCACTTTCTTCTTCATCAATCGTGTTCTGTGCCTTATTCGAGATGACAACAAATGGTAAGTAAACCAGTACCGCAACACCAAGGTTAAACAAAGCAAGCAATAGAGCGGCCACGCTACCATTAGTGTTAAAGAATGCAGCTAGTCCTGTTGGCATTGTCCAAGGTGCAATATTTGTGATCGGCGGGATAATCCCTAAGTAATAAGCGGCGACCATAATTCCTGCAAGTAAAGGTTGAATAAGAAGAAATGGGATAAACATTACAGGGTTCATGATAATAGGCAGTCCAAAAATAATAGGTTCATTAATTTGGAATATACCCGCGGGTAGTGCCAACTTAGCAACTTGACGATGATCAGCACGTCGTGATGCAATAAAGATAGCAATAATTAACCCAAGCGTTGCCCCTGTACCCCCTAAGAATACGTAAGAATCCAACATAGGCTTAGCCCACATATGGAATGACTTACCCGCAGCGATTGCGGCATCTACCGAACCGTATTCAGCATATAAGGAGACGTTTTCTAATGCCCATGGCGTCATAATACCACTATCAAGCGCCGTTAATGCCAACGAACCATGAATACCAAAAAACCATAATAGTGACGTGAATACCACATATGCCCAACCGACAACGTTACCCATTGAGGCGAGTGGTGTTGAAACTGAATCCATGATTATTTGGTGAAAGTTAGTACTAATGCCACTCAATGACCATGAAATTATCCCCATAATAGATAGGATAATAAAGCCAGGAATTAATGCAGAGAATGAACGAGCAACTGAAGGAGGTACGCTATCAGGTAATTTAATGACCCAGTTACGACGAACTATGAAGGTAAACATTTCGGCTACAACTAACCCTAAAATAATACCCGAAATAATATTTGCACCACCGAGCCAGTTGGCACCAACAGCATAAGCACCATTAACTTCATAAGGGGTCACGGTCATAAATGAAGCTATAGCAAGCAGACCTGCAGCGAGTGGATCAACCTTGCGTTCTTCAGCTAATGCCATCGCAATAAAAAAAGGTGTCATCAATGACATAATACCGAGGGTTCCGTTATAGACATTCCCCCCAATTCCTTTAAATCCATTAATTGTTTCTATCGTACTCGGTTCTAATCGAACCCCCATAGAATAGAAAAACGACCCGACATCAAAGCTAAGAAAAACGTTATTAATAAGAACAAACATTGCCCCAACTAAAGTCAGTGGCATAATACGAATAAAACCATTCTTTATTGCATTAACATGAGGCTGCTTTCCCAGTCTTACCGCGAATGGGAGGAGTGCCTTTTCAAGCGAATTTATTGCGAGACTCATAAGAATACCCTCAATTTTTGAGTGTGCTCCATTTTCTAGTGACAACCCTGTAGTGATAGTCTCATAGTGATGGAGTCATTATTTAGTAGAGGTAGTAAGTAGCTCTCTAAGTTTAATTTGTCGTTTTATTTTTAATTGCTGCAACTGCGGCTTTTAATACACCAAGACCATCAACTTTCCCATACAATAACGAGTCGATAACCACAACAGGTTTACTCGGTAATAACTTTTGAATATCGTCTAACATCCAAGCAATTTGAGGTCCCAGTAACACTAAATCCGCATCAACACCTTTTTCAGCGGCCAAACTTTCTGGGAAGGCCTCAATATTGACTGGAACATCATATTTTTCTGCCTGAATTCTCATTTTGTTAACTAATAGAGAAGTAGACATTCCAGCAGAACAAAATAAGTAGATATTTTTCTTGTTCATTCTTTATCCTTAAGCAGTTCTAATTATTTTTTGGTTTCTTCTGTAATTTATAAATTTTTTTATAGACTTATGTTTTTTTGTCTTAAGCACATAAAGCCACTAAATTACTTCTAGTTGAAGGCAGTATACGTACATTCCCTATTTTTCGATATTTCATTGTTATCTATAATTGTCTCTCATTGACCTATTGCCATGACCCTCTTCACATTTATGCAAATATTTCGCGTCAATTAAAAAGTTATACTGATATCAAAAGCACATCTTTTTTGGAATAAGTAAAAAAATCAGAGTATTTTCATGAATTTTAATTATTTAAACGACAAAAAGGCCCAATGATATAAGCATTGGGCCTTTAAAATTTAGGAGAGTAAGGTTAGATCATTAAATTATTGGCAAGCAGCAGTCTTATCAAATTTAGCTTTTCCGGTTGGAATAAGTGCTGAGTCAAACTGACCATCTTCCATAGAAGGGCGTACTGAATAATAACCTTCCACCTCAACGTATACAGGTGTGCCACCTTCTACACCTGTTTCACTATAGCCTTTTTCGAGTTCAATACCTGATACGGAATATTGACGGCCAGACTCACATTCAGTAAATACTGCCGCATCCGCCATGTAGCGGTATTGCCCCACTTTTTTGCTTGGTGTGACTTGATTTAAGGTATAATTCATCTGAGTTTCAATAGGATTACCTTCCAAATCAAGTAAAGTGACCGATTTACCATCTGCTGCTTTAGCAAAATAAGTTAGGTCATTTTTTTCATTCGTTAAGCGTAATTTTTCACCGTCCACATCCCATTTACCTGCATCATGGAATGCACGATTACCTTCTTTTGTACCCATATAAATCAACTGTTCGACGTAACTGCCATCTTGGTTAACTAACAGAGTTGCCTCAATACCAGAACAGTCTGCACAAGGGATAACGCCAGTATATGCATTATCAATTTGTGCCGTATTTGGATTTTTCGCTGCACTTTGACAACCAGCTAATGTAACTGTACCGACCGCCATTAAGACTAATAATAGTGACTTATTCATTATAATTCCCTTGTGAACATTCATGTTTAACTCTTTAACTAATAACAACATCGTATCATCTCAGGCAGCAAAAAGATGGGGCACATAAGATAATTAGGACATTACTGATAAAATACGTTATTCATTAATTTAATGAATAAGAATTGTCTTTTTCATCTAGCGCCGATTATAGTTATTAAAATTACTATGCTATTATCGTATTAAGCATGTTTTTGCTTGATACAAAATGTTCAAGGCGGCAATAACCGCCACTAACACAGTGGTGAGGGAATATGTCTACAGATACTGAATATCAACCTATCAATTGTGATGATTACGAATATCTAGAAATCGCATGCCAACGCCAGTTGAAGTTACAGATTAAACTTAATGGCGGAGAGAATATTGAAGGGCAAGCCAGTGATTTGCTTCTGCGTAAAAAAGTAGAATACCTGATTGTTGAAACACATGATGGCACAATGGAGCTACGTTTGGATTGTATTAATACCTTCAGTCATCCTGAAATCGGCACGATAATTGTCGACCACTCTCACTAATACTCGCAGTTGAGTTCTTCTATGCCCCTTATGATGGTCACAGTCATAAGGGGTTTCTCATTCTAGTCATTACAACGGTATTTGAAATTCATCATTTTTTTGCCAATCAATCGCAATACCGAGTTGTTCTTCGCCAATATAACCCGCTGGCGTCACAAAGCATCCTACCGCTGTAATTAACTCATCATTATAATAAACCAAAGGTGTCCGCTCACGCATCCAAGGTGCAATACCTAATTCCTGCCATATTTTTTTACTATTTCGAGAATGAGTACGGCCTACAATGTTAATAATTCCTTGTAAACCAAAGCGCACTGTCACTTTTTCATGTTGATATGGTGGACGGATTTGTCCCTGCCCTTGCATAATATAGAGCTTACCAAGGGATTCAGGCAAAATGAAACTTTCTGGATAATTCCAATCATATTGTTTATTCGCTAACGAACTAATACGCCTGACGATCCACAAAGCGCTTTCATAACGCCTTATTTCAACATTTCCTAACCGACAAATAGGCTCCGCATCTTGACGCGCTAATGCGACTTCCTGCCAAATACGCTGTAATTGGTTAAAAGGTGGCATCGGTAATTGATGTAAACCTATCCAACGACGAATTAAGGCATTTCTTTTTGCGATTGAGCAATCATGCAGACTATCAATAAATAAGCCGCCACGATAATCCATCATTTCATCGAGGATATCTTGCAATAACTCATCAAGTAACGATTCTTGCTCGGCACACAAAGAAGCGCTACGCGCTATCGCATTCGGAAAATGTGGCCAACGAGCTGATAGTAAAGGCATTATACGTAATCGAAGATAATTTCGATCATATTTATCGTCTTGATTACTGTCGTCTTCAACCCAACGTAATTGATTGTCTTGAACATAATGTTCTAAATTAACACGAGCAATCGACAATAAAGGACGCAGTAAATACGTTATGCCGGCTGTTATAGCAAAAGGTAATAATTCAGGCATGGATGATAATCCTGCCGGGCCACTTCCACGTTTAAGCGCTAACATAAACGTCTCCGCTTGGTCATCTAAATGCTGCGCAGTAACAATAATTTCATCATCGAGTAACTCGTCTCGATAAGCTTGATAACGAACCTCTCGTGCTGCGGCTTCCAATCCATTGTTGGCAGGATCAACCAAAACATGGCAACAAATAAAAGGGATATCCCATTGTTGACATAATAAAGCGCAATGAGCTTCCCAAGAATCTGCTTTAATATTCAAACCGTGGTGGACATGAATTGCTCGAATTTGTAGTGATGGATGGCAAGTTTTTTTTATTTGATAAAGGGCATGTAGTAGGACAGTTGAATCAATACCACCGCTGAATCCAACGAGTATTTTTTTAAAATCACCAATTTTACTGAATACCTGCTCAATAATGAGCTGTGATTGCTTATCCATTACTTGTCCTTACCCACTAATTTTTCTGTTTTTTACCAAAACCAACACATAAAATCCCAGAGATGATCACTAATACTATTCCAATAATATATGCCATCTCAAAAGGATCACTTAAAATTAAGACTAACCAAATCACCGATAATACTGGAGATAAGAAAACTATTGATGCAATTTTTGCCGAGTGACCTGTATTCATCGCCTTAAACCATAAAATATAGGATACCCCATTGATCAAAACACCGTTAATTATCGTAGGCCACAGCGATGCCTCTGACGGGAGTTGTATTTCGCTAAATAAAAATAATAAAGCCAGTGAAGTTAACGTAGAAAAAATAAATAACCAGACAGTACTAATATAAGGATCGATAGAATATCGGCGAGAAAATACAGACATCAAGGCAAAACAACATGCGCCACTAAATACCAGTAAAAGAGCCGTTGGATTTTCCACTTGTAGCTGAGTAATTTGTCCTTTAGTAAACGTGATGATAACAGCAATAAAACCAATCACCACGCCTATAATCTGCCGTCCTGCTAATTTGTCTTTTAATAAAAAAACCGATAATAAAATAATCACTAAAGGCCAACTATATTGAATAACAAGCACTGCAATGCCATTTTCAATAGAATAGCCATAGTATAAAAGTAGATAAAATAGACAATCAAGAACACCGAGAACAAATACTTTGATTAAAATATCAACAGGAAGAATGAATAATTTAGTTGGTTTATAGCCAGCAAGCAAAGCAACAAATATGACCGAAATTGCTGAAATGAGATTAGACCAAAATAAAAATTGAAAGCTATCCATACCATCTTGTCCAAAACGCGACACAATAGGGATAAAGCTCCATATTAGTACGCACACTAATGCATAGATCAAATAATTATATTGGCGCATTGCCAGCCCTTCTGCATGTGATTGCGAGCAAATAAAAAACGGGAGCTGGTAAAACCATACTCCCGTTTTTTTAATAGAATTAATTATTAAAAATCAGCAATAACCATAGTCCATCAGACGTTGGTAACGACGATTTTTTAATGCTTCTTTATCAAATTCATCAAGTGCATCAAGATCTTCAACAAGACGTGCTTTGAGTGATTCTGCAATAGCATCATAATTACGATGTGCTCCACCTAATGGCTCAGGCACAACATTATCTATTAATTTCAACTCTTTAAGGCGTGGTGCGGTAATTCCCATCGCTTCTGCCGCTAATGGGGCTTTATCTGCACTTTTCCATAAAATAGAAGCACAACCTTCTGGTGAGATAACAGAATAAGTACTGTATTGCAGCATATTCACTTTATCACCAACACCAATAGCTAAAGCGCCACCAGATCCACCTTCACCAATAACAGTACAGATAACAGGAACAGATAGGCGTGACATTTCACGTAGATTACGTGCAATCGCTTCAGATTGACCACGTTCTTCTGCACCAACACCTGGATATGCGCCTGGTGTGTCGATGAAAGTAATAATAGGGAGATTAAAACGTTCTGCAAGTTCCATCAGGCGCAGTGCCTTACGATAACCTTCTGGTGCAGGCATACCAAAGTTACGACGGATTTTTTCTTTTGTTTCACGCCCTTTTTGATGACCAATAATCATGACCGGACGGCCATCTAAACGAGCCATTCCCCCCACGATAGCTTTATCATCAGCGTATGCACGGTCCCCTGCTAATTCCTGAAAATCAGTAAATATACGTGGAATATAATCCAAAGTATAAGGACGACGTGGATGTCGAGCGAGCTTAGCAATTTGCCATGCTCCCAGATCAGAGAAGATTTTACGTGTTAGCTCAACACTTTTTTCACGTAAACGTGCAACCTCTTCATCCAGGTTGATTTCTAAATTGTTATCTTGACGACTAACTGCAGTTAGGGAATCAATTTTCGCCTCTAATTCAGCAATTGGCTGTTCAAAATCAAGAAAATCCAGACTCATAATATTCCTATTTTAGTCAAATTCTAATTCTACCTGCTCATTACCCAGCAGAGTTCGAAGAGCGTTCAGAAGGGGATCCACGGGTGTCACACGCCAAACAACGCCAAATTTAAGTTTGGCTCTGGCATCATCCTTCTGATAATACAAATGAACTGGGATCGTTCCTGAACGGTGAGGTTCAAGAGTGCTGCGAAGCCGGTTCAACAATTGATCGTTAATTTGTTTATCTGACAGTGATATCGCAAGTCCGCGTGCGTATTTTTCTCTTGCTTCACCAAGATCCATTAATTCACGCACTGTCATTTTATTACCACCGTTAAAATCATCAAAGCTGACCTGACCGGTGACTATCAGGATATTATCTTTTTCCAGCATATGTTGGTATTTATCTAACGCATCAGAAAATAGCATAATATCCAAACGACCGGAACGATCATCAAGTGTACAGATACCAATTCTATTTCCACGTTTAGTTGTAATGACTTTAGCTGAAAGTACTAAACCTACCACAGTTGTCATTTGACCACGAGGGGTAGGGTTCACATCTTTTAATCTAAGGCCATTAGTGTAGCGTTCAATCTCACTTAAGTAGCGTGTTATTGGATGCCCTGTTAAATAAAGCCCTAATGTTTCTCTTTCACCTTCAAGTACAACTTGCTCTGGCCATTTAGGCACGCTTGCATATGAGCTTTCAACTTGTTCCGGTGCATCAGCAAGAACACCGAACATATCTGCTTGCCCAATAGCTTCCGCTTTCGCATGTTGATCAGCAGCTTTTAATGCATCTTCCAAGGAAGACATCAGCGCTGCACGATGCGGTCCTAAATGATCAAATGCACCCGCCATGATCAGTTTTTCCATCATACGGCGGTTAATTTTTTTAATGTCAACACGAGCACAAAGATCGAAAATCTCTTTGAAGATCCCACCTTCTTGGCGAGCCTCAACGATGGCCTCTATCGGCCCTTCTCCAACCCCTTTAATTGCGCCAATGCCGTAAACTATCTCACCTTCATCATTCACATGGAAGTGATATAAACCACTATTAATATCTGGCGGTAATACCTTTAGTCCCATCCGCCAGCATTCATCAACCAAACCAACAACTTTTTCTGTATTATCCATATCCGCAGTCATTACCGCAGCCATGAATTCAGCAGGATAGTGGGCTTTTAGCCACAAGGTTTGATATGAAACCAATGCATAAGCAGCGGAGTGAGATTTATTAAATCCATAACCGGCAAATTTCTCTACCAAGTCAAAGATTTTCATCGAAAGCTCACCATCAACCCCATTTTTGATAGAGCCATCTTCAAAAATAGAACGCTGCTTAGCCATCTCCTCAGGTTTCTTTTTACCCATAGCACGACGCAACATATCTGCGCCGCCGAGTGTGTATCCAGCAAGTACCTGAGCAATTTGCATAACCTGTTCTTGGTATAAAATAATACCATAAGTTGGCTCTAGAACAGGTTTTAATGATTCATGTTGCCATTCGACATCAGGATAAGATATTTCTTCACGACCATGTTTACGGTCAATAAAGTTATCCACCATGCCTGATTGCAGCGGCCCTGGGCGAAAAAGTGCCACAAGGGCTATCATGTCTTCAAAGCTATCAGGCCGCAGGCGCTTAATCAGATCTTTCATACCGCGGGACTCTAACTGGAATACCGCCGTTGTTTCTGAACGCTGTAGCATATCGAAGCTTTTTTGATCCTGTAAAGGAATAGCTGCAATATCAATAGGTTCTAAATTTTTCTTACTACGCCGCGCGTTGATCATTTCCAACGCCCAGTTGATAATTGTGAGTGTACGCAAACCCAAGAAGTCAAATTTTACTAAACCAGCATACTCAACATCATTTTTATCAAATTGAGTAACTGGGTTTTTGCCTTCCGCATCACAATAAAGTGGAGCAAAATCAGTAATTTTTGTTGGTGCGATAACCACACCACCCGCATGTTTACCTGCGTTTCGCGTAACACCTTCCAGTTTACGCGCCATATCTATCAGCGCTCGAACTTCTTCATCTGCTTCATAAACTTCAGGAAGCTGAGGCTCAGCTTCAAATGCTTTTTCCAGTGTCATACCTGGATCAAGAGGGATCAGCTTTGAAATTCGGTCAACGAAACCATAAGGATGCCCAAGAACTCGTCCTACATCACGAATAACTGCTTTTGCGGCCATGGTACCAAATGTAATTATTTGTGATACCGCATCACGTCCATACATTTGAGCGACATGATCAATAACTAGGTCGCGTTTCTCCATACAGAAGTCAACGTCAAAATCGGGCATTGAAACACGTTCTGGGTTGAGAAATCGCTCAAACAGTAGGTCAAATTCTAATGGATCAAGATCCGTAATTTTTAAAGCATAAGCGACGAGCGAACCCGCGCCAGAACCACGCCCTGGCCCTACAGGAACGCCATTATCTTTCGACCACTGGATAAATTCCATAACAATAAGAAAGTAACCAGGGAAACCCATTTGATTAATGACATTTAATTCAATTTCTAGACGTTCATCATATTCTTTACGTCTTTCAGCTCTAACTTTTTCATCAGGAAAAAGAAATTCAAGGCGTTCTTCTAAGCCTTTTTGTGAGCACATGACTAAAAAGTCTTCAGTCTTCATTTCCCCCGTAGGGAATTGTGGCAAAAAGTACTCACCAAGACGAATAGTTACATTACAGCGCTTAGCAATCTCTACACTATTTTCTAGTGCTTCAGGGATGTCAGCAAATAGCTCACACATCTCTTCTTCAGTACGTAAGTATTGCTGAGGACTATAATTTTTAGGTCTTTTAGGATCAACTAACGTAAAACCATCATGAATTGCAACACGAATTTCATGTGCATCAAAGTCGCTACTTTCAAGAAAACACACTTCATTCGTCGCAACAACTGGCAAACCTTTTTTGGCGGCTAGCTCAACAGCGGCATGTAAATAGCTTTCTTCGTCTGATCGGCCTGTTCTTATTAATTCTAAATAGTAGCTATTAGGAAAATGTGCTTCATAAAATTCGAGGCATTCATCAACTAGAGCTTGATTACCTCGTAGTAAGCACTGGCCTACATCACCTTTACGTCCGCCTGAAAGTAGAATTAAACCTTCTTTATGTTTCGTTAACCAATCACGCTGTATTGTTGGGCCAATAGCACCATAACCTTTTTGATAAGCTTCAGAAATAAGAAGTGTAAGATTTTGATAACCTTCATTATTCCTAGCAAGCACTGTTAAGTGAGAAATATCATCACCTAATAGCTCACTTTCAACATAAAAATCTGCACCAATAATAGGTTTAACACCTGCACTATGGGCTGCACCATAAAATCGAACTAAACCACAAAGGTTAGTAAAGTCAGTAATTGCAAATGCAGGCATCCCCATTGCAGCTACTTTTTTGACTAATGGGCTGATTTTAGCCAACCCATCTATCATAGAGTAGTCACTATGAACACGTAAGTGAATAAAACGAGGAGAAACCATCAACCTGATACCTACCCTTTCATTGCCAAAACAAGTCGCACAGGGGCGAAGCTTTTACGATGAAACTCAGTTGCCCCATGCAACGTCAGTTTTTCTAAATGATAAGCTGTCGGATAGCCTTTATGCTTTGCGAATCCATACTCAGGAAAAACTTTGTCAAGTTCAACCATCTCTCTATCTCTTATCACTTTAGCTAAAATAGATGCAGCACTAATTTCTTGTACTAAGCTGTCACCCTTCACTACCGCTTGCGAAGGCATCGGCAATTTAGGACAGCGATTACCATCGATTAAAACAAAATCAGGTGTGATTGATAATCCTGCAACTGCTCGTTGCATGGCTAACATAGTCGCATGCAATATATTGATATTATCAATTTCTTCTGGCTCTGCACGAGCAATGCTCCAACAAAGGGCTTTTTCTTGGATTTCAACAAATAACTTTTCACGTTTTTTTTCTGTGAGCTTTTTTGAATCTGCTAACCCAAGAATAGGATTATTAGGATCAAGGATAACAGCAGCAGTGACTACCGCACCAACTAAAGGCCCACGGCCAACTTCATCTACGCCAGCAATTAAGTTGGCTTTAGGGTATATAAAATCCATTATTTCCTAACCAAATCTAATACTGCATCCGCAGCTTGTTTATCTGCATCACAACGGATCAGTTCATGCAGTTGTAAAAAAGTTTGTTTTAATTTTTCCACCGGCTCTCCCCCTTCTAATAATGGGGTAAGCTGCTGAGCTAATTGTTCAGGTTGGCATTCATCCTGTAATAGCTCTTTCACAATTTCAGTACCCGCTAATAAGTTAGGTAGCGAAACATAAGGCGTTTTAACTAATCGTTTTGCTAACCAAAAAGTAAAGGGTTTCATACGGTAACCCACAACCATTGGACATTTAGTTAACATACATTCGAGTGCTGCCGTACCAGACGCTAATAACGTTGCATCCGCAGACATCATCGCATCACGCGCTTGACCGTCTAAAATATGAACATTGAGTTCAGGGGCAACTTCCTGCCAAACAGCGTTAAATTGTTCACGCCGCTTTTCATTCACCAAAGGCACCACAATGTGTAAATCAGTGAAGTGCTGATGCAAAATCTTAGCTGTTTTTAAAAAATCAGCACTTAGCATTTCAACTTCAGAATGGCGGCTTCCCGGTAACAAGGCTAAACATTTCGTAGATTCAGGAATATTAAGACGCGCCCTTGCCGCTTGTTTATCAGGATGAAGCGGTATTGCATCCGCCATCGTATGTCCAATAAAACGACATGGAACATTAAAACGGTCATAGAACGCTTTTTCAAAGGGAAGAAAGGCAAGTACTAAGTTAGTTGCACGGCCAATTTTAAACACGCGCTTCTGACGCCACGCCCATACAGATGGGCTAACGTAATGAATGGTTTTGATACCTTTAGACTTTAATCTTCCTTCAAGCGTAATATTAAAATCAGGGGCATCAATACCAACAAAAATATCGGGCTGTAATTGAGTGAATCGCTTGGTTAAATCTTTACGAATAGTCAGGAGACGAGGTAAACGACCAAGTACCTCAACAATTCCCATCACAGCAAGCTCTTCCATCTCATACCAAGCTTCACAGCCTTCTGCTTGCATAAGAGGTCCTGCGACACCGACAAAACGCGCATTCGGTACCTGTTCTTTCAGTGCACGGATAAGCCCTGCACCTAAAATATCACCAGATGTTTCTCCGGCAACAAGGCCAATAGTAAGTGGGCGGTTGTTATTCACCGAAATTCGCTCCTTAATAAAGGCCTAATATCATTCCTATCTATAAAAATAGATATTAACGAATAATACCACGTTTAGACTGTGCTGATTCCTCTAAGAAATCACTGAACACTTGTACATGCGAATTATTTTTCGCCATTTCAGCAATTTCTTCGCGCGCTTCTTCTAAAGATTTACCTGAGCGATATAACGTTTTATAAGCGTTACGAATAGCATGTAGGGATTCTTTATCAAAACCGCGACGTTTTAATCCTTCGAGGTTCAAGCCAAATGGTGTTGCGTGGTTACCTTGCGCAATCACATAAGGAGGAACATCTTGTGCAACACCAGAACAGCCGCCAACCATGACGTGAGCGCCGATTTGACAAAATTGATGAACTGCGGTCATACCACCAATAATTGCAAAGTCTCCCAAAGTGACATGTCCACCGAGAGTACCATTATTTGCAATAATACAACGATTACCAATTAAGCAGTCATGCGCGATATGCACATTAACCATCAATAAGTTATCATCGCCCACTTTAGTTAAGCCGCCACCCTGTGTCGTTCCACGGTGAATAGTGACGCTTTCTCTAATACGGTTTCTATCACCAATCTCAACACGAGTTGGCTCGCCTTGATATTTTAGATCTTGGTTTATTTCGCCAATAGAGGCAAACTGAAATACCACGTTGTCACGACCAATTTTAGTATGTCCGTTAATAACAATGTGAGATTTCAGTTCAGTGCCTTCGCCAATTTCAACGTCAGCTCCAATATAGCAAAAAGGGCCGATGTGAACATTGGCGCCAATAATAGCGCCATCTTCGACAACAGATGAAGGGTGGATATAAGCAGTTTTATCAATCATATCAGACCTCGCGACGACGGGCGCACATCATTTCTGCTTCGCAGGCTATTTCTCCATCAACTTTTGCAACACCTTTAAAACGCGCAACACCACGACGCTCTTTAATGAACTCGACTTCCAGGATCATTTGATCTCCTGGTAAAACAGGGCGTTTAAAACGCGCATTATCTATTGCTGCAAAATAATACAATTCACCCGGTTCTAATTTGCCCGAGCTTTTGAATGCTAAGATACCGGTAGCTTGCGCCATCGCTTCTAAAATTAACACACCCGGAAAAATCGGTTTGCTAGGGAAATGCCCTTGGAAAAACGGCTCGTTGAAAGAGACATTCTTTACTGCACGTAAAGATTTGCCTGCGTCAAAATCCAATACACGGTCAACCAAAAGAAACGGGTAACGGTGTGGAAGTAGTTCTAAGATTTCTTCTATATTCAGAGTATGATTATCACTCATCGAAATACTCTTCCTGTCTATTAATAAGATTTAATTAATGAATCGGCCTGCTTCAACCTCGAAACAAGGTCAACTGGCAGGCCGGAAAAACGTAACTCAGATAACTATTTTAGCCTGAATTACAAAATGTTTACTGTTTTTTTTGATTTTGGCTATCTAACTCACGCTCAATCGTTTTCAATCGCTTATTCATCTCATTGATATTTAAGACTAAAGCGGCTGTTTTACGCCAAGCTTTATTAGGCTGTAAAGGGATGCCTGAAGAGTATACTCCGGGTTCAGTAATTGGTCTCATGACCATACCCATTCCAGTTACCGTTACTTTATCACAAATTTCCATGTGACCATTGATAACGCTTGCTCCGCCAATCATACAGTAGCGACCGATTTTTAAGCTACCGGCCATAATAACACCACCAGCAACAGCTGTATTATCGCCAATTGTCACATTATGTGCAATTTGACACTGGTTATCTATGATAACACCATTACCAATAACTGTATTATCTAATGCACCACGGTCAATCGTTGTACTCGCACCGATTTCGACACGTGAGCCAATGATCACTGTACCTAACTGCGGTATTTTGATCCAATTACCACGATCATTTGCATAACCAAAGCCATCAGAACCAATAACTGTACCAGATTGGATCAAGCATTGAGTGCCAATCTCTACGTTGTGATATATGGTGACGTTTGCCCAAAGGCGAGTTTCAGCACCAATCTGCGTATTTTTACCAATAAAACAACCCGCGCCAATCACTACGTTATCGCCCAGAATTACACCCGTTTCAATAACAGCATTAGCGCCAATCGATACATTTTCGCCTAATTGAACATCATCAGCAATAACTGCGGATACATGGATATTTTCAGCCGGACTCGGCGTTGTATCCATAATTTGAGCCATACGAGCATATGCAAGATAAGGGTTATCAACCACAAGAGCTGCAACCTTACAAACATCAAGATCTTTTGCTGTGAGTACAACCGCTGCGGCCTGACACTCAGTGAGTTTGTCGCTATAACGGCTATCAGATAGAAAAGTAATCTGCTGATTATTTGCTGAATGCATCGGAGCAATACCGGTGATGACAATATCGCCATCACCGTGTAACTGCGCATTCAACTGCTGAGCAAGGTCAGCCAATCGAATTGAGGACATCTATTATTTAACCTGTTTTTGAACCTGACTTGTGATGTCAATGCTATCTTTTGCATATGCAACTGCATTTGCGTCAATAACAACATCATAGCCTTCTTTAGCGGCAACAGATTTAATGGAATCCTGAATACGAGTCAAAATTTTATTACGCTCTTCACCTTGACGACGACGGTTGTCTTCTTCAAATTTTTGAGCTTTTTCAGCAAATTGGTCACGTTTAGTCATGAGTTCAGCTTCAAGCTTCTCGCGTTCGCTTTGCTTCATAGTAGCACCGTCACGACGTAGTTTTTCTACGCGTGTTTGCAAATCTTTTTCTAAACTTTGCAATTCAGTACCACGACTTTTGAACTCACTTTCAAGCTGTTTAGCAACGGCTTCACGAGCAGGCATATTTTGGAAAATTTCGCCTACATTTACGATAGCAATTTTTTCAGCATAAGCACCTGCAGACATTGCTAAAGCAATACTCACACCCGCTGCACACAACAATTTTTTCACACTAAACTCCTTAACCCATATTTATGGCTGGAAATTTTGGTTGCCCTCACTTAATTGTGAGGGCTTTCTTAGGAAGACACTAGATAGATATTACCAAGTTCTACCAATATTAAATTGGAACTGCTCTGATTTGTCGCCTTCGTAATCCTTGATAGGTTGCGCATAGGAGAAAACCAGTGGTCCAAGTGGAGACATCCATTGTAAAGCAACACCCGCTGAAGCGCGGAGATTTGTCGCTTTACCGTAGTCTGGCATTCCTGCACGCCACTCAGAGTTAATACTATTCCAGTTAGTATCCCACACAGTACCCGCATCGACAAAGAGCGATGTACGAACTGCGTTCGCATATTTCTCGTCAATAAATGGTGTTGGTGTGATCAACTCAAATGACGCGGTGTACATAGCATTACCACCGACAGCATCACTTGATGGACTTCCTGGTTCTGGTGCAACATTACCACCCGTGTTTTTCAGATAAACCGCTTTCGGTCCGATATTATTCGAACGGAAACCACGAATAGTACTTGAACCACCCGCATAGAAGTTTTCATAGAATGGCATTTGCTTACTGCCGATACCATCACCATAACCCGCTTGCGCACGACCTAAAACAACCCAAGTTTCATCTTCATTGATTGGATAATAATGAGCCGTATCAAAACGCAGTTTATAGTATTCGTTATCAGAACCTGGAACTGTGACTTTCGCTGATACGTTGGTTTTGTTACCCGACGTTGGGAAGAAACCACGGTTCAGTGAGTTATAGGTCCAACCCGCATTCACAGTAAAGTCATTGGCATCAAAGCTTTCTTTATTACGACCAGTTTCATTGATTGGTGGTTTATCCCCCATAGAATAGAGGTAATCCCACATCGCAGCTTGTGGACGCATATCAGACAAGTCATTATGAACATAACCCGCACCTAAACGGAATGAGTTATTTTCATTGAATGGGAAGCTTAAGAAGCTATCTAAACCATAAGTTTTGTTGGTATAACCAGATAGATCGGCATCTTTTGCACTAAAGTCGTTATAGAAAATACGACCACCTAAACTTACACCATTTACGGTAAAGTAAGGATCAGTGAAAGAGAATTCAACGTTAGTTGAGTAATCATTTTTACTCGCGTTGATACCAACAGCGTTACCCGTACCCATCCAGTTATCTTGCGATACGCCGACTTGGAAACTTACGCCGCTTTCAGTACCAAAACCAACACCGAAGTTCATTGAACCGGTATTTCGTTCTTTAACTTTATAGACAACATCAACTTGGTCAGGGCTACCTGGAACACGTTGTGTTTCTACATCAACTGTTTCGAAGAAACCAGTACGATTAAGACGCTCTTTACCTAGCTCAACTAGATCGTTGCCTAGCCAAGCACCTTCCATTTGACGCATTTCACGACGTAAAACGGTATCTTTGCTGGTGTCATTACCTTGGAATCGAATTTCACGAACATAGAATCGATTTCCAGCATCAACATTTAAATGCAGTTTGACCGTTTTATCTTCATCATTAATTTCAGGCTGAGTCATTACACGTGGATAAGCATAACCATAGC
Organism: Providencia sp.; assembly: GCF_052096715.1. Lineage (NCBI taxonomy): Bacteria > Pseudomonadati > Pseudomonadota > Gammaproteobacteria > Enterobacterales > Morganellaceae > Providencia > Providencia sp. The sequence goes on from NZ_JBQDNB010000033.1 coordinate 26,798, forward strand.
GACCAAATAACTCTTTTATTTTGTTTTCCATTTGCGTCACTTGCGCACCGTTATAAAGTTCACCCGGTGTAATTGTGATTAGCTCTTGGATATCCGCTAAATGCTCTGCCGTATTACCATTAATTTCAACGCCAGAAATTTTGTACTGGTCGCCTTCAGTAATGTTAATTGTAATGTAAATATCTTTTTTGTCAGGTGTCAGGCTAACTTGAGTAGAATCAATATTGAAGCGAGCATAACCGCGATCAAGATAAAAACTGCGCAGTGTTTCTAAGTCACCAGCAAGTTTTTGTTTCTGATATTTTTGGTCTGCAGCAAAGTTCCACCATGGAACATCATCACGTAACTGAATTTTATTAACCAGTTCTGCCGTCGTGTAATTTTTGTTACCCACGATATTAATCTGCTGAATTTTTGCAGATACACCTTCGGAGAAAACAAATTTTAAATCAACACGGTTGCGCGGTAATGGTGTCACAACAGCTTTTACAGTCGCGTTGTATTTACCAACGCTATAGTAAAAGTCTTCTAGACCCTTTTCAATATTCGCAATAGTCGTACGGTCAAGAGCTTCACCGACACGAATATTAGATGCTTCCAAGTTCTGCTTCAGCATGTCATCTTTTACCGATTTATTACCTGTAAAAGTGATACTTGCGATGGTTGGCCGCTCTTTAACTTGAACGATCAGCGTGTTTCCATCACGCAGGACTCTAACATCTTCGAAGTTACCTGTTGAGAATAGGGAACGGATAGAACGACTGATATCTTCAGTATCAATCGAATCACCCACCCTAACAGGCATGTTCAATAATGCTGCACCAACGGCGACGCGTTGTAGACCTTCGAAACGAATGTCTTTAACTACGAATCCGTCTGAACCGTATGCAGTGGCGCTGCCGAGAAGCAGCGACGCTATGAGCAACTTTTTCATCGCCATCGTTGTTAGCGTATTCCTTACTGGTCCCCAGCTAATAAAAATTAGAAGCGAGAGAAATCATTAAAAAGTGCAAGTCCCATTAACAGAATCAATGCCATTGCACCTATCCGGAAACTAAAGTCTTGTACTCGCTCAGACACTGGACTTCCTTTAATTTTTTCAATTAACAAGAAGAGCAAATGTCCCCCATCTAAAACAGGCAATGGAAACAGATTGATGATACCTAAATTTACGCTAATAAGCGCAATAAACATCAAATAATATACCAAGCCTGACTCGGCTGATACCCCCGCACCTTTCGCGATAGATATCGGACCGCTCAAGTTATTGAGTTTGACATCCCCAACAACCAGTTTACCCATCATATTGACAGTTAGTTTCATCAACTGCCATGTTTTATCACTTGCTTGATAAAACGCAGCGAATGGTCCGTATTGCTGTACCATTCTATATTCTTCTGCTAACGGTAACACTGAAAGTTCAACACCCGCAAATCCAATTTTCTCTCCACCTTGTCCATTTTGGCTATCAGGTGTAAGCACAAGCGAAATAAGTTGCTGGTTTCTTTCTACATCTAATTTTAAAAGTGTCCCGGGATTACTACGAATAATTCGCGTCACTGGGTCCCAAAGACCTAGTTTTTCCCCGTTTACACTGACAATTCTATCACCAGGCATTAAACCTGCACGATCACCTGCTAAACCCGGTGTTACTTTTTGTATAACAGGATCAATTCTCGCAGAGACAGGCATGATACCAATCGAAAGTATCGGGTCTTGCTTTTCGGGATCAAATTGCCACGCAGTTAAATCAACTGTTTCCGTAATTGGCTCATTATATCCTTGAGGCAAAACTTGTGCAGTAAATTCACGATCGCCAATTTTGCCCACTAGCGCTAAACGAACTGAATTCCAATCAGGCGTTTCGATACCATCAATCGATTTTAGTTCCATTTTAGGCGTAAAATTTGCTGCCGCTGCAATTGAGCCCAGTTTTACATCTTCAATAATCGGGCGAACTGATGGAACCCCAATCATAAAGACTATCCAGTAGACAACAATAGCAAGCAAAAAGTTCGCAATCGGACCTGCACTAATAATTGCAGCTCGTTGCCCCACCGTTTTATTGTTGAATGCCAAATGACGACGTTCAGGTGCTACATCCCCTGCCCGTTCGTCTAACATTTTCACATAACCACCGAGTGGTATTAACGCTAAAACAAACTCGGTACCATGGCGGTCAACCTTGCGCCATAGTGTTTTGCCAAACCCGATAGAAAATCGTTCAACATAAACACCACAACGCCTGGCAATCCAAAAATGCCCAAATTCATGTACAGTTATCAATACCCCAATGGCAATGATAAATGCAGCTAAACTCCAAATAAATCCCATTTATAATCCTAAAGACCAAAACCGTTAAAAACTAACAAATTTAGCCCTGCAAAAACTGGAATTGCGGCTGTTAGACTATCAATTCGGTCAAGAATTCCACCATGACCCGGAATTAAATGGCTACTATCTTTAATTCCTGACTGGCGCTTAAACATACTTTCAGTTAAGTCACCAAACACAGAAACAATAACCACAATAATTGATGTCACCAGTAAATAGTCAGGCATCACTGGGATCGGTGCAAATGCACTAAACAGCCACGAGATAACACCAGCAGTAATCAATCCACCAATTAAGCCTTCCCATGTTTTTCCAGGCGAAACTTTAGGGGCTAATTTATTACGTCCCATCGTACGGCCGAAAGCATAAGCGCCAGAGTCCGCGCCCCAAACTAACAACATGACATATAATAGCCACCAAGCCCCAAAGAAGGTATCGCTATGATAACCAATCGTTCTGAGCACCATCATGCCGCAATAAAAAGGAACAATGGTTAATACACCAAATAACAGGCGTACGATGACCGATTTACCCCATGACGCGGAAGCTGGATAAGTAATGACTAATAAAATAGCAACAACCCACCATACGAGCCCTGCCCATAACCCATAATTAATTACCGGTTCACTAGCCAGTTCAACGATGTTAGGTAAAGAAAATTGAATCGCAAGCAGTATAGCGGCAAACACGACAGCTAGCCCAATACGCTTTGCTTGTGAATGCCAGCCCGCAAATTGCGCCCATTCCCAAGCACCTAATGCACAAACCGCAATCACCACATAACCAAAATTCACAGGGGAAAGCAAAAATAATGCCGCAATAACTATAGGTATTAGTATTATTGCTGTTAGTAAACGATATTTCAGCACATCTTTCTCCCTTTATTTAACCAACTCGTCATCTGATTCAGCCCCACCATAACGACGTTCGCGCTTACTAAAAGCATCAACTGCATCTTGAAACACCATTTCATCAAAATCTGGCCATAAAACGTTGGTGAAATAAAATTCCGCATATGCGACCTGCCATAATAAAAAATTACTAATCCGATGTTCACCACCGGTTCTAATCACTAAATCTACATTTTCTTGATCATTCATGCAGACATAATCATTAATGGTTTCTTCATTAACATCGTCAATAGCGATATCACCATTACTGACTTTCTCAAATATTTGTCTAACACTATTGGCAATATCCCAACGCCCACCATAGTTCGCTGCAATATTTAATCTTAATCCCGTATTGTTCTGTGTCAGCGCCTCTGCTTTATCAATTCTTTTTCTAAGGCGTTCACTAAAGCGATTAATATCACCAATAACTTTTAATTTAACATTGTTTTTGTGCAAGTTTTTAACTTCATTATCCAACGCAAAAACAAATAGCTCCATTAACGAACTGACTTCTTTTTCTGGTCTTCTCCAGTTCTCACTGCTAAACGCATAAAGAGTTAATGAGCTAATTTTATTTTTTACTGCAAAACGAACAGAGTTACGCACAGATTCAACACCTGCTTTATGACCTGTAATTCTGAGTTTGCCTCTCTGCTTTGCCCATCGCCCATTACCATCCATAATGATAGCGACATGCTTAGGAATCATCGATTCAGCGAGATTTTCACCACTAGAGTTCATTAAATGTTAATCCTTGTGTGTATAACTTTGAGAATCCAACTCAATAATAACCTTTATTATTAAATATGCTGATAAGACACATCCTTAAATTCTCAGATAACTACTGATATTGTCTTTGTTTTTTGAACCCATCACATATTAAAGATATATCATGGGTATCAGCAACTAAATAAATCACATACTAAGATTAAAATTCTTGCGAAATTGACTTTCCAGCTTCACGACGAGCCCATGCATCGATTTCTAAGACCTCCTCAATCGAGACTGGTTCAGAAAAAACATGTTTTTCCATGGTCTTGTGGTTAATTTTTGCGATATCCGTAAAGCGGATCTTACCTTCAAGGAAAGCTTCTACCGTTATTTCATTTGCGCCATTAAGAACCGTTGTCGCAGCTTGCCCTTCATGACATGCGTCAATAGCAAGTTTTAAGCAAGGATAGCGTTGGAAATCAGGTTGAACAAAGGTTAGTGACGATAAAGTTGCAAAATCAAGTGGCTTAGCACCTGACATTATACGCTGTGGATATGCCATACTATACGATATCGGCGTGCGCATATCAGGTGTACCTAGCTGTGCAATAACACTGCCATCTCTATAACGCACCATTGAGTGAATCACGGATTGAGGATGAACAATCACTTCCATTTGATCTTGCGTGGCATTGAAGAAATAACAAGCCTCAATATATTCTAATCCTTTATTCATCATTGTTGCTGAATCAACGGAAATTTTACGTCCCATCGACCAATTTGGATGATTACAAGCCTCATCAGGTGTGACATTAGCAAAATGTGAAAGTGGAGTATCTCTAAATGGGCCACCAGAACCCGTTAAAATAATACTCGAAATACCTGATGCCGATAAATCAGCAAAACCTAAATTAAGTTGAATCACTTCAGGTAAGCTTTGAAAGATCGCATTATGCTCGCTATCAATAGGGAAGACTGTTGCATTATGCTCACGAATAGCATTAAAGAATAAACGACCACTGGTAATAAGAGATTCTTTATTCGCTAATAATATTCTTTTTCCTTTACGGATCGCCGCAAGCGTTGGCAATAACCCAGCAACACCAGTAATAGCTGACATGACTTGGTCAGCGCCATCGAGCCCAGCAAGTTCAATTGTGGCTTCTTTACCCGATAAAACTTCGGTTTTACAATTATTTTCAGATAGAATCCTACGCAATGATTGAGCTGATGACTCATCGGCCATCGACGCATATTTAGGATTAAATTCAATACATTGGCTTGCCATTTCAGCAACATTTTTCCCTGCCACGAGAGCAAGAACTTGAAATTTATCAGGATTTTGTCGAACAACAGAAAGAGTGCTGGTACCAATTGAGCCGGTCGAACCGAGGATTGTCAGACGTTTCATAGTAGTCGGGTACTCTGTATTAATTCAATACTGAGATTATATCAGCTTAAAGATAAGAATGGATTCTTTAATAGGTATGAAAAATAATAAAGCCATCCAAAATATACAGATTAACTGTATACCTAGATGGCTTCATTACTAATGATGGATTAGAAATCCATCAATTCCGTTTCTTTTTGCGCTAATGCTTCATCAACTTTCTTGATATAACCATCAGTCAATTTTTGGATATCATCTTGTGAACGACGTTCGTCATCTTCACTGATTTCTTTATCTTTGAGTAAAGCTTTAACTTTATCGTTAGCATCACGGCGAATGTTGCGAACGGCAATACGACCTTGTTCAGCTTCACCACGAACAACTTTGATTAGATCTTTACGACGTTCTTCTGTTAATGCAGGCAGAGGTACACGAATAACAGTACCAGCAGAAGATGGATTCAGACCTAAATCTGAAGACATAATCGCTTTTTCAATTGCCGGAGACATTGAACGGTCAAAGACTGAAATTGCTAATGTACGTGAATCTTCTACAGTCACGTTAGCCAGTTGGCGTAATGGTGTTGAAGAACCATAATAGTCAACCATAATACCATCAAGCAGGCTAGGAGATGCACGACCTGTACGGATTTTACTAATTTGGCTTTTTAGTGCTTCAACGCTCTTTTCCATACGGTCTTGAGCATCTTTTTGGATTTCGTTAATCACGTTTTCAACCCTTAAGAACTAGTTATTAAAGGCCGCAATGCAGCCTCGCTTAAATTGTCTGAATTTACATTAGATAATACATTTAAACTCAGGTCATGTCTCTGAGTATTAACGGTGAGAAATCAGAGTCCCTTCATTTTCGCCCATCACAACGCGACGTAACGCACCTGGCTTATTCATATTGAAAACACGAATTGGTAAGTTATGGTCACGTGCTAAAGTAAATGCCGCTAAGTCCATTACTTTCAATTCACGTTCCAGAACTTCTTGATAATCTAAATTTTCATAAAGAACAGCATCAGGATCTTTTGCAGGATCTGCAGAATAAACACCATCAACTTTTGTTGCTTTCAATACAACATCAGCTTCGATTTCAATACCACGCAAACAAGCTGCTGAGTCTGTTGTAAAGAATGGATTACCTGTTCCCGCTGAAAAAATAACCACACGGCCATGACGCAGTAGGCTAATAGCTTCAGCCCAGCTATAGTTATCACAAACACCGTTAAGTGGAATTGCAGACATCAGCCTTACATTCACATAAGCACGATGCAAAGCATCTCGCATAGCAAGCCCATTCATGACGGTTGCTAGCATACCCATATGGTCACCAACAACGCGATTCATACCCGCTTCTGCCAAGCCGGCTCCGCGAAACAGGTTACCACCACCAATAACTACACCGACCTGTATTCCCAGTTCTATGAGTTCTTTGATTTCCTGAGCCATACGATCTAAAACGCTAGCATCGATACCAAAACCTTCTGCACCTTGTAAGGCTTCGCCACTTAATTTGAGCAGAATACGCTGATAAACGGGTTTCGCATTAGTTGCCATGGTGTTCTGTCCTACACAGATAATTTATTGGGGTAACGCACATAGAATTATAGACTCTATATGCCTTGATTTTGACTTAGACTGAATATAGCAGTCATATACTCAGAATAATTCAAAGTACATGTTGCTGAATGTAATCAACAACCAGATAACTTGAAGTATGACGAGTATTAAAGAAAGGCCGCCAATTGGCGGCCCTTATATTGCTTACTTGCTCATTGCAGCAACTTCTGCTGCAAAGTCAGTTTCAACTTTTTCAATGCCTTCGCCAACTTCAAAACGAATGAAGCCAGTAACAGTAGCATTTTTCTCTTTCAGCAGGTCACCAACAGATTTGCTTGGCTCCATAACGAAAGGCTGGCCAGTCAGAGAGATTTCGCCAGTAAATTTGTTCATGCGACCGATAACCATTTTTTCAGCGATTTCGCGTGGTTTACCAGATTGCATAGCGATGTCTAACTGAATTTGTTGCTCATGAGCAACAACATCAGCTGGAACGTTGTCTGGAGTCAGATATTCTGGTTTGCTTGCTGCAATGTGCATAGCGATGTGTTTCAGTAATTCTTCATCTGCGCCTTCAGCCGCAACGAGAACACCGATACGAGCGCCGTGCAGGTAATTACCTACATTTGCGCCTTCCAAAATAGCGACACGGCGAATATTGATATTTTCACCGATTTTAGCAACTAAGTTAGCACGAGCTTCTTCAAATTGTGCTTTCAGTGCATCGATATCAGCACTTTTATCAGCAACAACAGATGCCATTACTTCTTTACCGAATGCTAAGAAACCTGCATCTTTAGCAACGAAGTCAGTTTCACAGTTCAGTTCAACTAATGCACCAGTTTTGCCATCAGCAAATACTTCTGCAAGGATAACGCCTTCAGCAGCTACACGGCCTGCTTTCTTAGCGGCTTTAGCCTGACCTGATTTACGCATGTTGTCGATTGCTAATTCAATATCACCATTAGCTTCAACTAGTGCTTTTTTACATTCCATCATACCTGCGCCAGTACGCTCGCGCAGTTCTTTTACCAATGCCGCGGTAATTCCAGACATGTGATTTCTTCCTCGATATACCTTACGGGAGCATTCCCCACAAGGATAGTTCTGATTCACAGAAACAAAAGGGGCCTAATTAGGCCCCTTCTAACCAATATATAGCAATACCTGGTTAATAAGGGCTTTTACCTTATTATTCAGCTTCTACTAAGCTTTCTTCTGCTTGAACAGCCAGATCTTGTGAACGACCTTCATGAACGGTGTTTGCTACAGCGCCCAGATACAGCTTAATTGCACGGATCGCATCATCGTTACCAGGGATAATGAAATCAATACCGTCTGGATCAGAGTTTGTATCAACGATAGCAAATACTGGGATGCCCAGATTGTTTGCTTCTTTGATAGCAATGTGTTCGTGGTCTGCATCGATAACGAACAGAGCGTCAGGTAAGCCGCCCATGTTTTTGATACCGCCTAAGCTGTTTTCTAACTTACCAAGTTCACGAGTACGCATTAGCGCTTCTTTCTTGGTCAGTTTGTCGAAAGTGCCATCTTGAGATTGAATTTCTAAATCTTTCAGACGTTTGATTGACTGACGAACTGTTTTCCAGTTAGTCAACATTCCGCCTAACCAACGATGGTTAACGAAATACTGGTCGCAGCTGTTAGCAGCTTCTTGAACGGCTTCGCTTGCAGCACGTTTAGTACCAACAAACAAAATTTTGCCTTTACGAGAAGAGATTTTAGTCAACTCAGCCAAAGCTTCGTTAAACATTGGAACAGTCTTTTCCAGGTTGATGATATGTACTTTGTTACGCGCACCAAAGATGAAAGGTTTCATTTTTGGGTTCCAGTAACGAGTCTGGTGACCAAAGTGAACGCCCGCTTGTAGCATATCGCGCATGGAAACAGTTGCCATTTAATACCTCTGTATTTAAGTAATTGGGGTTATGCCTCCACGAATCCCATACTACCGACTCCAAAGCTGCGTAGAAACGCATAGGAGCACCCCGGTGCATGTGTCGATTCGTGTGTGTTATTTACACAATTGAGTTTAGTTTACGCATACCCATTTTAATCATTTACAATTCACACTTATGTCAAAATCAACACAAACCAAAAAGTAAGAAGAAAAATATGGATTGCCGGCGCGCTTTATACCATAAAACGGAAGAATAAGCTAACTTTTGTTGTTTTTTAAATTGTAAAAATAACGCATACATTGACGTATTTTCCAGTAAATCCTTTCATCTGCAAGAGGTTCACCAGATTTTTATTTTTGCAATTTGTGCGATTAAAGGCTCAAATTGAACAAGGCTCTGAAGCTGATTCACGTATCCTTACTCCATATTCTATGTGGCATCTAGTTCTGTGCTAGTTGGCAGAAAATGCGGTGGCTGTTACCATTAGTATCATTAATGGTGAATAAGCGGTACTAACCGCTCATTTTCAAATCTTTTTATCAAATTGTCATAATCTTGTTATTGACATAAGTGGACCGAACTCATGGCTATTATTATCAAAACTGAAGAAGATATTCAGAAAATGCGAGTTGCTGGGCGACTAGCGGCTGAAGTGTTAGAAATGATTGCTCCGCATGTTGTGCCTGGAGTGAGTACGGGTGAGCTAGACCGCCTCTGTCATCAGCATATTGTTGAAACGCAACAAGCTATTCCCGCGTGTCTGAACTACCACGGATTTCCAAAATCTGTTTGTATTTCCATCAATGATGTTATCTGCCACGGTATTCCGAGCGATGATAAAATTCTAAAAGAGGGTGACGTTGTTAATATCGATGTTACCGTTATTAAAGATGGTTTTCATGGCGATACCTCAAAAATGTTTATTGTTGGAAAACCAACGATTCAAGGCGAACGTCTTTGTAAAATTACCCAAGATAGCCTGTATTTAGCATTGCGCATGGTGAAACCTGGTATTCGTCTACGTACTTTGGGTAAAGCTATTCAAGAGTTTGTCGAAAAACATGATCTTTCCGTGGTACGTGAATACTGCGGCCATGGTATTGGCGTCGGCTTCCATGAAGAACCACAGGTCTTGCATTACGATGCAGATGATGGAGGCGTTGTGCTACAAAAAGGGATGGCATTTACGATTGAGCCTATGGTGAATACTGGTGATTACCGTATCCGCACAATGAAAGATGGTTGGACCGTCAAAACTAAAGATAGAGGCTGGTCAGCGCAATACGAACACACATTAGTTGTGACTGATAATGGTTGTGAAATCCTCACATTGCGCAAAGAAGAAGAGCCATTCATTTCAGCAGTTCTCGTTAATGTGTAATTAACCCTTAATCAGTAAATTATTTTCTCTCGGATACCCCTTCTTCGGGGTATCTTTCACTGTTCATCTTTATTCAAACACCGTAAGCTGATAAAAGTTTCTGTAGCGCTTATCAACACGGAAAGAAAATGATGACAGCATCTTCTAAAACATATCTATCGCCTCATTTATTTCAACCCTCTGACCTTGAGCTATCAACGTTAAGACTGCATGTTGAAGACTTTAATAATTGGTTAGAAGTAGCCTTTAATCATGGTCAATCCGTGGTGGATTTAGTTCATGTCCGTAGTGATTACCTTGATGCGCTATTAACAAGATTATGGCAAGAATATCAATTTGATAAACGTCCAAATATGTCCTTAATCGCAGTAGGCGGCTATGGCCGGCATGAACTGCATCCGTTATCGGACATTGATATTTTAGTGCTAAGTAAAGAGCCTCTTGCCGAAGAAATTGCTACCAAAATTGGGCAATTTATTACGTTGCTTTGGGATTTGCGCTTCGATATTGGTCATAGTGTTCGTTCATTGGCAGAATGCATTAAAGCTGGAAATGATGACTTAACCGTGGCAACCAACCTAATTGAGTCTAGATTAATTTGTGGTGATATCGCCTTATTTTTACAACTACAAAAAACTATTTTCAGTGATGACTTTTGGCCATCAACCACTTTTTTTGCCGCCAAAATTGAAGAACAGCACGAACGCCATCAACGCTACCACAGCACCAGCTACAACTTAGAACCAGATATTAAAAGTAGCCCTGGAGGCTTGCGCGATGTGCATACTTTACTGTGGATAGGCCGCCGCCACTTTGGTGCCACTACAGTTGATGAAATGGTGAGTTTTGGTTTTCTAACTGAAGAAGAACATCACGAACTTAAAGAATGTTTAACCTTTCTATGGAAGATCCGCTTTGCCTTACACTTAGTGGTTAAACGTTACGATAATCGACTGTTGTTTGATCGGCAATTTAGTGTTGCTCGCTTACTGGGTTATGAAGGTGATAAAAATCAACCTGTTGAACGGATGATGAAAGATTTTTATCGTGTAACTCGTCGAGTCAGAGAGCTCAATCAAATGCTATTACAGCTATTTGATGAAGCTATTTTAACGTTGAATCCGAATGAAAAACCACGCCCCATTGATACACAATTCCAACTTCGCGGATCATTAATTGATGTGATTGATGAAGCGTTATTTATCAAAGAGCCCGCCACCATCTTAAAAATGTTTTACCAAATGGCTCGATATCCAAACATTACTGGTATTTATTCGACTACATTACGTCAATTACGATTTGCTAGACGGAATCTCGCCACTCCTCTATGTGAAAACCCTGAAGCACGAAAGTTATTTTTGAAAATATTACGACACCCTCGCGCAATTAAAGGGGCCTTTGTTCCCATGCATTTGCACAGTGTTTTAAGCGCCTATACACCACTGTGGAGCAATATTGTCGGCCAAATGCAGTTTGACCTATTCCATGCTTATACTGTTGATGAGCATACTATTCGTGTCCTTCAGAAAATTGACAGTTTTACGTTAGAAGAAAATCGCCGCGATCACCCACTTTGTGTCAGTGTTTATCCAAAGTTACTGCAACCCGAAATTTTACGCCTAGCAGCGATGTTCCATGATATTGCAAAAGGCCGCTCTGGCGATCATTCAGATCTTGGCGCTGAATTTGTCTATAGTTTTGCACTACAACATGATTTTTCAATAAAAGAAGCGGAGCTCGCTGCTTGGCTAGTGAAAAGCCACCTTTTGATGTCTGTCACTGCACAGCGAAGAGATATTCAAGACCCTGATATAATCAAACAATTTGCACTAGAAGTTAAATCGGTGTCACGTCTAAATTATTTAATGTGCCTAACTGTTGCCGATATTTGCGCCACCAACAGCACATTATGGAATAGTTGGAAACAAAGTCTTATTCGAGAACTTTTTCTATTGACTGAACATCAATTAAATCAAGGAATGCAAAGCACGCCAGACTTACGTGAACGTATTCGTCATCATCGTTATCAGGCTTTATCATTACTACGCCAATCATCTATTGATGAAGAGAAACTAAATGCATTATGGTCTCGTTGCCATGCAGATTATTTCTTACGACACACACCGTCACAACTCGCTTGGCACGCCAGTAATTTATTGAAACACGATTTAACGCATCCATTAGTTTTGATTAGTACTCAATCAAAACATGGTGGCACCGAAATATTTATCTGGTGCCCTGATAAACCACACTTATTTGCCGCTGTCGCCAGCGAACTTGATAGACGTAATTTAAGCATTCATAGCGCTCAAATTTTCACCAACAAAGACAATATGGCAATGGATACGTTTGTCGTACTCGAGCCAAATGGCGCCGCCTTATCGAAAGATAGATATGAGCAGATCCGTAAAACGCTACTGCTCGCCATTCAACAACCTGAAATTTTGCCACCTAAGCCGCGGATGATCCCTGCAAAATTACGTCATTTTACCGTACCGACAAAAGTTAATTTTCTACACTCTACGAATGAACGTCGTAGCTATATGGAATTATTCGCACTTGATCAACCAGGTTTACTTGCCAAAATTGGGCATATTTTTGCACAAATGGAAATTTCATTGTACGGCGCGCGGATCACCACAATTGGCGAAAAAGTTGAAGATTTTTTTGTCCTTGCAGATAAAAATCACAAAGCGCTCAGTAAAAATATGCAACAAGAGTTATCAGAAAGGTTGACAGATGCCCTTAAATCGAAGGATAAAATATAACATCCATCACATTTATCTGTGGTGGATATAACATTTTTTTCGTTATCCAAGGAGAAATAAACTCAATGCAGCATTTACAAGCGATCATTGAACAGGCGTTTGAAGACAGAGCGACTATCACACCGAATACCGTCTCTGCGCCAGTAAGACAAGCCGTAATGGACACTATAGCATTACTCGATAGCGGCAAACTCCGCGTTGCAGAGAAAATTGCAGGCGTTTGGGTTACCCATCAATGGCTAAAAAAAGCCGTTTTACTCTCATTTCGTATTCATGACAACCAAGTCATTGAGGGTGCAGAAAGTCGCTATTTCGACAAAGTCCCTATGAAATTTGCAGATTATGATAAAGCGCGTTTCGAAAAAGAGGGATTCCGAGTTGTTCCTCCCGCAGCGGTTCGCCAAGGTGCCTATATTGCTAAAAACTGTGTATTGATGCCTTCTTATGTGAATATTGGTGCTTATGTAGACGAAGGGAGTATGGTCGATACATGGGCAACCGTCGGATCATGTGCACAAATTGGTAAAAATGTTCACTTATCTGGTGGCGTCGGTATTGGCGGTGTTCTTGAGCCTTTACAAGCCAATCCAACCATTATTGAAGACAATTGCTTTATCGGTGCTCGTTCTGAAGTTGTAGAAGGAGTTATCGTTGAAGAAGGGTCTGTCATTTCAATGGGCGTATATCTCGGTCAAAGCACTAAAATTTATGACCGTGAAACGGGTGAAATTTTTTATGGTCGCGTACCCGCAGGCTCTGTTGTCGTTTCTGGCAACCTTCCCTCTAAAGATGGTCGTTATAGTCTCTACTGCGCTGTTATCGTTAAAAAAGTGGATGAAAAAACCCGTGGTAAAGTTGGTATCAATGAGCTATTACGAAGCATTGATGAATAACTTTCCATTAGGTGACAGAGTAGCTTCCTAACACTCTCCCCTTCCAATTAGATGATAGACCTCTTTTTCTTGTAAGGAGAGGTTTGTCAATTTCAATAAATCGCGCATAATATGACCGTGGCTTTAGCTGGTTGCCATTAATAAAACTGTATTATTTTATTTTTCGCCATAATAATGATGTGATGTGCGCAGATATTTTCATCTATTCTATTTAATATTATATAGTTAATAGAAATACTGTTTATCATTTAAACAGACCCACCACATCCTTTAGAAGCGAGAAATAGACCGATATTGTTATAACCGGCCCATACTCTCATATTTATTCATCGACTCTGTCTCCTACGGCTAAGTGAGTTTACATGTACGATAATTTGAAAAGTTTAGGTATCAGCAACCCTCAAGACATCGACCGCTATACCCTGCGCCAAGAAGCAAATAACGATATTTTGAAAATTTATTTTCGCAAAGACAAAGGCGAGTTTTTTGCTAAAAGCGTGAAATTTAAATATCCACGCCAGCGCAAAACAATTGCTGCGACAGATGGCAGTAATAATTTTAAAGAAATCAACGAAATCAATACTAATCTTCGTTATGCTATTGAAGAGCTCGATCAAATCTGTCAGACCGATAAATCTGAACTCGATTTAAAACATAAAATTCTTGATGACTTACGCCATTTAGAACATGTTGTCTCTAATAAAATTGCCGAAATTGAAGCAGATCTTGAAAAATTAACACGTAAATAATTCAAAAATCGCTTTAAAATTGCCGAATAAATGACTGCACCGTGATATCTACATTAACTGTACTTTAGTTTTTAAGATGGTTTCTAAGATAGTTTACCGGTGCAGATCTTCAGATAAGTTCACTCCAAGCTTGAATCCACGCTTTAGCAAACTCTTCAGGCGTATCCACCTCTGTTGCATCAATGAATAACACATCACCAATACGTGTACCAGATTGTTCTGTCAGTAACTCGTCAAAATGCTTAGCTGCTCCACAGAAGCTTTCATAGCTACTATCGCCAAGCGCAATAATGCCGTAACGTAAATCAGGTTGGTAACCGAGTACATCTTTAATTTCATAAAAAAGTGGCGCTATGGTATCGGGGAAATCACCCTGTCCTGTAGAAGACGTGACAATTAAAGCAATATTATTATCTGAATTATAAGATTGCCAATCATCCAATGTAGGCTCATCAAAAATAACAATTTCATGCCCTTGTTGCGCTAAAATATCCTGCGCAGCTTCAGCGACAGCCAATGAATTACCATAGACAGTGCCAACAAAAATACCAATTTTAGACATAACCGTTCCTCAATTTACGTGCTTAATTTATGTAAAAATTAACTCGCCTGATTTACTGCATCAAAACCTAGTTTTGTCGCAACATCCAACCATCCAAATTGCTCAATCAGTGATAGCCATTGAGTATCCCAATTTGCAATAAGCGTTATTTTTTGCGTTGTTATCGGGTGAATTAAAACTAATTGGCTCGCATGTAGCATTAATCGTGCAACTGAAAAATGTTCGGTTACCCCACGATTTTGCCGCAAATCACCATGTTTACTATCACCAATGATAGGATGGCGAATATGTGACATATGTCGTCTTAATTGATGTTTTCGCCCCGTTTCAGGTTTCAACTCTAACAAGCTAAAGCGGGCAGTATCATAGCGGCCAATAGCAACCGCACACTCAACTGTTTCAATCGGCTTACAGTGCGTCACACACTCTTGTAATACGGGTTCTCTTGTTGCTCGCTTATCAGCAATTTTATCCAACTCTTCAAGCAACGGATAATCTATTTTTTGTTCCTCAGTAACATAACCCCGTACGATGGCATGATAGGTTTTCTCAATTTGATGATTCTCAAATTGCTCAGATAGCAGCCTTGCAACTTCACTTGATAGTGCAAAAAGTAGAACACCTGAAGTTGGTTTATCCAAACGATGAATGGGATAAACATACTGCCCTATTTGGTCGCGAAGAGTCTGCATCACAAAAACGGTTTCTTGACTATCTATCCAGCTACGATGTACCAACATGCCAGCGGGTTTATTAATGGCAATAATATATTCATCATGGTAAATAATTTCTAACATTTATAACTTACCCATTGGCGTAAACTGAAATAAATTATCAAGTTCGCGTAAATGTTCAAAAAGCGCAATGAAATCACCATTGCAATCATCCTTATAAACTTCCTCGAAATAAGGCGCGATAGAAAAATTACTGGGTAAAACGGCACCTTTTTCTATCAACTCATACAGTCGTGGGATCAAAATCCATTGAAGCCACTCCAACGCTTCCATCGTATCAATAGAAAATGGCTCAGTACTTTCAAATGCCTCTGCATTTGGCGGTAATTCACGCCAAAATGATTTGGCTTTCATTTCATCTTCTACATGACGCAATTTTTCAACAATGTGTTGCTCGATATTCATACTAAAACCTATTTAACGGTGATAACCCAAAATATACTGTATTTTTTTCTACAATTCTGTCGAAAACATGGTGCTGATAACGATAAAAAGCAAGTTCTACTACTAACATGGCACCCTTTTTTAAATTACTCCGATTAATTTGCACAATACATTTAGAATAATTAAGTTTCGTTTATGATTTGTTGTTGTAACCACCTTTATCATCGAATGTTTTTCAAATTGATACTTGTGTATTACTAACACAGAAGAAATGGTTTATTTATGGGATTACTAAAGCAGTGGCGTAAAGAAAATAATATATGGAAATCCTTTAGCAATAGTTACGTTCAATTAAAGCGACGTATTCGCATCGCTAAACTGCCTTCACAACAATATCAGCAATATCAATTTATGTGTGAAAATTACCATAGTGCTCAATTATCAAGCACAATAAGTAATGTTCCTCATTTTATTGAACGCCCAATTAATAAATACCTACACAAAGCTTGGAGTGGTAAACAAAAGCTACTTACTGCAAGCCATACATTGAATTTGATAGAAAATACTTTTACCCCTGATGCCATTGAGGCGATGTTTTCAGATAAGCGTGAAGGCCTTAAAGTTGCCGATATAGAACTTAAATCAGGCGATCTCGCGCAATTAAGACTGATTTACTCCGAATATCCTCGAGAAGGTGACTTAACTTTAAATTTACGCAATGAAACCGGTGATGAAATTTATTTAATGAGTTTTTCATTCGGGCCCCAAGGACAATTATATGTCTGCTCTCTACAAGGCCCCTCAACTGAGCAAAGTGTTGAACAAGTTAAATCTATTACCAAACAAATGCATGGTATGAGACCTAAAAATTTATTAATGTCAGCAATTTATGCAGTCGCTGCTTATTTCAACATTACATCGATTTTGGGAATATCAAATAATAGCCATATTAAAAGCCAACATTTAAAATCAAGTTATGACAATTTTTGGCAAGAATGTGGTGCAATATTGACGCCTAAAGGTTGGTATCAACTTCCGCTTCAAGAACCAGTACGAGATATTGAATTAGTTAAAAGCCAGCGCCGAGCTGAATTTCGTCGACGTGAAGCATTAAGAGAGGCCATGTTCCAGAATATAATAAATTCCCTCACTCAATATTCAGTTAATACGAATACATCAGAAAAATTAGCAAGTTAAATACAATTATTACTGTATATAATCAATACCGCATAATCAAAAATTGAATTATCGATAAAGAAATAAAGTGCCGTTAACGAAAAAAGCCAGCCAATAAAAACATTGACTGGCTCATCTCGAGTTTAAACACGTTTTACAGCATCCTGCAAAAACGACTCCCTGTCGTCTGACATCCTGTCAAATAAAAACAATTTAATAGACAAAATAAGTCTAATTAGTCATCCATAACTTTGTTTTTACTTATAAAAAGCTAAACAATCTACCCTGTCCAGCCACATAAGAATGTATTAAATCTATTAATGAAACAACCTAGTGGAGGAAACTAAAATTCATTACAAATCATAGTGATATTGGGTATCTATAGTAACGTCATGAAATCAAAAGTGAAATAATTATCATTTCACTTAAATTAAAAATATTTAAGATATTGCTTAACCCAATTGTAGGTAAATGCTTACACATCTTCGTATCTGATATCTTACCTTTGTGGCTCAATTATCGGTAAAAGTGCATTTATAAAACTAGCAAGATTAGGAGCAAGTACTCTTCTTTCTTTACTTCCAAATTTTTCTAAAATAATTTCGCCACTTAAATTGCACATAGAAATCATTTCAATTTCAGAATCCAAAGTCGCAATAAATAATGTTGGTGGCAGTTTTAAACGCTTTTGAGTCACTAAATGACCAATTAAATTTTCTTGTAAACGAATAAAATCGTCTTCATTCCATACTTGAACCAAACTAAGCTCTAACTCTGCAAATCTCGCTTTCATATCACCCGCAAGTTGAGTGGTATAAAAACCATGAATATCATCCTGTAAACTAATATCAAGTGCAGTGGCAACCTTTTGAAGACTCTTATTTTCTAGCGGAAAAGGTTGAGGTTCCCAATAAACCCAATTCTCACCTGTACGTACGATACAGGGTGAGGGAATACCATATAAATCAACAGATGCTGGAGGTAAACCTGTTTGCTCCAACCATTGAGACATATATAACTGAGTAAAATTGTTAAGTGATTCAGAAATTATTGTATTCATAATTATGTATTATTTAGACCAAATTGAATTGAAAGACGTCAATAGGGTTGATAAATGATATTATCACAGCAGATTAACCGTAAAAAATGTGCTTGTTACGCCCTTTTCCTGCTTTGAGCCTCATTTTAGTTTATGAAGTATAAGGATCAATATGTCACACTACCAGAACAATCCAGCTCTCGACAATTTAACTCTCGGTAAAAAAACCGCCTACATTGATCAATACGATCCAACGTTATTACAAGCGGTTCCTCGTAGCTTAAATAGAGAGCCTTTAGCAATTCGAAATGATGCTCTGCCATTTCAAGGGGCTGATATCTGGACACTGTATGAACTTTCATGGCTCAACCCTAAAGGTCTACCTCAAGTCGCAATAGGCTCTATTAGTGTAAATGCAAATAGTGACAACCTTATTGAATCTAAAAGTTTTAAACTCTATCTCAACAGTTTTAACCAAACCAAATTTGAAACGTGGGAAAATGTGCGAAGCGTTTTGCAAAGTGATTTAAGTTACTGTGCTAACGGCGAGGTTAGCGTTACACTCCATAAGCTAGATGATTTTTCACAACAAACTATTCATCAATTTAATGGTATCTGTATAGATGAACAAGATATTGATATCGATAATTATGAATTCAGCCGCCATTATTTAGCTGATTGTACACAAAGTGAAATTGTTGAAGAAACATTAGTCAGCCATTTGTTAAAATCGAATTGTCTTATTACGAACCAGCCTGACTGGGGTTCAGTACAAATTCATTATCGTGGCCCAAAAATTAATCATGAAGCGTTATTACGCTATCTCATTTCATTTCGCCATCATAATGAGTTTCATGAACAATGTGTGGAACGTATTTTTAACGATATAACACAACTGTGTAAACCTGAAAAATTGAGTGTTTATGCACGCTATACACGCCGAGGTGGCCTTGATATCAACCCATGGCGTAGCAATGAGCAATTTAAACCACAAACAGGTCGCTTAGCACGGCAATAAGTACAAAATATAGTCAAAATGAATGTAGTTGAAATGTATTATTGGAAAATGCAGTTGAAACAACAGCCGCTGAACCTATTTCAACACAATCCAACATCAAGATCCCTGCGGGGATAAAGGAGTGTTACTTGATTACTCATATTAGTCCATTAGGATCTATGGATCTACTATCTCAACTTGAAGTTGATATGTTAAAAAGAACGGCTAGCAGCCATTTATACCAGCTGTTTAGAAATTGCTCTTTAGCAGTTTTACACTCCGGCAGCTTAACCGATAGTAGTAAAGAGTTACTGGCAAAAAGCATTGATTTTGACATTAATGTATTGCGTCGTGAACGCGGTGTAAAACTTGAACTAATCAATCCACCGGAAGAAGCCTTTGTTGATGGCAAGATTATCCGCTCGTTACAAGCTAACTTATTTGCAGTACTGCGTGATATTCTTTTTGTCCATGCACAAATTAGTAACGCAAAAGAACAATTTCATTTAGATATTGAAAACAGTGTTCATTTAACTAACATGATTTTCTCTATTTTACGCAATGCTCGCGCCTTACATATTGATGAAGAACCTAACATGATCGTATGTTGGGGTGGACACTCAATTAATGAAACTGAATATCTGTATGGCCGTAAAGTCGGTAATGAGTTAGGTTTAAGGGAACTCAATATCTGTACTGGTTGCGGACCAGGTGCGATGGAAGCTCCGATGAAAGGTGCTGCGGTAGGCCATGCACAACAACAATATAAAAATAGCCGTTTTATCGGTTTAACTGAACCTTCGATTATTGCAGCTGAGCCACCTAATCCATTGGTTAATGAACTATTAATCATGCCTGATATCGAAAAACGTCTAGAGGCATTTGTCAGATTAGGCCATGGGATCATTATATTCCCAGGTGGTGTAGGTACAGCAGAAGAACTTCTCTATTTACTGGGTATCTTAATGGATCCTGAAAACAGTGAGCAAGTTCTCCCTCTCGTTCTGACCGGACCAAAAGAAAGTGCAGAATACTTTGCTGTACTTGATGATTTCGTTCGCCATACTTTAGGGGATGAAGCGAGTAAGCATTATCAGATCATTATTGATAATCCTCAAGAAGTCGCTAGAGTCATGAAAAAAAGTATGCCTCTAGTTAAAGATAACCGCCGCAGTACTGGTGATGCCTATAGTTTCAACTGGTCAATTAAAATTGATCATGCTTTACAGCATCCTTTTGAGCCTAGTCATGAAAATATGGCTTCTTTGAACTTACATCCGGGCCAGGCACCTGAAAAATTAGCCGCTGACCTACGCCGCGCATTCTCAGGCATTGTTGCGGGTAATGTGAAAGAATCAGGAATGAAAGCTATTGAAAAAAATGGTCCTTTTAAAATCCATGGTGATACTGACATCATGAGACGTATGGATATCTTATTACAAGGCTTCGTTAGTCAGCATCGTATGAAACTGCCGGGCGGAACTGCCTACGAACCTTGCTATGAAATTGTGAAATAAATTTAAGCAGCCAAGGACGGCCCGATACTTATGATCCATTTATTAATTATTGATGCATTAAATCTAATTCGTCGTATCCACGCGGTGCAAGGAAGCCCATGTGGAGATACCTGCTTATCTGCGATATCTCAACTCATCA
>NZ_JBQDNB010000034.1:0-17735 GCF_052096715.1 Providencia sp.
GGGCGATTAGCTCAGTTGGTAGAGCACCTCCCTTACAAGGAGGGGGTCAGTGGTTCGAGCCCGCTATCGCCCACCACTTCATTTGTTACTCGCATTATCAGGCAGTTATTAAGATGGGCCGTTAGCTCAGTCGGTAGAGCAGTTGACTTTTAATCAATTGGTCGCAGGTTCGAATCCCGCACGGCCCACCATCTTAAAGTTTTTTAGATTGTAAAAGTAGTAGAAAGTTTTAAGATGGGCCGTTAGCTCAGTCGGTAGAGCAGTTGACTTTTAATCAATTGGTCGCAGGTTCGAATCCCGCACGGCCCACCATCTTAGCTCTTATTAGTAGCAAACTCGCAGATACCCCGACAAGCTGGTCGCAGGTTCGACCCGTAGGGTTGAAGCCGAAGGCTGAATAATCCCGCACGGCCCACCATCTTAGTTCTTATCAGTAGCAACTCGCAGATACCCCGACAAGTATTGCCATCTAACGGCTCACAAAATATAGCAGTCCTTTGCCATATACTTGATGCCATTTCTAGTGCTAAATATCTTCAGCGATTAATCCGTTGTCCATTAGAATATCTCTGACTAAAGCTTGCATTTTATTTCCTACTGCTAGTTTTCCGTCATAACCTAATAATGGGGCCAACTCGGTTGCTACTTCAAGAAAACATGCCATCAAACAATTAAGTGATAGCGCTGCTTTTTGGGCGGTACTACAATCGAAAATAGTTTCGAGTGCATTGATAAAATGTTCAGGCATCCAATCATGGTATTTTCGACCACCATACCAAATATTTTGTTCAGTCATACTTTTGTTAGAAACTAAAAGTTCTAATAAAGATAAGAAATTTTGCTTCATATCTGCACTTCGAGACCAAGCCATCCACAGCTCATTACGTGTTAATGCAATCGCAACTTGATGCGCTTCATACCAAAAATCAGAAATTAGTTCTTCAAACTCTGTTTCAGTCAGTGCGCTAGGCAGTAGTGATGTATTATTTGGTTTAGTTGGCAGCCCATCAGTAATGCCACTTTTATCTAATAAAACGGCATAGCCACGAGAAAAAGTACCGTCTAAACCTTCTTTTTTCATCTTACTAAGGCGTTCAGGTTCTGCGAAGGTGAAATCAACTTTTCTACCTTCCTCATAAATGACTAAACAAGTTGGTGATTCTGGCTCGTTTTCACCACCATTTAAGAGATGTAATGCAACGAGTGGTTGCCCAAAATGATTAATCCATTCCTTTTCAGTAAATAGCTCAGTAACGCCGTGACCAATTAATTCGATGTCTATATCTGAATAGCTATCTATATGTTGCTCTCGTCCTCTAGAGCCGGTCAGCACAACAGCCTCAATTCTAGGATCAAGTAATGAAATAGAAATTATTTTATTTATTAACGATGCAGGTGATTCCATAACTAACCTATCTAGTATAACAAGAACGACTACGATACCGATAAAGTGGATTAAAAGCGAAAAAACTAATGTAAAGCAAGTAAAGGGTATCAGGTATAGATAAAAACAGTTTGGTTTGCTAAAAATGGTAAAGACTTGTTCGTTAAAGTGGGGTATCGTGTTTAGTATATAAAACAAAAATAAGCGTATTGAGTGATTTAATTCTCGATTGTCGTTATAAAATCGCGTTATGCTAAACAGAGGCAAGAGATGAGCGAGTTTATTGATTTTAACCAGTCAATTTATCCATTCCCGGCTAAACCTGCGTTACTAAGCTCGGATGAAAAAGCATTTTATCGGGAACGAATCAAATCGTTGCTGATTGAAAAAAATGCGGTGATCGTGGCCCATTATTATACCGACCCAGAAATCCAAGCTTTAGCTGAAGAAACTGGTGGATGTGTTGCAGACTCATTAGAAATGGCGCGCTTTGGTTCTCTTCATCCCGCGTCTACATTATTAGTTGCTGGGGTTCGATTTATGGGGGAAACTGCTAAAATCTTAAGTCCAGAAAAAAATGTATTAATGCCAACATTGGACGCTCAATGTTCATTAGATTTGGGTTGCCCAGAAGACGAATTTGCTCGTTTTTGTGATGAACATCCAGATAGAACGGTTGTTGTTTATGCGAATACATCTGCTGCTGTTAAAGCTCGAGCTGACTGGGTGGTAACATCTAGTATTGCCGTTGAGCTGATCGATCACCTCGATAGCCTAGGTGAAAAAATTATTTGGGCGCCAGACCGTCATTTAGGCCGATATGTGCAACAGCAAACAGGTGCGGATATTTTATGTTGGGATGGCGCTTGTATCGTTCACGATGAATTTAAAACGCAATCATTGGAAAAAATGAAAGCGTTATATCCAGAAGCAGCAGTGCTTGTTCATCCTGAATCTCCTCAAGCTATTGTTGAACTTGCTGATGCGGTTGGTTCGACTAGCCAATTAATTAAAGCAGCTCAAACCTTACCGAATCCTTCTATGATAGTGGCGACCGATAAAGGCATTTTTTACAAAATGCAGCAGGCATGTCCTGATAAGTCATTATATATCGCTCCAACGGCTGGTGAGGGAGCAACTTGTCGAACATGTGCACATTGCCCTTGGATGGCAATGAATGGTTTAAAAGCGATTGCAGAGGCGCTAGAGGGACGTGAACAACAGCATCAAATTCAAGTGAGCGAGCAGCTACGACAAAAAGCTATGTTACCATTAAATAAAATGTTGGATTTTGCCATGAGCCTAAAATAGGCGTACACAATTTAGTGGTCATGGTCGTAATGAGCAATGCTATTTTAACACAAACTTATATAGGATTTAGGGATGGATTTCTTTAGCACAACCAATACGTTAGTTCAAATTCCGTTATGGGATTCAGTTTATGATCTATCGTATATTGAAGCCGTCGGTACTATTGCAGGTTTACTCTGCATTTTACTGGCAAGCTTTGAGAAAACGATTAATTACTTGTTTGGACTGATTAACGTTACGTTATTTGCGGTAATTTTCTTTCAAATTCAGCTGTATGCAAATTTGCTACTACAGGTTTTTTTCTTTGTGGCAAATATCTATGGGTGGTATGCCTGGAGTCGAGTTACCAGCAGCCAACAGGCGGAGCTACAAATTCGCTGGTTAAGTTTACCTAAAGCAATGATGACATTAGTCGTGTCAGTGTTAGCTATAGCTTACCTAACCTTTAATATTGATGCAGTATTTGGTGTATTAGCGACATGGGCTGTTGAATTATTGAATGCATTTGGCGCTAATCTGGCTATGCCAACTATTGAACCTGATGCATTCCCATTCTGGGATTCGACAATGACGGTATTATCTGTTGTTGCCATGGTGTTGATGACACGCAAATATGTTGAAAACTGGCTAGTATGGGTGGTTATCAATGTTATTAGTATTGTGATTTTCTTTATTCAGGGTGTTTACGCAATGTCTTTAGAGTATTTGATATTGCTTGGTATCGCACTAAATGGCTCAAGACTGTGGATTCGCTCCGCAAAAGAAAATGGCTATTCACCATTGGCGCGCAAGTAGTTCTCAATGAGGATTAAGCCGCCTAGTTATATTTAAGCGTTAAATTGTACGAAAGTACAAAAAAACAACTTAAAACGGCTAAAGTAACATTATCGTTATTTTGCCGTTTTTTCTTTTTTTTGCACTGTTAGATGACCTATAAGCCTAGTTATTGTGCTAAATAATAACATATGACCTCATTTTATAATCAGAAGCAGAATAAATAGTCATTTCATCCGGTATTTGACTGTTTACAGGAGGCGTTTGAACAGTTAGATTGAAATTTCGATGCCTGTGATCTTCAAGTTTTTGGTTATAAATTTGGGCGCTGTAAGGAACTTCAGTTATTTGCCCAAGAGCGCTTTATGATTTGTGATGTGACAAATCTATTGCGTGAGAAGTTTACTGTATGAAAACTTGAAATCAATTGGGTATGCAAATCAACTAAAGTAAAAATAATAAACATTGGATATACAGGTATGAATTTTCAGAACGATGACGTTAGAATAAAACAAATAACAGAGTTATTACCTCCGATTGCTTTGCTTGAAAAATTTCCAGCAACTGAGAAAGCGGCGTTTACCGTTCATGAAGCACGCCTTGCTATTCATAATATTTTAGTAGGTAAAGACGATCGCTTAGTTGTGGTGATTGGCCCTTGTTCTATTCATGATACCAAAGCGGCATTGGAATATGCCCAACGCTTAATTAAGTTGCGTGAAGAGCTAAAAGGTTCACTTGAAATTGTTATGCGTGTCTATTTTGAAAAACCGCGAACAACAGTAGGCTGGAAAGGGCTTATTAACGATCCTCATATGGATAATAGCTTTAATATTAATGATGGTTTGCGTATTGCTCGTGAATTATTATTAACCATTAATGATCAAGGTTTACCGACTGCTGGTGAGTTTTTGGATGTGATTAGCCCACAATATGTGGCTGATTTGATGAGCTGGGGCGCAATCGGTGCACGTACCACAGAATCACAAATTCACCGTGAATTAGCCTCAGGGCTTTCTTGTCCTGTTGGTTTTAAAAATGGTACAGATGGCACAATTAAAATTGCTATTGATGCGATTAATTCTGCACGCTCTGGGCACTGTTTTTTATCTGTCACTAAATGGGGACATTCTGCAATTGTGAATACAGGCGGAAACCCTGATTGTCATATTATTTTACGTGGCGGTAAAACACCTAATTACAGCGCTGAGCATGTAAAAGCGGTAGGTGAAAACTTAACAGCGGCAGGTTTAGTACCTAGTATCATGATTGACTTTAGCCATGCTAATAGTAGCAAAAAGTTTGAAAAACAAATGGAAGTATCCACTGATGTTAGCCAACAGATCAGCCAAGGTGACCGCTCAATTACAGGTATTATGATTGAAAGTAATCTGGTTGAAGGTAACCAGAACTTGGAATCTGGCGAACCACTAGTTTATGGCAAAAGTGTTACTGATGCATGTATTGGTTGGGATGATACTGAAAAAGTGTTACGTCAGCTATCTGATGCGGTAATTGCTCGCCGTAATCGATAAAATTTAGTCATAATAAAGCCAGTTATCGCGATGAAATAACCTCGTTAAACTGGCTTTATTGTTTTATCTATTTTTGAATTCTATTTAATAACTCTTCCAGTTTAGTTTGCTCTTCAGGTGTTGCATTCGCTGGAGTTGCCGTTAATTGCAGTACTTCAGTATCCGTCTGAACATCGAAATACACTTTCCCTTTTTCACCTTTCACGTAAGTGACATCTTTTAATGGTATACGATAGCAATGGGCAAAAATATTCGGGCGAATATAAAAGTGTGCATCTTTAATCGCTAAATAAATACTATTGCTGGCACGTTTACCAAAAAAGCCGATAAGTATCGTAAGTACGAATAAGAACATACCTAAGCTTTGACTCAATATGATGAAGGCAATGCTGACGATGGCTAATGGGATGACAATCAGGGTATTTTGGCGTTTATTAAATGGTAGACTGATATCAAAATCGACATTGATGGTGGTATCAAAAGGGGTTAATTGATGGTAGCGCCAGCGGATCGCTGAAAAAACCATACCCATCGCAAATACAATTGTAATTGGCATTAATGCTATGCTACTAATGATGGCTACCGCAATGGATAGTCTAGGCTTATAGCTCATTAACATCATGCTGAGAATCTGTATGGGAAAGCTGACACAGGCGATAATCATTAAGGTCTTCATTAGCTCAGCGTTTGCTGCGCCATTCGAGCCATCGACGATAAGTTCACCGGTTTGGATCATATAAACTAGCGTTCCTAAAATACTGGCGCTCAGTACTAGCCCCACCCAAACATAGAGATTAAATTTATTCATTTTTGTTTTATAAGCCTTTCAATTATTTTTCTCTATGATAGTCGGTTCTGGCCTTTTCTAAAACCATAGTGACATTATTCTTATCAAAGATATATGGACGCTTATTGATAGATAACTGATATCAAATAAAAAAGGATTGAGTGATTAGCTCAATCCTTAATATCAGAGGTTAAGAAAGTAAATTACTTAGCTTTACCTTGATTCGCTACAGCAGCTTGTTTTGCCGCGATTTCGTCTTGGTTGCCCAAGTAGTAACGTTTGATAGGTTTCATGTTTTCATCGAATTCATAAACCATCGGTACGGCTGTCGGGATATTCAGGTTTAGAATTTCATCTTCACCCATGTTATCCAAGTATTTTACTAATGCACGCAGTGAGTTACCGTGCGCAGCAATGATAACTTGCTCGCCACTTTCAACACGTGGTTTGATAACTTCTTCCCAATAAGGAATAACACGCTCGATAGTCGTTGCTAAGCTTTCAGTTACAGGTAATTCGCTGTCTGAAAGTTTTGCGTAGCGTGGGTCGTGACCTGGGTAACGTTCATCATCTTTGGTTAATTCTGGTGGTGTGATTGCAAAACCACGGCGCCACAGTTTAACTTGCTCGTCACCGTATTTAGCGGCAGTTTCTGATTTGTCTAAACCTTGCAGAGCACCATAGTGGCGTTCATTTAATTTCCAGCTTTTTTCAACAGGCAGCCATTGCTGTTCAACCTGATCAAGAATGCCCCATAAGGTATGGATAGCACGTTTTAGTACTGAGGTATAAGCAAAATCAAAAACAAAGCCTTCATCTTTTAACAGTTGACCTGCGATTTTTGCTTCTTCACGGCCTTTTTCTGATAATTCTACATCAGTCCAACCTGTGAAACGGTTTTCTTTATTCCACTCACTTTCACCGTGTCTTACCAAAACCAGTTTAGTTACAGCCATAGCTAAAACTCCTATCAGTACATTCAAAATTAGAAATAAATCATTGCTGACTTATATTATAGGGATAGTCAAACCGAACGCTAGTAGCAACTGACTATTTACCCAAACCAAATCAAAAAACTCATCGCCAATCCTATTTCTAAGTGAAAATTTAACCTAGAAAGCGATAAAAAAATGGTTCGAGCTGTTGTTTTTTTATCCAATAAACATTTTTACTGGATAAGTGAAAAATAACAGATGAACTAGATTTAACCCGAAGTGAAACGATACAGCAAGCCATAATTTACCACTCCACATCCAAGCTAGACCATAAATGACACCAGAAAGGGTTGCAAAGAGGATTAATAATGGGCCACCAGCAAAATGTAAGCCACCAAATAATAGCGCACTGAGTATCAGAGCAAGGTAAGGAGAGCCAAGCCATAACGTTAGGCGTTGCTGTAAATATCCTCGAAATAGTGCTTCCTCAGCTAACGATACAAAAAATAGATTACAAAGAATGAAAGCGGGTAGCCATGTAGGAAAGTGTAATTCAAAGCCAAGGCCGCCTGCAAAAGCGGCAACGAGAAGTAGAATGGGAACCGCGATGACAAGTAATCCCCATTGGCGCCATGTCGCAGTTTTGGTTGGACGAGAAGAAAATAGTGTTGGTAAACAGGCTAATAGAATAAAAGGGATCAGTGCCTTATCAAAATTAAAATACATGCTAAAGGGTGAGCTTTGTGGCCCTACGATCACTTTATCTAAATATTTTGTGTTATTAAAGCCCGGAAAAAGATGAATAAAGAGTCCAACGGCGCATCCAATAAGCATAATTTCACTACTGATTTTTAAGATTAAGTTATGTTTAAAGTAGAAATGAATCCCTCCAATAATAACAATAAAAGTCAGAAGTAAAATTACTTGCCAGTTGATGATATGAGCAAAAAAAGCTAAGCCAATAGAAACTAATAGTAGCAAAGCAGCGATTAATCGATGTGACGAAAGTATTGCAAGTGAAGAGGCCAACGTTAACCAAACCATAAAAAACACCTAGATAAGTATTTGAAATTATTAAGAGCGAAAGAGTTTAAGGATTTTCATTCTCATTTCGACTTGAAATTGAATTAATCTTATTGATTCCACAGAAAGGTTTTAAAAATTAGTAGATTAGCTATTTATATATTTGATACTTATTATTAATCATTGGATTAAATTCGCCGATAAACAGTGAGTTATTGCTTACCGGCGCAGATCAGAGTAAAGAACAGAAAACAGAGTTTCTATTTAAAGTGTTTCAATATCATAGCGATATTTATTTCCCTCAGGAACAAAGATCAACCGATGAGTAATACAAGATGGTGCATCTTCTTGATGATGAGACACAAACAAAAGTTGGGTTGTCCCTTGGCTCAACATAACATCAATAAAACGTAGTACTAACAAACGGTTAATTCCATCTAATCCTTGTAAAGGCTCATCTAAAATAAGCATCGCAGGGTGTTTAACCAATGCCCGAGCGATTAAAACTAATCGTTGCTGTCCCCAAGATAAACTATGAAATGGTTGTTGCGCTGTTTTCGCAGGAAAACCCAATAGCCTCAGCCATTCATGAGCCAATTGTATTTGCCTATCTGAAGGGGTTTGATACAAGCCAATAGAGTCATGAAATCCTGAGATAATCACGGTAATTACATTAGTGGATACGCGATATTCTTGGTGAATACTGTTGCTGACATAACCAATATGACGTTTGATATCCCAAATAGTTTCACCGGTGCCTCTGCGCTGGCCAAAGAGGGTTAAATCATTGCTGTAGCCTTGAGGATGATCACCTGTAATCAAACTTAATAAGGTTGATTTTCCTGCACCATTTTCACCAATAATTTGCCAGTGTTCATTTGGGTTCACTTGCCAGTTCAAACCATGCAAAATAGGTTTATCGTTATAACTTACCACCCCATTTTTTAGAATGATGCGAGGCGTTTCGTTATCAAGTCCATTATCGCTGGTGGGATCTTCTGTTTCGGGAATCGAAAGCTGTTTAATTTTTTCGCTGTGTTGTAACTGCGTGATAAGCGTGTTAGCGAGTACTGACTCTCTCTTTCCACAAAGGCTTAGAGAACAATCTGCGACAATTCCCATATTTTCAATAAATTCAGGTAATTCATCGAAACGGTTGAGTACTAAAACAAGGGTGAGGCCTTTTTCAGATAACGAATATAATAGTTCGCTAAGATTGTTTCTTGAGTAAATATCAAGGCCATCAAAAGGTTCGTCGAGAATCAAAAGGTCAGGTTGCCCCATTAAGGTTTGGCAGAGTAATACTTTGCGCGTTTCCCCTGATGAGAGGTATTTAAATCGGCGAGAAAGTAAGTCGCTAATCCCAAATTTGGCAGCAAGCTCTAAGCAATATTCATTATCTTTATGATTGAATTGTATAATTTCAGCTGCGGTATAGCCGGTATCATCTTCATCATCACTGAGCAAATCGGTATTATTGCGCTGCCATTCTTCACTAATGATTTTTTGTAATTGCTCAAAAGAAAGGCGAACAGGTGCGTTAAAGGTACTTTTTACAACACCAGAAAGAGGAAGAAGCTCACCGGAAAGAACGCGTGCGAGGGATGATTTACCGCTCCCGTTGGCGCCAATAAATGCCCAACTATCCCCTTTATTTATGGTTAATTCAGGGATGTTGAGAGTCTGGGTGTCACTGAGCTTAAAGCTGCCATGCTGTATTGTTATTGTGCTCATCAAGCTTCCTTATCGTTATTATTGACCATGCCTTCTATCACAAATAATCAGGATTGAAGACAAAGTCAACAGTTGAACGATATCTCAGGCTAAATAAAGCGAATGCGCGTTAATTTTGTAAGATAATAAAATCTGCAAGATTTAACAAAGTGTTGCGATAATGACCTGATCTGCATTGAATAGGGCAGTAACATCATCATTAATATTCAATTTTAGTGTATCGACGTCTGAATTGCTTAATGTTGAGCACAAGGTTTCGCCACCTGATAGGGTTAGTAATACTTCACTGTTTTCTTTTCCGCGCTCTAATGTGGTGACTTTACCCGGTAAATGGTTATCAAAATTATGTGAGTTAGTTTGTTTGGTCAGTTTGACCCAAGGAGCCTTGATTAGCGCTAGAACTTCTTTACCTTCAATAAGGCCTAAACGGTTCGCACTTTGTTCCGTTAGCGCGGCATTGATAACGGTACGGTCATCTGCAAGGCGAATTTGTACATGCTGTTGGACATGGTTGTGGTCACGAGCGATTAAGGTGCCGAAAAATTGATTACGGGCACTGGTTTGTAACGAGAAACGTGAAATTGCGGCGAGCAGGCTATCGAGAGGCAAATTATCTTCTTTGAGTACATCAAAGGCTTTTTGCTGGATTTGTGCCAGTAAATCGTAAAGTTGAAGTAAGCGCTCACCATAAGGTGTTAATGTGGTGCCACCGCCGCCTTTGCCACCAGTGGCTCTATTTAGCAGAACATCATCGGTGAGTTGATTCATTTCGTTAATTGCATCCCACGCACTTTTATAGCTAATACCTGCCAATTTAGCGCCTTGGCTAATTGAACCTGTCGCTTTTATTTGTTTTAACAGTGCAATACGACGAGGGTCAGCAAATAAACTACCCTGTAATTTCAATGTGAGTAAAATTTCTGCCTGCATAATATTGACCCCTTTTGTCAGATTGGTCGAGATGGACCTAAAAAGCACGTTTAGCATGACGTTATAGTGATAATATCGCTAAAATAGCCTGCATTATACCTGTCTTACTTCAAATTACATGGGTGTAGTTATTGCTAAGGCATTTAAATCACTTAGTTAGGTGTGTTTATTGGAACTGCTTCCCTTAGCATTTACATGCAATTTAAATTATATAGGGTATATCATCTGATTATGCGTTATTATTTAAATTCGGTTATTTTTTCCTCGTCAGCGTATCAGTAGGCTGGTGGGCACAGTATCACTGAAGAGGCTTTTAATGTTAGAACTGATAAAAAGTTTGGGCTTCGCCCTCATGATGGTTCCAGTTGTGATGTTTTTGATTATGGGACTGATTTATGGTCTTGGTGCTTTCTTTAACTTGTTGTCAAAAGCACACGTTCCACATCATCACAATTCTGAGAACAAGTAGCGCTTAGCTAATTTGTTTTCTATCTAATTATTTGCCCCTTGAATATTTCAATGTTCAGGGGGCAATATCATTTAGCATTATGTTTCCTTGCTCAATAAGTTACAGGCGCTCAGTTTCCTTAGTTTTATAAAAAATATCATCATGGTATACGCCGTATAGCTGACGACGGATTTGTTGATTGAATAATCGCTGTTCTTCAATAGATTTTTTCACGAACTCTTGGGTAAATGATTTTAATTTATCCTCTGGATTTTGTTCTGGTGTCTGACAAATCAGTTCAATAGCTTTAACAACAAACAGCCCACAGCCATTGGGCGCGTTATCTTGAATGTTCCTTTCGATAAATGTGATATCAGACTCTTCTGTCAGTCCCGCTTTTTTTGCTGATCTGGTTAGGTTCACTTTTATGGATTGATCTAATTCATGATAGGAGTTAAATACGATATTTTTAACTTTATTATCAGATAGATCTTTATAGAGCATAAATAAAATCCAGTGATTTCCTGTATTGATTGGAAATAATTCAGGCTGATTAAGAAAATTTTTATCTTTTTGTTTTTCTTCAATTATTTCATTTAACATATTGTCATGTGAATGTGTGATGCCAATAGGGAAGTTAATTGAAATATCAGGGGTACCACGAGCTATTTTTTTAGTCGTTGCATTAATTTCATCTGTTTGCAGCATCCGATTCTCCCCCCAAATATCAAGCTCACCAAGTTGTTCATTGGGTGATTGAGCGGATTGATTTCCTATTAAAAGCATCGATAATGCCTGTTTCTCGGTTATATTGGTGAGGGTAGAGCCCGCGATATAAAGAAGTTTCGACGGTGCATGAAGTTTCTGCATATCATTATTATTTTTGGTTCTATTATGATGAGCTATGTTATATAGCGCTAAGCTCGCTTTTTGTATTTCACTATCAACTCCCTTTTGTATTTCACTATCAACTCCCTTTTGTATTTTGTTAGCACTTCCCTTTTTTTCTGATTGATTTCCGCTAAATAAATCGAATAACTCGTTTTCAGCTTGTTGACCAATGGCATCTTGTCGTAATGCGATATTATTTAGTGCTTCAATACTATAAAAATCACCATTTCTTGCCGATATACATAATGTCTCAAAAATTTCAGGTTTGATTATGTCCATGAATAAGTGATTAAACTGATTAACATTTAGCGAAGGAAGGTAAGAGGGGATTATCATTATTTTTTCCTTTTATATATTGCAGGTAATCGTCAGCAAATAATATTGCTATGCTTATTATTCGCGATTGTAAAATTACAAGAAAAATAAATAGCCAACTATATAAAAGCGATTTTGTTGGAAAAATAAACAAGCTACCCATAATTTTGTAAGTATAGCGGGGCACTAAATTGCCTGTTTTATTGCGTTAGCACACTTTTATTCATACTTTGTCTTTAAGTTATCGTTGTGTCCTGATATATATAGCGAGTTAACTCATACTATGGTGGATTAAAATGAAAAAAGGTTTAGTAAAACTGCTCGCTGGCGCCACGCTAACATTGACGATGGCAAGTTATAGCTTTGCGGCTGAAAAAATTACAGTATTTGCTGCGGCATCACTGACGAACGCACTGAATGAAATATCTGAGCAATACAAAAAAGATCATAATGTTGAAGTGGTGGCCTCTTATGCATCATCGTCAACGTTAGCTCGCCAAATCGAGCAGGGCGCACCTGCGAATATGTTTATTTCGGCTGATCAGCAGTGGATGGACTATATTATTGATAAAAAAATAATGGTTGCTGATACGCGTTATACTTTGCTAGGTAACGAATTAGTACTGATTGCGCCGAAAGATTCTAAAATTGATAAAGTTGAAATTAATAAACAAACTGATTGGAAAAAACTATTAGATGGCGGTCGCTTAGCGGTTGGCGATCCTGATCATGTTCCTGTCGGTATCTATGCAAAAGAAGCGTTAACTAGTTTAGGTGCTTGGGATACAGTCAATCCATTGTTAGCACGTACTAATAACGTGCGTAGTGGAATGGCACTGGTTGAACGTCAAGAAGCTCCACTGGGCATTGTTTATGGTTCAGACGCAGTAGCAAGTCAAAAAGTTAAAGTAGTTGGTATCTTTCCTGCTGATTCACATAAACCCGTTGAATATCCAATGGCTATTGTGAAAGATCAGGATAATAAAGCGACTCGTGACTATTATGAATATTTGAAAACCCCAGCGGCTTCAGAAGTATTCAAACGTTACGGTTTTACTCCACGTTAATAATTTTTGTTAAGAGACTATCGTATTGCAGATGTTAAGTGCTTATGAATGGGAAGCGATTTATCTAAGTCTAAAGGTGTCGGGAGTTGCGGTGGCATTTAGTCTGCCTCTTGGCATTCTTGTTGCTTGGATATTAGTCCGTTGTAATTTTCCGGGTAAAACACTGCTCGATAGCATTATCCATCTACCACTGGTATTACCGCCGGTGGTAGTGGGTTATTTGTTATTGATAAGTATGGGAAAACGCGGTTTTATTGGTGAATGGCTATATGATTGGTTTGACTTTAGCTTTACCTTTAGTTGGCGCGGCGCGGCATTAGCCTCCGCGGTGGTTGCTTTTCCGCTCATGGTTAGGGCTATCCGTTTAGCCCTTGAAGCAGTCGATAGAAAGTTAGAGCAAGCTGCTAGAACGTTAGGGGCAACACCTCTAATGGTTTTCTTTACTATTACGATCCCACTTTCTTTACCGGGTATTATTGTCGGTACCGTGTTAGCTTTTGCGCGTTCTCTTGGTGAATTTGGTGCGACGATTACTTTCGTTTCCAATATTCCTGGTGAAACGCAGACTATTCCTCTCGCTATGTACACCTTGATAGAAACCCCTGGCGCAGAAGTGGATGCAGCGCGTTTGTGTATTATCGCGATTATTTTAGCCTTGGTTTCTTTATTAATTTCAGAGTGGCTGACCCGTTGGGGTAAAAAGCGTTTGGGAGTTGCTTGATATGTTAGAACTCGATTTCTCCCAAAAACTGGGTGAATTACAACTAGAAGTTAAAACTCAGTTACCCACCGAGAGTATAACTGCCGTTTTTGGACTTTCAGGTGCCGGAAAAACGTCATTAATCAATGTAATTGGCGGATTAACCAAGCCCAATAAAGGGCGGATAGTGCTCAATGGGCGCACCTTAGTCGATATTGAAAAACGCATTTGTTTACCACCTGAAAAGCGTCATATTGGTTATGTATTTCAAGATGCACGGTTGTTTCCGCATTATCGAGTTAAAGGCAATTTGCGCTATGGTATGGCGCCAGCAATGAAAGCTCGCTTTGACGATATTGTGGAATTATTAGGTATTGAAGAGTTACTTCATCGTTTTCCTATCACGTTATCCGGTGGTGAAAAGCAACGAGTAGCGATAGGTCGCGCATTATTGACTGCGCCAGAAATTTTATTGATGGATGAACCTTTGGCCTCATTAGATCTACCTCGTAAACGTGAATTATTACCTTATTTAGAAAAGCTATCACAAGACGTTAAAATTCCAATTTTGTATGTTAGTCATAGCCTTGATGAAATATTACGATTGGCTGATAAAGTTATCGTGATGGCTCAAGGTAAAGTGAAAGCCTTTGGCCCATTAGAAGACGTTTGGGCAAGTAGTGCACTACGACCTTGGTTACAGCAAGAAACGCTCAGTAGCGTTATTGGAGTCGTGGTTCACAGTCAGCACCCTGACTATGCGATGACTGCCGTGATGGTGGGCGGACAAAAATTGTGGATCCCTCGCGTGAATACTGTGCAAGGCAGTGAATTACGCATACGTATCGATGCATCGGATGTTTCACTGGTCTTAGAAAAACCGCAGGTTAGTAGTATTCGTAATATTCTATCAGCAGAAGTGGTGGAATGGATTGAAGATGGCGAACAAGTCGATGTTAAATTAGATTTAGGCGATGAACATTATCTTTGGGCGAGAATTACCCGCTGGGCGCGAGATGAGCTTTCTATTCGTAAGGGGCGAAAAGTCTATGCTCAGGTTAAGGCGGTCTCTCTCTCTCGCCAATTATAATGACTCGTTGTACTTCGCGCTGTAGCGTTGTTGGCTTCACTCAGTTATTCAGGTCACGTACTTATGTATGCTCCCCGAGGTATTGTTGAAAGGTAATCGTGAGGGATACTGGTCTATTACTGTGAGAGCGAATTGGCGTATTACTTTTCAGTTTATAAAGGGCGATGCTTATATTCTGAACTATGAGGACTATCATTAATGAGACAGTTTAAAGTTTCACATCCTGGAGAGATCATTGCTCGCGACTTGGACGATATGGGTATCAGTGGTCGTCGTTTTGCATTAAATATTGGTGTTACACCTG
Organism: Providencia sp.; assembly: GCF_052096715.1. Lineage (NCBI taxonomy): Bacteria > Pseudomonadati > Pseudomonadota > Gammaproteobacteria > Enterobacterales > Morganellaceae > Providencia > Providencia sp. Next base: position 15,229 of record NZ_JBQDNB010000034.1, read on the forward strand.
CAACAGTATCTCGTTTTCTGGCTGGAAAAACGAACTTAACACCTTCACTGGCTATTCGAATTGCAGCTGCTTTAGGGAGTACTCCTGAGTTTTGGTTACGTCTTCAAACTGCTTATGATTTAAGGCAATTGGAGGACAAAATTGATACTTCGAAAATTGAACGATATGGTGAAAATACAGAAACAAATAAGATTTCATCAACTCATTGATTTAAAAGTGAATAACATAAACGAAAAAACCGCCTAAATTTAAGCGGTTTCATTAAAAGGCGAGTTAAGCTGAGATAGTGAAAAAACTCAAACAAACTGCTATAAAACGTATTTACGGATAACCTCGGCGATGCCGGGTTCGGTATTTTCACGGGTGACGAGAGCAGCTTGTTGTTTGATTTCATCAACGGCATTGCCCATAGCGACACCTAAACCTGCGGTGGTTAACATACTTAAGTCATTGAAGTTATCACCAAAAGCAACGACATCTTTCATCGTCATACCTTGTGATTCAACCCATTCTTTTAAGCGTTGACCTTTACTGTTACCTTTACGACCTACATCCACTTGATCAACCCAAGACCATTCACAATCAAGACCGAGATCGGTTTCGATTTCATGGATCACTTGGTTAAGATGGTCGAGGTCAGGTGAGCTGACTGCAAACTTCCAAATAGAGTCATAGTCATGCATAACATGAGCAAAATCTTCAACAAATTCAATCGTTGGACGCTGAGCTTGTGGTAATGTTTCTGCCCAATTGAGCGTGCGTTTGATGCTCTCAGTCGGTGCGTTGTATAGCATTGCGTTATCAACATACATTAGATGTTGAATATCAGAGCCACGTAATTTATCAATCATACTGGTGACTGAATCTAGCGTCATAGGATTTGATTTGAGTACTTTTTTACCCAAATAATCATAAAGATAAGTCCCATTACAACAGATCGCAGGGGTATCAAGATCTAAAGCTTGGTAAAAAGGATGGATAGCCACATGGTGACGACCTGTCACGATAATGACTTTAACACCTTGGCGACGAGCTTCATTTAAGGCTGCTAAAGATTCAGGTAAAATTTTCTTTTGATGATCAAGCAGTGTTCCATCGAGATCGAGCGCAATAACGCGGTATGACATAAACGGCTCCACGTGATTTGAGAGGTTGCCTATACTACTGACATAGTAAATATAGGGGTAAAAAATGTTTAGGGTGTAGCAATAAGTCTATTAGCTTTAACATTAAGCTAGTTTTGTTTGTTTTAGCATCTTAACGGTAACTGAACCGTTTTAGTATCATTATTATTCAATCTTTTATAATTTGATCAGCGGTATTGTTGTCCGTGTTTATCTCTCTAAGTTAGCGCGATATTAAACGTGGTGTAATGTGCTTATTGGTATATTTTAGCTTGCGGTCTAACCTTAGGGTATAGTAAGAAATAGTGAGTATTATTTTAATATTTTCATCATGAATCAAGGAGCCAAGATGGATCAGGTTGTTTATATTGCAAGTCCCGAAAGTCATCAAATCCACGTGTGGTCGATGAACGAAGTTGGTGAGCTCACACTTATACAGACTGTTACGACGCCGGGACAGGTTCAGCCGATGGTCTTGAGCCATGATAAAAAACATCTTTATATAGGTGTGCGCCCTAATTTTCGTGTTGTGACTTATGAAGTGGAAGACAAAGGGACATTACGGTTAAAAGCAGAAACATCCATCCCCGGAACGCCAGTTCATTTATCTTTGGATAATAGCGGCCGATACCTTTTTGTCCCTTCTTATCACCAAGGTAATCTCGCGGTATTACCCATTAATAATGATGGCGTACCAAATTCTGCAATCCAAGTGATAGAAGGGCTGCGTAATCCCCATTCATCCCATGTTGATGCAGATAACCAACAATTATGGGTGCCGTGCTTAGGTGAAGACCATATCCGTTTGTTTGATTTACATGAAAATGGTTATTTAACGGAAGCAACCGCAGACCAAATTACAACTGCTACGCAATCTGGTCCTCGCCACCTCGCATTCCATCCAACAGAAAAAGTTATTTATTGTGTGAATGAGCTAGATTCAACGGTGGGCGTGTATCGTAAATTCACTCGCTATCGTAACATGCAAACCTTGGCAAATTACCCATTAGGCAACGAAAGCCAGCGCTGGGCGGCCGATATCCATATTACGCCAGATGGCCGTCATTTGTATGTCAGTGAACGGTCCGAAAGCTATCTCAGTCACTATTTGGTTTCTGATAACGGTTGCGAGCTAACATTAGAAGCGCGTTACCCAACAGAGACACACCCAAGGGGCTTTAATATTGATGCAACAGGGCGCTTCTTAATTTCGAGTGGGCAAAAATCAGACCACATCTCAGTCTCTGAAATTGACTCGATTACGGGGAAATTGACGCAAATCGGTAGGTATGGGGTCGGGAAAGGTCCTATGTGGGTCTTAATCTAATACTCGTCATATTTCGCGCTACAGGGGTGTTGGCTGCACTTGCTCGCTCTAGTCAC
>NZ_JBQDNB010000034.1:17835-33657 GCF_052096715.1 Providencia sp.
CTCCTAGAGTCTCGCTCGTTGGCCGCCTTGCGACAGCCCGAACTATTTAGAGTATTATTTGAACAGTATGTTAAATAGAATATTTAAAATAATGAGTTAACTTAAAACTTTTTTGATCGTTTGGGTGATTTTACTTAGTTGTTCTGGGGTGATGATGTAGGGCGGCATCACGTAGATGAGTTTACCGAATGGACGGATCCAGACGCCATTTGCAACAAAAGCCTTTTGTAGCGCAGCGGTGTCTACTGGCTGCTTCATTTCAATAACACCAATTGCACCAAGCACGCGTACATCTTGTACACTCGCGTAGTTTGCTAGAGGCATTAGTTCGCTAATTAATTGCTGCTCAATGTTGGCGATGGTTTGTTGCCAAGGGCTGTTAAGTAATAGCGTGATACTGGCATCAGCGACGGCGCAGGCGAGTGGATTAGCCATAAATGTTGGGCCGTGCATAAAGCAACCCGCTTCACCGTTACTGATCGTTTCAGCGACATGACGAGTCGTGATAGTCGCAGAGAGGGTCATATACCCTCCCGTTAATGCTTTGCCTAAACACATAATATCAGGAGCGATATCAGCGTGATGACAAGCAAAAAGTTTACCTGTACGACCAAAACCGGTGGCAATTTCATCAGCGATTAAGAGCAAATTATATTGATTGCATAAGTCGCGTACCCCCTTTAAATATTGAGGGTGATAAAAACGCATTCCACCAGCGCCTTGAACGATAGGTTCGAGGATGATCGCCGCTATTTCATGATTATTTTCTGCTAATTGTTGCTCAAGTGGCAGTAAGTCTGATTTATCCCATTCGTCGTTAAATCTACATTTTGGTGCATCAATAAAGATATGTGGTGGCAAATAGCCTTTGTACAAGCCATGCATGGAGTTGTCAGGGTCACAAACCGCCATTGCGCCGAAAGTATCACCGTGGTATCCATGGCGCAGCGTTAATATGCGTTGACGTTTCTCCCCTCTAGCTTGCCAATACTGCAAAGCCATTTTGAGCGCAACCTCTACAGCAACAGAACCTGAGTCGGCAAGAAAAACACACTCAAGAGGTTCAGGGGTGATAGCAACTAATTGTTTACACAGGTTAACTGCGGGTGGATGAGTTATTCCACCAAACATCACATGGGACATTTTTTCTAATTGATTAGCAGCAGCTAAGTTTAGTTTAGGATGATTGTAGCCATGAATTGCCGCCCACCAAGAAGACATTCCGTCTACTAACTTTTTTCCATCAGCCATTATTAGCTCGGCACCTTGTGCTGCTTTGATTGGATAAGCAGGAATTGGCTGGCTCATTGAGGTATAGGGATGCCAAATGTGTTTAGCATCAAAAGCAATATCAGAACTATCCATTTAATCTATCGTCAACTTTTTTAAATCAATTTAGTTGACATGATAATCGCAATATTTAAACTGGCAACAACTTTTTAAATGGGAGACTTTCCGTGAGCCAAGCAAAACAATGGACAATAAAACAAGCTAACGAACTGTTTGCAATGTCTTTTTTTGAACTTTTATTTCAAGCACAGCAAATTCATCGTCAAAATTTTGACCCGCAACAAGTTCAAGTTAGTACGTTGTTGTCAATTAAGACGGGGGCTTGTCCTGAAGACTGTAAATATTGTGCGCAGAGTGCACGTTATAAAACAGGACTAGAAACTGAGCGATTAATGGAAGTTGAACAAGTACTTGAGTCGGCGAAAAAAGCCAAGCAAGCAGGCTCAACACGTTTTTGTATGGGGGCCGCATGGCGTAATCCGAAAGAGCGAGATATGCCTTATTTGGAGATGATGGTTAAAGAGGTAAAATCCTTAGGTATGGAAACCTGCATGACCCTTGGCATGATTGATAATACGCAAGCGAGTCGGTTAGCTGAAGCTGGACTTGATTATTACAATCATAACCTTGATACCTCCCCTGAGTTTTACGGCAATATTATCACCACCAGAACCTATCAAGACCGCTTAGATACGTTAGAAAATGTCCGTGAGGCGGGGATTAAAGTTTGCTCCGGCGGTATTTTAGGGTTAGGGGAAAAGGTCAGCGATCGTGCGGCATTATTAGTGCAATTAGCGAATCTACCTAAGCCGCCGGAAAGTGTGCCTATCAATATGTTGATGAAAGTCGAAGGTACGCCAATGGCTGATAACGAAGATGTGGATGCTTTTGATTTTATTAGAACTATTGCTGTTGCACGTATCATGATGCCAGCATCGTATGTCCGGCTTTCTGCTGGGCGTGAATACATGAATGAGCAAACGCAAGCGCTGTGTTTTATGGCGGGAGCGAATTCCGTATTTTATGGCTGCAAATTACTCACGACACCAAATCCGGATGAAAACAAAGATTTAGCACTATTTCGTAAATTGAATATTAACCCAGAACGCATCGATACCGTGGAAGGTGATAATCAGCAAGCGGCAAAATTGGCACAAACCTTGTTAACGGCTGATAACTCACAGTTTTATAATGCGGCAGTATAAATGAGTTGGCAATCATTTATTCAAACACAGCTAGAACAGCGCAAACAGAATTTTGCTTGGCGTGAACGTCGCTGTATTGATGGAGCTAATGGTCGAGAGCTTAATTATCAGGGAAAGCATTATTTAAATTTTGCATCAAATGATTATTTAGGACTCAGCCATCACCCTGACGTCGTGACAGCATGGCAACAAGGCGCGGAGCAATATGGCGTCGGTAGTGGTGGTTCAGGTCATATAACGGGTTATACCAAAGCGCATTACGATCTCGAAAAAGAATTAGCTGAGTGGTTAGGTTATCCAAAAGCTTTACTATTTATTTCTGGTTTTGCCGCGAATCAAGCGGTGATTACTGCATTGATGTCTCAGGGCGATCGTATATTAGCGGATAAATTAAGTCATGCATCTATTTTAGACGCAGCAATGCATTCGGGGGCTAATTTACGACGCTTTCAGCATAACAGTGTTGAATCATTGGAAAAACGTCTTGCGCAAACAACGTCAGGTAAAACATTGGTTATTACTGAAGGTGTTTTTAGTATGGATGGTGATGGCGCGCCACTTGAACAATTACAACAAGTTGCTAAACAGCACCAAGCTTGGTTGATGGTGGATGATGCTCACGGAATTGGCGTAAGAGGTAGTCAAGGACGAGGAAGTTGTGATGCTGAAGGAATTAAACCAGAGATTTTGGTTGTGACATTCGGTAAAGCATTTGGATTAAGCGGTGCCGCTGTTCTTTGTGATGAAAATACGGCTGATTTTTTTATTCAAACGGCTCGTCATTTAATTTATAGCACCTCGATGCCACCCGCTCAGGCTGTTGCACTTACTGAAGCCGTGAAACAGGTTAAACAGGCTGATGTTGCGAGAGAACAGCTCAGGCATAATATTGACTATTTTAGACATAATATCAATGTACCTGATATGCAATTAGCATCGTCAATGACTGCGATTCAACCATTAATTATTGGTGATAATGATAAGAGCCTACAACTCGCTAATTTCTTGCGCGAAAAGGGAATTTGGGTACAAGCGATTAGGCCACCAACAGTACCACCAAATAGTGCAAGGTTACGAATTACGCTTAGTGCTGCCCATCAACAGCATGATATAGAACGGTTATTGGAGGCAATGCATGATTTTGTCTTCATATCGTGAAAAACAGCAAATTGCGGCCGCTTTTGGCCGTGCCGCAATGCATTATGATGCTTTAGCTAATTATCAACAAAATAGTGGTAAACAGCTATTAGCACAGTTAGATATTGAACTCGAAAAGCATCAACGTATATACCCACTAAAAGTCTTGGATGCAGGTTGTGGGACGGGGTTTTTTAGCCAAAGATTGAAGGCGCGAGGTAATGAAGTGACCGCGCTTGATTTATCTGCGGGTATGCTGAATGTGGCTAAAAATAAAAATTCAGCAGCACATTATTTTTGCGCCGATATGGAATCATTACCTTTTCGCCGCGAAACATTTGATATGGTATTTTCTAATCTTTCAATTCAATGGTGTCGAGATATTTATCAGCCCTTAAGTGAGCTTTATCGCGTTACAAAACCGGGCGGATTGATTGCATTTACCACATTAGCTGAAAATTCATTAAATGAATTATCTCAGGCATGGCAAATCCTTGATGGTACTTCTCACGTTAATTCTTTTTTGCCTTATTCATCTATTTTCAAAAGTTGCCAAACATGGCGCAATAAATTGAATTTGCAGGCAGATACTGTTCATTTTTCTGATATTCATGCTCTATTAAATTCACTAAAAGGCATTGGTGCGACTCATTTAACGAAGGGGCGTCGAAAAGGATTAATGACACGTCAACGGCTACAGCAACTTGCATCTGTTTATCCAATAACAGATCAAGGCCTACCTTTAACTTATCAAACTGTTTTTGGAGTAATTTACCGTGACTAAAACTTATTTTATAACAGGTACTGATACTGAGGTTGGTAAAACGGTAGCAAGCTGTGCATTGTTGCAAGCGGCGAAATCTCAAGGTTTAAAAACGGTAGGTTACAAACCGGTTGCGTCAGGGAGTGAATTTACTGAGCAAGGGCTACGTAATGACGATGCTCTTCTTTTGCGAGCCAATAGTACTGTTCAAGTATCTTACGATGAAGTTAATCCTATCGTATTTGAAGCTGCAACTTCACCGCATATCATCAGTGAGAAAATGGGCAAACCTATCGAATTTTCAGTGATGACAAAGGGGCTTGAGTACTTACAATCACAAGCACAATGGGTATTGGTAGAAGGTGCTGGTGGTTGGTATACACCGTTATCGAAAGAAAATACATTTGCTGATTGGGTGGTAGAACAGCAGTTACCTGTGATTTTGGTTGTAGGGGTCAAACTTGGGTGTATCAACCATGCATTATTAACTGTTCAGGCAATTAAAGCGTCTGGATTAGTGCTATCTGGTTGGATAGCCAATGAAATAGAGCCCGCCGGCACATTTCAGGTTCAATATCTTACAACGCTTAATCAAATGATTAATGCACCTTGTGTCGGATTAATTCCTTATCAAGTTACAAAACCGATAAATGAAGTTGGTCAGTACATTAATTTCTCTTTGTTATAAGATACTGAAATCAATTTACGAATAAATCTAATAAGATCCTCTGCATACAAATTAACTGAGGATCATCATTTTTTAAATTGTGATCCGATCTTTTTAAATAAGAAAATCCCATTTTCTGTCAAGCTGATTACCTTTAATATTAATGAATATACTTCAAATCAGATAAAATCTCTTTTTTAGCGAATATGCGGCATGAAAATTTTTCGTTTTTTTGTCATCTTACTGTCATTTAATTCATGTTTAACAAATTTTGTAATTCGCGCCGAAGCATGAGTACTAAGGGCTCCCAGAGTTATCCACCATTTCTGTGGATAACCTTGTGCATTAACTGATAAAATTGGGTGCAACACTAGGTGAGCTGCGGCTTCGTCTTTATTTGATGTCATTCTGGACTTTAAAGTAATAATTTTAAAAATCAATGAGTTAAATAAAATCAAGACATGAATTTGTATTTGCGATAAAGCTAAAAAAGGTCATAGCATAAAATATATGGTTTCTAAAAGGTCAAGTATTATTTTGGGGATAACATTTTTACAGATAGATTAAAACTACTTGACACAGAAAATTTAATCATAGCACTTGAAGCTGGTTTTTTATCCAGTATTATAGCGGGAGAGATTCGTTAAGAGGCACAGATATGAGTAAGGATTTTAAGCTGTATTCCGAGTTCCAGCCGGGCGGTGATCAGCCTGAAGCGATACGCAGATTAACTGAAGGGTTAGAGGATGGACTTGCTCATCAAACATTATTAGGTGTGACGGGTTCAGGTAAAACTTTTACTATCGCCAATGTGATTGCAAACCAAAACCGACCTACTATGCTGATGGCGCATAATAAGACATTAGCCGCTCAGCTTTATAGTGAAATGAAAGCTTTCTTTCCAGATAATGCGGTTGAATATTTCGTATCTTACTATGATTACTATCAGCCTGAAGCTTATGTACCTAGCTCTGATACCTTTATTGAAAAAGATGCCTCTGTAAACGAACATATTGAACAAATGCGTTTATCTGCTACTAAGGCCTTACTTGAACGTCGAGATGTCATTGTCGTGGCATCTGTGTCGGCTATTTACGGGCTGGGCGATCCTAATAGCTATTTAAAAATGATGCTGCATCTTTCCGACGGTATGATTATCGATCAGCGTTCAATTTTAAGGCGATTAGCCGATCTACAATATACGCGCAATGATCAGGCATTTACGCGAGGTACATTTCGCGTACGCGGTGAAGTGATCGACGTCTTTCCTGCTGAATCTGACGAATACGCAATAAGAATTGAATTATTTGATGAAGAAGTCGAACGGCTATCTCTCTTTGACCCTCTTACTGGACAGATCCAGCATCGAGTGCCTCGTTTTACTGTTTACCCTAAAACGCACTACGTCACACCGAGAGAGCGCATACTCGAAGCCATGGAGCATATCAAAGTTGAACTTGTTGATAGGCGTAAAGTATTACTTGATAACCATAAATTACTTGAAGAACAACGAATAGCACAGCGTACACAATTTGATCTTGAAATGATGAACGAGCTGGGATATTGCTCTGGGATAGAAAACTACTCTCGTTATCTTTCAGGGCGTGCCCCGGGCGATCCGCCACCGACCTTATTTGATTACCTACCTGCTGACGGCTTATTGGTAGTCGATGAGTCACATGCCACTATTCCTCAAATTGGTGCGATGTACAAAGGTGACCGTTCACGAAAAGAAACATTAGTTGAATACGGTTTTCGTCTGCCTTCAGCGCTTGATAATAGACCAATGCGTTTTGAAGAGTTTGAGGCTCAAGCACCTCAAACCATTTATGTTTCAGCCACGCCGGGTAACTATGAGTTAGATAAATCAGGTAACGATATTATTGAGCAAGTGGTTAGGCCGACAGGGTTACTCGATCCAATTATTGAAGTTCGTCCAGTGACCACTCAGGTGGATGATTTGCTTTCTGAAATACGTATTCGAGTGAAAAAAGAAGAGCGTGTTTTAGTCACAACATTAACCAAGCGCATGGCAGAAGATTTAACTGAATATCTTGAAGAGCATGGCGAACGTGTACGTTACCTTCATTCAGATATTGAAACGGTTGAACGGGTTGAAATTATTCGTGATTTACGACTTGGCGTATTTGATGTGCTGGTGGGTATCAACTTGTTGAGAGAAGGGCTAGATATGCCGGAAGTATCTCTTGTTGCCATCTTAGACGCAGATAAAGAAGGTTTTTTACGTTCAGAACGTTCATTGATACAGACTATTGGGCGTGCTGCACGTAACTTGAATGGCCGAGCGATTCTATATGGCGATAAAATTACTAAATCAATGGAAAAAGCCATTTCTGAAACTGAACGTCGTCGTGCTAAACAAATGGCATTTAACGAAGAGCATGGCATCACACCTCAAGGATTGAAAAAGAAAGTTGGCGATATCTTACAAATTGGCCATAAAGTTGGTAAAGGCAAAGGCCGAAATAAAGATAATGCGAAGCATGAAAATGTTGCTAATGTGCAATCAATGTCGACAAAAGAACTGGAAAAATGCATTTCTCAGCTTGAGGCGAAGATGTATAAACACGCACAAGATCTTGAATTTGAAGCGGCGGCGCAAGTGCGAGATGAACTACAGACACTCAGAAATCAATTTATTGCAAACTCTTAAATAGCTTTGTTTTATATTGAGTTACACGCATTCGATCTTTTGGGCAGAATGCGTGTTAACTCATTAATATAAACATTAATGATATTTATATTAAATACATTTGTATAAATTGTAATCTAATTCTTTAGCTACTGAAGCAATCATTTTTTGTCCTCTAACACTGTTACCTACGGTATCTAATGGTGGCGAGAATGCCGCGATTGCCATAACGCCAGGTATAACAGTTAATATCCCACCACCGACACCACTTTTACTAGGTAGACCAACAGTATAAGCCCAATCACCGGAACTATCGTACATGCCTTCCATCGTCATTTCGGCCAGTATTCGAGTGCAATTATCGGGTTTTAGTACTTGCTCTTGAGTTAGTGGATTTTTTCCTCCGGAAGCAATTGTTGCCCCCATTGTTGCTAGCTCTACAGTAGTGACGAGTGTTGAGCATTGGCGTGTATAAACATCACAGGCTTCCATTGTGTCGCAATAAAGATAACCCGCAGAATACAATAGCCAAGCAATACCTCTATTATGGAAATTAGTTGTTTGTTCGGATTGATTTAATTCATCTGAAAGATAAATATCTTTTGAACCTAATTTTTGTTGTATCGCTAAAATTCGTTGCCAGCGTTCCTCGATTGATTGCGCTTTAATAATACTCGCTGCCGACATTGCACCGGCATTAACCAGAGGAGATAAAGGTTTTTCACCGTGTAACTCTAATGCCATCACTGAATTGAACGGCAGTCCTGTTGGTGTTGCGCCTATTTTTTCTTGAATAGTATTTGCATCATAATCTTCTAGAGCCAATGCTAAGGTGCAAACTTTTGAAATAGATTCAAGCGCAAAGCGGTACTGTATATCTCCTGCGGTAATAACATCCCCTTGTACCGTTACAATTGATAATGCGCAAAGTTGACTGTCTATTTGGGCTAAAAATGGGATGTAGTCAGCGTTAGCCCCACCATTATCATGACGAAAATTTTGGTATGCTTTATCTACAGCGCTTTGAAGCTTTGTTATCTCTCTCATAGAAGTTATTCCTTAATAAATATATATTATTTTCAATGACAGTGGACTAAATCTTATGAATCAGTAATAGGATTATAGGTATATATAATAAGTAAAAAATAATGGAAAACGTGAGTGATTGAGTCGCAAGGATGACATCGGCTTTATATTTACTCGCTAAAATTACCGTCGTATTTGGAATAGGCAAAGAACAAACTAATATAGTAATTTTTATCATCATTACTGGCATGTGTAGTAAGAGTCCTAGTGACAAAACCACTGCGGGAGTAATGATAAACCTAAAAATGAGTATAACGATAATATAGGGTGTTATCTTTAAGTTTTTAAATCCAGTAATATAAATTATTGTCCCAATAATTAACATTGCAATAGGCGCTGTCATCCCACTTAAATAGTGAGCAAACGAAGATAAAAATGAAGGGATTTCAATATGATTTAATAACAAAATGACACCAATAATGAAGGCAATTAAAGGTGGCGTAAAAATATTTTTAATTGTAACGAATAGGTCGAATTTTTGAGTGTCATTATCATTCTTGAGTAAATAAATACCTAGCGTCCAATATAAGATAGTCTGAGCGATATAGGTCATCAAAGCATAAGGAAGTAGATGAGAGCCGTAAACAGCAAGTGCAACTGGAATACCAAAAAAAATTGTGCTGCTCATTGAGCAGAGGCCAACAAATAGCCCTCTATCTGTTCTCGGTATTTTAATGATTAACGCAGTAATAAAAGAAAGAAGCATCAGTATGAGTATTGAACTAAAAGGTAGGATAATATTGGGTAATAACGTTAAGAATTCTTTTTTTGAAAAATCATGAATTATTGACAATATAAGTGTTAAGGGGAGCGTAATATTGAGTAATAATTTTGTCATCGCATTATTACTATTTTGATTAAACCATTTTATTTTTCCTAATATGAATCCGATTCCAACTATCAGAAAAAGCACTAATATATTAGCATAATCCTGTAACATTGATCCTCCAATTAAATTTATCTTTATCATACTTCCTAAAAACTAAATGGTTTTATGATGGAGTCGTCATATTAAGAAGTTTGTTATTATCGAGTTAAATTAATAAGTCCCTACATTGGTATGTTTAAAATATAGTGCAAATAGATAGAAATAGAAAATAAAATAATTGAGATGAGTTCGCTTATTTTTATTTCTATTGTACTATTTCTGTACGGTTTTTATGGGGAGGGGAGATAAACCACCTTTCAGGGAAAGGCGGTAATAATTAATTTTAAGTGAGACTAGCGATGTGAGTGTTTATAGCAATGGCACTGTCTGTTCGATGGCTTGAAGCAGCAACTTTCTGTCGTGACGATAAGGAATATCATCTGCTTCGAGTACGCGCTGAATGATTTTTCTGTCATGGCTAATCGTACTAATATCGGTGCGAGGACCTAAGATTAAAGCATCTATTTTTTTACAACCAATATGCTTTTCCATCATTTGTAATTTTTCAGGTAAAGATAGATTCGCAGCGGAAGAGCTGAGTTCTTTACCGAGGTTACCAATATAAATCATCGGGGCTTTACACTCACGTAATGCAGTCGCAACCTCATTGAGCAGCAGTAATGGCATTAAGCTCGTAAAAAAACTACCCGGACCAATAATAATTAAATCGGCTTGATGAATGGCTTGAAGTGCTTCAGAGGTGGCTTTGACTGTTGGATATAGTCGTAGTTCTTTAGGGAGTTCAATCAATGCATCGACATTCACTTCACCATAAACTTCATTACCCATATCATCAATAGCCATTAAATCGACTGGAGACTCAGACATCGGGATCAACTGCGCATCTACTTTAAGCATGTTGCGAATTAAATTAATCGCCTCAAGTGGACGAACACTAAGATGATCTAATGATTTTAACATTAGATTGCCTAAATTATGTCCTGAAAGCTCACCATTACCGACAAAACGATATTCAAACATGGCAGATGCAATAGACGGTTCTGTAATTAACTGGTTTAGGCAGTTACGCATGTCACCCCAAGCAATTCCCCCTTCTGCACGGCGAATTCGACCTGTTGAGCCACCGTTATCTGTGGTGGTAACAATACCTGTTAAACGAGAGCCTAAAGATGAAAGTGAAGACATCACACGACCAAGTCCATGCCCGCCGCCAAGAGCGACAACATGTCTGAGATCAGTCAGACTGCGATTCGTCATAGTATTCCTATATCAGTTAATTTTTCAGCGCCATAAAGCTAAGCTACTTCCTATTATCATAATGAATGAACGAAACGAAAAATATCATTATGAAAAATAGGTAAAAGCAATTTATAAACAAGTGAAAATAGGTCTATAAATCGGGTTTACAAGCCGTGTCTATAATTATTGGGCGTTAATCTACCATAAAACATCATCGCTAGCTGATTTACTGTGATAAAAAACAATAAAAGAGAACATTCCGTATTTACCTTAATCAAGATGAACAAAAAATCGTCATGGAGTTCCCATTTTGAGAAATTAACGATATTATGTAAATAATTCTCATTTTCATTATTGGCGTTATAGTCTTATATGTCAGATTCTGAATTACAATGCCTATTTGCACGTCATTCTTCTTCATTATGCCGTTATCTGAACGGGTATCTTAAAGACCATAGCTTAAGTATGGATATTGCACAGGAAAGTTTTGTGCGTATGGCTGAATTGATGAAACACTCGTCAGTACAAGATTTTGATGCTTATTTGTATCGCATTGCAAAAAATTTAATGATAGATCATTTTCGGCAGCAAAAAAAACAGCCCTCGGTACTTATCAGTGATGAACAGTGGCAAGCACTGCCTGCAAATATAAAAAGCCTTGAGTCACAGGCTATTAGAGAGCAACAAATTAACCAAATACAGTCGATAATGCGTACATTACCTCAGAGAACTCAAGAAATATTTCGATTACATCGTGAAGAAGGGCTTTCGCAACTGGATGTTGCTGAGTTACTAAATCTCTCATTGAGTACGGTTGAGAAACATTTAGCCAATGCATTGGCTGTTCTCATTCATAAGTGGAGAGACTAAATATGGCTCACTTTTCCGATTTACCTTCAGATATTAATTCTACGGCTGCATTATGGGTGATAAAAACTGCACAAGATAAGTTAACGGCAGAAGAAGAACTTCAATTCCAATTATGGATGAATGCATCAGAGCAGCATTTTGATGCCTATTGTCATGCTCGACAATTATGGTCTTTGACTGAATCAATGCCGAGAGAATCAATACCTACATCCACCTCTACACAGAAATTAATAAGCTCGAAAGCGGTAACCAAAAGGCATTATAGTTGGCTGTCTATGGCTGCGGCAGTCATTTTTAGTGTGCTATCTGTGGTTTTTTGGTATGAAAGAACTCACGAGGTTGCTGATTATCAAGCAAAAGTTGGTGAAGTAATGCAAATTACGCTTCCTGATGGCAGCCAAGTTGATCTGGATAGCGGGGCGAAATTAACCATTGCTTTTAATGATAATTTTCGACAAGTGAACTTACTGGCAGGTCGTGCTTATTTTACCGCAGCCCCTGTGTCTAAGGTCGAGTCTCGCCCCTTTCGTGTTGCTGCAAAGGAAGGCTATATTCAAGCGCTGGGTACTGAATTTTTAGTCGACAATAATGATGAACAAGTTGATGTCAGTGTTTATCAACACAGCGTCAAAATTTACTTATTATCGGGACAAGAAGTTACAGTTAATACTGGTGATTCGACACATTATCAACAACAGATTTGGCCTGTTTCGACCTTTGAAGAGCGACATTCGACAGCGTGGCGTCAGGGACAAATTATTTTTCATCAACGTATATTAGCTGATGTTGTGGCTGAGATTAGTCGTTATCGTGATAAGCCGATTTTTTTATTGGGGGCACAAACGGATCAGCGAGTCAGTGGTGTCTTTCAAGTTAAATCAATTGAAGGTGCTTTATCCAACTTAGCGGCATCACGTAATTTAGCGATTTATGAAATGCCATTTTTTACGTTAATTTATTGATATTCTATGTTTTATATACTAAATCAATAATTAAATAACAATTAATTAAAAAATTGTTTACGGGTTTTTTTATTTTCTACGTCTTGATCTAAGTGATTATGATTTTTATTACCATTATCATCTTGGGGATGGGAAATGACTCAGAAGAAACATTATTATAAAAAATCCGTACTTTGTGTTCACCTTGCATTGATGGCATTACCTGCAGTTCCGTTTATGGGTTATGCACAGACAGAACAACTATCGCAAACTGAACAAGTGAAATCGAATATCTCGTTTTCTATTCCAGCTCAATCTCTTGAGCAGGCACTTTTACAGTATGCACAACAAGCAAACGTTGAAATATTAATTGAGAGCCAAGATGTTGCTGGACTAAAAAGCCATGCAATACAGGGGAATTTATCGCTTAAGGAAGGATTACGGCAACTGATTGGCTCAAATCCAATCTATTATAATATTCAAAATAACCGTATTTCAATTAGCCGTATACCCACAGTATCCAGCGATAAATCAGTAGTGGTATTAGATAAAATCACTGTTACCGCTGCGCAAGTTCAACAAGGCGATTGGGTGTATAGCACTCCAGCTTCTGTGAGTGTCATCAGTAAAAAACAAATTGAAGACAGACCACCTAAACACATTGCCGATTTGCTCGAACTAACAACGGGCGTTTACTCGAGTGTCAGCCAGCAGGATCCGTCTTTATCTGTCAATATTCGTGGTGTCCAAGACTATGGACGCGTCAATATGAATATTGATGGGATGAGACAAAACTTCCAAAAGAGTGGTCATGGACAGCGTAATGGCACCATGTATATCGACTCAGAACTTCTATCTGGTGTGGAAATTCAAAAAGGCAACAGTAGCGGAATGGGCAGTGGTGGTACTTTGGGTGGTGTGGCGACTTTTAATACCGTCAATGCGTCCGATTTTCTGACTAAAGACAAAACCTTTGGCGGTAAAATACATGCCAGCACTGGCACTAATAATACACACTTCATCGGCAGTAGTGCTATCGCGTTAGGCAATGAAAAAGCAGATTTATTGTTTGCTGCGAGTGAGCGACGACTCGGAGATTATAAGCCAGGAACACAGGGTGATATTGGTAATATTCGTATTAATAATGATATCGGCCTGTATGACCAGATGGTCCATGATTTAAAGCATAATAAAATAACTGATAGTAATTACCAAATGACCTCTTATTTGGCCAAAGCAGGCTGGAATATTGATGAGTCACAACGCGTTCAGTTTAACTATCTAGAAACAAAAGTGGCGACACCGAATGCGGGGACACTGACCAATTTGTCGAATACATGGCCCTATACATTGGGTTGGAAAAGCAGCGGATTTAGTGATGTTAATACCAAGAACTATTCTTTAGATTATACCCGTTATAGTGATAGCCCATGGAGCACAGAGTTTAAAGCTAAGGTTTATCTTGTTGATACGAAAGATGATAGCGAAACGTATGCGACGAGTGTAGTGTTTAAAAATGGATATCAAACTGATACTCGAGTTAAGACGCAGGGCTTGCAACTTGAAAACCATTCAGAAATTGAATTTAACCGTAATAATGTATTAAAAGCACATTATGGATTTGAGACATTTCAAGATAAGGCTTCCAGTAGCTCAACCCAGACTTCCGCGGGTAATGTCACACCTGATGGTAAGCGTTCACTTAGTTCATTATTTACAACACTGACCTATGAGCATGACGATTGGTTAACGTTGGAAGGGGGGATGAGATATGATTATTACACCCTTAAAGGCCAAACCAGTATGGGGTATCGGACATACCCTTACACCAAGGATAATCCTTGTAAAGCCATGAGCTCTAGGGCATGCCAGGGTGTTAATATCATTCAATCGTGGGATGTTGATAAGTCAGAAGGGGCGTTTTCACCTAATATTCGATTGGCGGTTCACCCAGGTCTCGAATGGATGGAATTATTTACTAGTTATGGTCGTTCATGGCGTCCGCCAGCGATTACTGAAACCCTCACCACGGGCAGCGCACATAGTTCGTCGACTCAATTTCCTAACCCTTATTTAAAAGCTGAGCGCTCGAATGCATGGGAACTGGGGATGAATGTTAATTATCCACAGTTATTAATTGAAGAAGACCGCCTTGTCGCAAAAGTTGCTTACTTTGATACGCGGGTGGATAACTACATTAATTTGGCCATCAATCGAACAAAACCAGGTATGGTTAACCCAAGTATTGGTAATGCGGCCTACAGCAATAACTTAAATGTCACGCGCTTCAGAGGATTCGAGTATCAAATTAACTATGATGCAGGCTTTGCTTATGCAGATCTGACGTTTACTCATATGCTCGGTAAAAATAAATTCTGTGCTCATCCAGCATGGTTAGGCGGAGTATTGAAAGGGGGTGCGAACAGCGGTCCGGGTAACTGGTACATGGAAGTAGATGAACAGCAAAGCAACTATGTTGATTGCCATAATGGTGCCGTTTTTAGTAGCGCAGCCAATTTACCAGGAGATAGAGGATCATTTACCCTCGGTGGGCGAGCGTTTGACCGTAAACTGGATGGCGGCGTAGTTGTTCGCTTTACGCCGGGCTTCCAAGATAGCTCAGCACAAAGTAACCAACCCTATTTAGCTGATTGGCCGAAATATACGCTAATTGATTTATATGCCAGTTATGCTTTCACCGATAATTTCATTATACGTGGGAACGTTGAGAATTTAATGGATCGCGCCTATGTAGTGAGTTTTGGTGAAAGTTTATCGAATACGTTAGGACGGGGTAGGACTATTAGTGGGGGGGTTGAGTACCGTTTCTAAATACTCGTCATACTTTTACTCGTCATACTTTGCGCTGTGACGTTGTTGGCTGCACTCGCTAGCCCTAGTCACGTAGTTATCTACGCTCCTAGGGTCTAGCTCCTTTGCCGCCTAGTCACAACACAAATTATTTAGAGTACTTTGCTGATTATAATTTTTTTCTTAAAAGAAACGGCTTTTTGATGGTGAATACTTGTCATACTTTGCGCTGTGACGTTGTTGGCTGCACTCGCTAGCCCTAGTCACGTAG
>NZ_JBQDNB010000034.1:33757-45744 GCF_052096715.1 Providencia sp.
TAGGGTCTAGCTCCTTTGCCGCCTAGTCACAACACAAATTATTTAGAGTACTTTGTTGGTTATAATTTTTTTCTTATTTTAAAAGAAAAGACGTTTTGATATTAAATGCTTACCCACCGCTTTATTAATATAGCTTATTGAGCTTAACTTAAATATTTACAATATAAACAATAAGATGAGGTGATGAGTGTTTCGTTTTAGATCTATATCAATAAATTGATAATTAAATATTAACAAACTACGATCTATTTCTTATCTAACTCTACTTTCTATTCATAAATTAATCGAAAATTGTCTGTGATAATAAGGGCTTCGGCCACTATGTTATAATTCCTGTAAGTCGTTGTATATTATATTATATATCGAATTGCGATTCGCTTTTTATTTTTCTATACGCTAGAATCCTTACAGTTAATAAGTGAACGTAGTGGGTTGTTTTAAATTTAATGATATGAATTTAATCGACTGCTGGGTTCTCAATAAAACTCCTAGCCTTTGTGTCTAAGTTCGGTAGCCCGAATATGATGCTCTGGCCGTGGTCTATGAGCCACCAGGGTGCGAGATAGAAATGTCTGCATCTCCCGTATTTGGAAAGGTGTGATTATGCAACAGCTTGTCGATCAATTTGACCGTAAATTCTATTATCTTCGTCTCTCTATAACAGATGTTTGCAACTTTCGTTGCACATATTGCCTCCCTGATGGCTATAAACCAAGTGGCCGCCATGAATTCTTAACACTCGATGAAATTCGTCGCATTAGTCGTTCTTTTGCTGAATTAGGTACGGAAAAAGTCCGTATTACGGGTGGTGAGCCAACGATGCGTAAAGACTTTAGCGATATTATTGCCGCAATTAATGAAAACAAAGCAATTAAAAAAATAGCGGTAACAACCAATGGCTATCGTATGGCGCGAGATGTTAAAGAGTGGAAAGACGCAGGGCTTAGTGCAATTAACGTTAGCCTTGATAGCCTCGATCCACGTCAATTTGCTGCGATCACAGGACAAGATAAATTTTTTCAAGTGATGAAAGGGATTGATGCTGCTTTTGAGGCAGGTTTTGAAAAAGTTAAAGTTAATGCGGTATTGATGAAGAATGTCAATGATATTGGGTTGAAGTCATTCCTAAATTGGATTAAACATCGCCCAATTCAATTACGTTTTATTGAATTAATGGAAACGGGTGATGGAAGTGATCTATTTCAACGTTACCATGTATCAGGTGAAACCATTCGCGATCGCTTAATTGAAGAGGGGTGGTATATGCAGCCACGCTCTCGTAGCGATGGCCCTGCCCAAGTCTTTAGCCATCCTGATTATCAAGGCGAAATCGGGCTTATCATGCCGTACGAAAAAGATTTTTGCCAAAGTTGTAATCGCCTACGTGTTTCCTCTTTGGGAAATCTGCATTTATGCTTATTCGGTGAGAATGGTATTCCACTGCGTGATTTGCTTGGCGATGATAATCAAAATGAAGCGTTAAAAGCGCGTCTTCAAAGTGGATTGAAATCTAAACGTGAGACCCATTTTTTACATATGGGCGATAGTGGCATTACCCCAAATTTATCCGTCATTGGCGGCTAACCATTTTTGATTTTCAGGAGAAAATATGTCCCAGCTGACTCACCTTAATGCGTCGGGCGAGGCCCATATGGTTGATGTTTCTGCAAAAGCTGAAACTATCCGTGAGGCGCGAGCGCAAGCGTATGTCACCATGAACCCAGAAACGTTAGCAATGATAGTCGATGGCAGTCACCATAAAGGTGATGTTTTTGCGACAGCGCGTATTGCCGGAATCCAAGCTGCAAAAAACACGTGGCAACTGATCCCTTTATGTCATCCCCTATTATTGACTAAAGTTGAAGTGACTCTTACAGCTGAACAAGAACATAACCGTGTACGCATTGATACCTGTTGTCGTTTAACGGGTAAAACGGGTGTTGAAATGGAAGCGCTTACGGCGGCCTCTGTGGCGGCATTAACTATCTATGATATGTGTAAAGCTGTTCAAAAAGATATGGTTATTGGTCCAGTGCGCTTACTTGAAAAAACCGGCGGTAAGTCTGGACATTTTAAGGCGGAATGATGATTACAGTTTTATTTTTTGCTCAAGTGCGTGAATTAGTCGGCACAGATCGTTTGGAGCTGACTGAAAATTATCAAACGGTTGAAGAATTACGCCAAGCACTATCACTAAAAGGCGATCGTTGGGCGCTTGCTTTAGAAGACGGAAAATTACTCGCAGCTGTCAATCAATCATTTGTTTCACTGGAACATTCATTGGTTTCAGGTGATGAGGTGGCATTTTTTCCACCCGTCACTGGGGGCTAAGTTATGAACAATACTCATATTGCGGTACAAACGGATAATTTCAGTGTTGGTGAGCAATACCAGTGGTTAGCACAGTGCGATAGTGACGGCGCCGTTGTCACGTTTACAGGAAAAGTGCGTAATCATAACCTTGGTGACAGTGTGGCAGCGTTGACACTTGAGCATTATCCAGGAATGACCGAGAAAGCGTTAAATAATATTGTTGAAGAAGCAAGAGGGCGTTGGCCTTTGCAGCGCGTGAGTGTTATTCATCGAGTCGGTACATTACAACCGGGTGAAGAGATTGTATTTGTGGGGGTGACCAGTGCTCATCGCGATGCTGCATTTCAATCTGCTGAATTCATTATGGATTACTTAAAAACAAAAGCACCTTTTTGGAAAAAAGAAGCATTGCCAGAAAATGAACGCTGGGTTGAAGCGAAAGAGAGTGATGAAGCATCAGCAAAGCGCTGGTAATCGCATTTTTTCCCCTAAAAAATACGAATTTGCTGAATGTATTGTGAAAGTATTGTGATAAACTTTGCTATAATTTGTCCGATTACAGTATTTTTACTGGGTCTTTTTTCTTTTTCTTAAAGGGTAACCATCATGGGTCAGTTTGATCAACGTAATGATTCTCTTGTCCAGGGTGCCAACACTGGCGTTCAGGCATTTATGTCACAAGTATACGGCTGGATGACAGTCGGTTTACTGTTGACTGCATTTGTAGCTATGTATTCATTGAGCAGTGGTTTGTACATTACCATCGCAACGAATAAAATTTTGTTTTTTGGCATGATCATCGCTGAGCTTGGCTTAGTGATGGGTTTGTCATTCTTACTTCCAAGAATGAATGGCATGATGGCAACCGGTATGTTTATGCTTTATGCATTGCTAACCGGTTTAACTATCTCCGTTATTCTCGCTGTTTATACCGGTGAATCTGTCGCGGGCACCTTTGTCATCACTGCGGTGATGTTTGGTGCGCTTAGCTTCTACGGCTATACCACTAAACGCAGCCTAACAGGAATGGGTAACTTTCTGTTTATGGCATTGATTGGTATCGTTGTCGCTTCACTGGTTAATATCTGGCTGCAAAGTTCAATGATGTACTGGGTTATCACTTATGGTGGTGTGCTGCTGTTTGCTGCATTAACTGCTTATGATACTCAGAAGTTGAAAGAAATGGGTTCACAAATTGATGAAAATGATAGAGAAACAATGCGTAAATACTCAATTATGGGTGCATTATCTCTGTATTTAGACTTCATTAACCTGTTCCTGATGTTGCTGCGTATTTTCGGTGACCGTCGCTAATTAGCGATTAGTACAGTATAAATAATTAAAAGCCCTTGTGATGTGAGTCACAAGGGCTTTTGTGCTAATTAAAGCTTGAAAAATAATAAGCTAATAATTAATTGTGAGATTATTAGTGAAGTAAACAGCCTTGAGCGACTCATCTAACCTAATGGTTTATGCGATTTTTTTCTAAATAAACAGCCTTGAGCGATTCATCTAACCTAATGGTTTATGCGATTTTCTTTCTAAATAAATAGTACGCTACATTACTTGTGACTAACGCAATAATAAGTAGTGGCCATAAGCTATGGAAAATTACTGAAAAATCAGCATCTTTTAGATAAATTTGTTTAGTAATATCTGTAAAGTGCCGAATCGGATTTATCCAAGTAATATCTTGTAGCCAAACAGGCATATTCTCAATAGGAGAAATATAGCCCGATAACAGGACGGCAGGCATCATAAAGACAAACACCCCAATAAATGCCTGTTGCTGCGTGGAACATAACGCAGATATTAATAAACCAAAGCCAACCAACGATAAGCCGTAAAATAGCATCGTGCCATAAAATAGTAGCAATGAACCTGCAAAGGGAATTTCATAACAAAAAATACCGATGACGAGGACCAGTGTTGCTTGCGCCGTTGCGACTATCAATGCAGGAATGGCTTTGCCAATAAAAATTTGCCAAGTGGTCAGAGGCGAAACTAACAATTGGTCTAGTGTGCCTTGCTCACGCTCTCTGGCAATAGAAAGAGAGGTGACAATAAGTACACCAATGGTTGTAATTAATGCGACTAATGAGGGTACGATGAACCATTTATAATCTAAATTTGGGTTGTACCAATTGCGAACAACCAATTCACTATTGTTGGGGCGAGGCTGACCTTGTGTGAGCTCCTGCTCATATTGCATGACAATTTGTTCAATATAGTTAGCGGCTATCTGAGAGCTATTTGAATTTCGTCCATCTAACAATAGCATCATGTTAGCTTTGTGCTGGCTCGCAATATCAGCGCTAAAGTTTTGATCGAAACGCACTACTAACAGCGCTTTACGGTTATCGAGCGTCTCGCGAATGTCGTGTTCACTTTTCAGTAACAAGATATGAGAAAATGCACTAGCTTTGGCTAATCGCTGGGTAAGCTCAATAGAATGTTGGCCACTGTCTTGGTCATAAATTGCAATCGTGGTATTGGTGACTTCTAATGTTGCCGCTAGCGGAAATAAAATCATCTGAAAAATAACGGGCAAAATTAAAATAATCCGCGTTTGTGGTTCTTGCAACAAAGATTGCAACTCTTTCATAATTAAGGTGTATAGACGATAAAACATAGTTTCACCTCAATCCAGTCGACGACGGGTTTTAAGCGCCGTTAGACCAATAAATAGAATTGCCGAAGCAATCAATAAAAGAAAATCAGTGAGTAACACGAGATAGATATCGCCGGCGAGAAATAGTGTTTGCAAGCTACTGACAAAATATCGCGCAGGAATGAAGTAAGTAACAGCTTGAATGATGGCAGGCATACTATCAATTTCAAAAATAAAACCCGATAACATGATGGCAGGTAAAAAGGCCGCATTCAGCGCTATCATAGCGGCATTGAATTGGTTTCGGGTGATCGTCGAAATCAATAACCCCATCCCTAATGCCGTAGCAAGATAGAGACTGGTGATCACAAATAAGATAACCAATGAGCCTCGATAGGGGATATCCAGAACAAACGTGGTGACGAACATGCATAGGATCATAACAAATGAACCAAGTAACTGATAAGGCAATAGCTTAGATAACAGTAGTTCAGTGCGGGTGATTTGCGTCGATAATAACGCTTCCATGGTGCCACGTTCCCATTCACGAGCAATCACTAGGGAGGTCAAAATTGCACCTACAACTGTCATGATAATACTAATCGCGCCTGGGATAATGAAATGCTGGCTAATTGCAGCCTCGTTAAACCAATAGCGCATATTTAATTCAATTAATGGGTCTGTTGCATAACCTTTATTTTCTCCTTGTTGAACTAACCAAGTATGCCAAACCCCTTTGGTGTACGCTTGCACAAAGTTTGCTGTATTTGGTTCGCTACCGTCAGTGATGACTTGAATCGGCGCATGGCCTTCTGAGCGCAATAGCTGAGCGGAAAAATTGACAGGAATAACAACGATCCCGCGAATTTCTCCTGCTTGCATTTTATTGGCTAAAAGCTGGCGGTTATCACTGATAGTTGCATCAATAAAAGGCGAGCCAGTAAACGCATCGACGAGTTCCCGCGCTTCTTGGCTTTGTTGGTCCATTAAAATACCCACGCGCAGTTTGCTCGAATCTAGATTGATACCATAGCCAAAAATGAACAGCAGCATGAGTGGAATCACAACAGCGATTAGTGCACTGCTCGGATCGCGAACGATTTGTTTAGTTTCTTTAAAGCACAGAGCTTTGAGTCTGCGCCACGAAAAATGGGAGGCTGCTGCGGTCATCGTTCCCCCTGTTGTTGATCATAATTAAAGATAAGCTCTATGAAGGCATCTTCCATTGAAGGATTAGGATTTTCAGCGCTGGCAACTTGTTGTTTTAGTTCATCGGGGGTGCCTGCGGCAATAATTTTACCGTGATATACCAAACCAATACGATCGCAATATTCAGCTTCATCCATAAAGTGAGTGGTTACCATCACAGTGACGCCTTTATCGACCATCCCATTAATATGTAACCAAAATTCTCTACGAGTTAGTGGGTCAACTCCCGAAGTGGGCTCATCAAGAAACAAAATATCGGGTTCATGCATCAACGAACAGGCAAGAGCGAGGCGTTGTTTATAACCTAAAGGTAATGAATCTGTGATTTGATTAATAATTGGCGTGAAACTAAATGCATCTATCATCTCTTGCATTTTAGTTGATTGCTTTTTGTGGTGAAGGCCATAAACGCCAGAAAAAAACTTTAGGTTTTGCTTCACTTTTAAGTTGCCATATAACGAGAATTTTTGCGCCATATAACCTAAATGCTGACGTGCTTTATTTGAACTGGTTTTTAAATCCATTCCTAATACCAAAGCTTGTCCTTCAGTTGGTTTCATTAGGCCACACATCATTTTAAATGTGGTTGATTTCCCTGCACCATTAGGGCCTAACAAGCCAAAAATCTCACCGCGTTTGACTTGAAAATTAACCGTATCAGTGGCGGCAAAATTACCAAATTTTTTAGTGAGATTGCGAGCTTCAATGACGGTTTCATTCGGATTTGGTGGGATTTGCGGGACAATAGAAGCCAGCTCTGAACGATGTGATGGGCCACCGCCAAGTAAGTCAATAAACGCATCTTCAAAGCGTGGCTCTGCTTCAATTAGTTTTTGGTCGCCCATATTGAGCGCATTAAGTAAATTTTGTTGTGAAGCATTAGGTTTTAAGATCAAACGGATGTAGCGACCTTGAATTACGCCATCGGTAGTTTCAGGTAATACTAATGCATTTTGTAGTTGAGTGCGTTTTTGTGTGGCAGGGACGTCGAGTAAGAATGATCGTCCAACCATTTTTTGAGTCAGTAATTCAGGTTTTCCTGAATACAGTAACTTCCCCTTGTTGAGTAGCAGAACTTCTTTACATTGCTGAGCTTCATCTAGGTAAGAGGTGCTCCAGAGGATCAACATGCCATCATCAGCAAGGGTATGCACCATTTGCCATAATTCACGACGAGCGATGGGATCGACTCCTACTCCCGGCTCATCGAGCAGCAATACCTTAGGCTTGCCTAGTAATGTACAGGCTAACCCCAGTTTTTGTTTCATACCGCCTGAGAGTTTACCCGCAAGACGAGAGGTAAAATCGGTCAGATTGGTAAATGTCAGTAATTGTTGATAGGTTTTTTTGCGTTCATCACCAATAACACCACGTAAATCTGCATATAAATCGAGATTCTCTTGCACGGTTAAATCTTCGTATAAACCAAACTTTTGTGGCATATAGCCCAAGTTTGCCCGCACTTCAATACTGTCTTTGATGGGATCTAAACCCATTAGACTGATTGTGCCGGAATCAGGTTTTAACAATCCAGCTAGCATTCTTATTAGCGTTGTTTTACCTGCGCCGTCGGGGCCCACGAGCCCCGTGACTGAGCCACCATGAATTTCAGTCGTTAAGCTCTCGACTGCCGGTGAATCTAGACCTGAAAATGTTTTTTCAATACCCTGAAGGCGTATGTTGTAATCATTATTCATGACAAGCATTTACTGTTTTGTTTCAGGAAAACGGACGGTGACGGGCATACCCTGACGCAGAGCGTCATCAGGATCGCTCACGATAATACGTAAACGGTATACCAAATCAGTACGTAAATCAGGTGTTTGTACGCTTTTAGGCGTGAATTCAGCAGTAGGGGAAACAAAACCTATTTTCCCGTGGTAAGGAGAATCGGGTCTGCTATCGGTATATAGCAACACATCACTACCGGGGACGGCGACACCAAGATTAGGCTCGCTGATATAGGCTCGAACCCATACCGGGTGGATTAGGGTAACACTAAATACCGTGTTGCCTGCACCAACAATGGTACCGGGTTCAATAGCGCGGGTTAAAATAGTGCCATCTGATGGCGCAGTGAGTGTTGTATCTTGCAAATCAAGTTCAGCTTGTGCAACAGCGGCTTCAGCTTGTAGCCATTCACCTCTTGCTGCGGCAATCTCTTCTTGGCGAAATCCACTTTGATATTGATTGAGTTTATCTTGTGCGGCTTTCAGGGCAGCGAGGGTTTGATTACGACTATTTTTTGCATTGTCTAAATCATTAGCTGAAATAACGCGCTGAGCTGCAAGGCCTTGCTGGCGTTTATAAAAATTATCAGCATATTGCCAAGCCGCTTGTTTTTGAGCAACTTCCGCTTCTGCTTGAGCAATTTCTTGAGTTCGATAACCCGCTTCTTTTAAAGCTAGTTGCGCTTTAGCGCTATCTCGAATGCCTTTCGCTTTATTAAGCGCATTGATGTAAGAGGCATCATCAAGTTTGCCAAGCTTATCCCCTGCGGTCACGCGCGCGCCTTCATCTACATTCAAAGACGCGAGCCTTCCCCCTACTCGAAAACCAAGGTTAACGGTTCTGACATCAACATTTCCGTATAAGGTTAATGTTTTATCTTGCTTAGATTGGTAGTAG
Organism: Providencia sp.; assembly: GCF_052096715.1. Classification (NCBI taxonomy): domain Bacteria; kingdom Pseudomonadati; phylum Pseudomonadota; class Gammaproteobacteria; order Enterobacterales; family Morganellaceae; genus Providencia; species Providencia sp. The sequence continues at coordinate 42,519 of NZ_JBQDNB010000034.1, forward strand.
TAATAACCACCCACAGCAACACCGATTAATATGACAATAAGAAGAATAAAAACAGAACGACGTTTATTGTTCATAGCTAACCTTACTCAAGAGGATAAAATGATAAAAAAGTTATACTGAGTTAGTTATAACCTAAAAGTATTACTTTTCTTTATCTATTTATCATATCACTTTTCTGCTTGTTTGCGATGACGTAACCCCTCTAATAAGATATTTGTATGTTCGATAAGAACTTGATTAATAATTTCAAATTCATTCTCATTAATATGTTTCCAACCCGTTTGTCTGAGTAATGTTTCCCGTGCAATACGAAATGAAAGCGTTTCGCCAAGAATGGCATGGGTATGGATTAACGTAGTTAAATTATGGGGATCTGCGCCGATATAAGTGGCGATTAGATGATTTAAACGCGAGTGTATTGGGCCTAAAGCTTGTTCATGGATGATGGTGTAGGCTTCTGTTGGATTCAGCTGTTCACGTGCTAATATTCGCGAAAAACTGAGGTTTTTTTTCTCCAACTGAAAGTAATTATAAGCAATAACGGTTTTTTGTAATAGCTCAAGGGCTTTTTGAGGTGTTTGAGCCTCAGCAGGTTGGTTAAGAAAATTATCTATCAGGTTAAACGTTTCATAGAAGCTTTCTTTGACGTTACTGGCAATCATCTGTGCAACAGCAAGGTAAAGGCCTTCCTTCGAACCAAAATAATATGAAATTGCTGCGATATTTTGACCAGAAACTTGTGCTATTTGGCGTGTAGTCGCCCCATCAAGTCCTTTTTCTCCATAAACATCAGCAGCTGCGAGAAGTAGTTGTTGTCTCGCATTCTCTCCTCGCAAAGTTGACGATGAATTTATAATCATAAACATTCCTTTAAATCAGAATTAAATAACACCCAAATAGGCTCTAAGCGGCTTTTCATTTTTATAAGGGATAGAAAACGACAACTCATAGTGTCATATAAGTATATATACCATATGAAGGGCATTTTATATTAATTTGTGAGGCAAACTAAATTAATATATTTATCGTCATCAAATAATGTTAGAATTTAGACATGTCGCACGGCAGTTTGCGCTTTTTTCTTCTTCTGATTCACTTCCCCTTAGAACTGCCTCAATAATTTGATACGGTGAAGCCCGGAGTAATTTAATTTGACTAATTTTTCAGACCTCGCTTTAAACGAGGAAATTTTGCTTGCCATTAATGAGTTAGGCTACGAAAGTCCTACACCTATTCAACAACAAGCTATTCCTGCAGTGCTTGCAGGTAAAGACCTGTTAGCAAGCGCTCAAACAGGTACGGGTAAAACCGCAGGCTTTACGTTGCCTATTTTACAAAAACTCATTGAAACCCCGCGTGGGAACAATCGTAGACCCGTTCGGGCGTTGATCCTAACACCTACAAGGGAATTGGCAGCTCAAGTTGCTGAAAATGTAAAAGAATACAGCCGTCATTTGAAAATCCGCTCAATGGTTATTTTTGGCGGGGTAAGTATTAATCCGCAGATGATGAAATTGCGCAGTGGCGTTGAGATTTTGATTGCAACACCTGGACGCTTACTCGATTTAGAGCATCAAAATGCAGTTGACCTATCTCAAGTTGAAATTCTTGTGCTTGATGAAGCTGATCGCATGTTAGATATGGGTTTTATTCACGATATCCGTCGTGTTATTAGTAAACTCCCTAAAAAGCGTCAAAATTTACTTTTCTCAGCAACTTTCTCTGACGACATTAAACAGCTCGCCAATAAATTGCTAACTAACCCTGTGACCATTGAAGTGGCGCCACGTAATTCAGCGTCAGAACAAGTGACACAATATGTACATCTTGTTGATAAAAAACGTAAAGCAGATCTTTTATCATTCATGATCGGCCGCGATAATTGGCAGCAAGTTTTAGTGTTTACGCGTACTAAGCATGGTGCTAACCGCCTTGCTGAACATCTTAATAAAGATGGTATTAAAGCTGCGGCTATCCATGGTAATAAAAGTCAGGGCGCGCGTACTCGTGCACTTGCTGATTTTAAATCGGGTGATATTCGCGTTTTAGTTGCTACTGATATTGCTGCGCGTGGTATTGATATTGAACAACTTCCTCATGTTGTGAACTATGAATTACCGAATGTGGCAGAAGATTATGTTCACCGTATTGGTCGTACTGGTCGCGCAGATGCAACGGGTATGGCGGTTTCTTTAGTTTGTGTCGATGAAATTAAACTTCTCAAAGATATTGAAAAACTATTGAAAAAATCAATTCCGCTAATGACAACTGAAGGTTATGAGCCAGATCCTTCAATTAAAGCTGAACCTATTCAAAAATCACCGCAGCGCAATGACAGACGTTCATCTGATAGACGTCCTAGTGAGCGCAGTGACAGAGGTGGAAGTGATAGAGGCGATAAAGGTAGTAACAGACCTCGTCGTTCTAGCGCGCCAGCTGCAAAAGGAAAATCTGAGTCATCAGGTTCACCTTGGAGAAATGCACAAAGCAAAGTAAGACAAGGACGTGGTGAAGGTTAATGCGTGTGCTACTAGCCCCTATGGAAGGGGTTTTAGACTCACTCGTTCGTTCATTGCTCACAGAGGTCAATGATTATGACCTCTGCATTACTGAATTTGTTCGTGTAGTAGATACGTTACTTCCAGCTAAAACCTTTTATCGTTTGTGCCCCGAATTACGTAATCAAAGTCGTACGCCATCAGGAACTTTAGTTAGGGTGCAGTTGTTAGGGCAGCACCCCCAATGGTTAGCCGAAAATGCAAATAGAGCCGTTGAATTAGGCTCTTGGGGCGTCGATCTGAATTGTGGATGGACAAAGTTTATGTAGGATAAACATAAACTTTATTTTTATCATATTTTGATGACAGAATAAGGAGGCGCGCATATTTCCTCCCAAAAACTCGCTATTAATCAATATTGTATTTTATCTTTAATCTAAAATGTCCTATTTGTCACTGTGCTTACCGTTAAAACATAAGCATCTCAGTTACCTGCGCTCTGGGGTAAATCTTCCAACTAAACGTTACTCTTCTGCAAGGGCTGTGCCCCTAGTTCCATTTGTACGTTTCTGAGCTCGTTTGTGCCTAGCAAAATGCTAATGGAATGCTCTTGCCCAATGTAGAGCTCTTAAGTCGGAGGGCTTTCTGCCATCTCCTCATAAGAATTAGATATTCTGAAGTGGTCAACAAAAATTGGTCACCGTTTTAGAGTTTTCCCAATACAATCG
>NZ_JBQDNB010000035.1:0-44559 GCF_052096715.1 Providencia sp.
TGTTAAGTTATTAATTAATAAAAAATAATTTTCGGTTATCATAATTTCATTTTCAATTTGATGTATGTTAAAAAATCAGCAATAAAAACTCATCTTATTGCTGATTTATTTAACTAAAAATAACAAGCTATGTTTTAGCCGTGTTTTTCTGGGTTGATATATATATCGAAAAAAGTTCTTAGCTCAACATTGAATATTCTTGTAAAAATCACGAGATGATCAATAAATACTGATACAGTACCATTTTCGTATTGAATATATGTACTTTCAGGAATAGATGCAGCACTTGCAACATCTTTTGTTGTCAGATTAAGAGCAATTCTATTCTTTTTTATAAATTGTCCTAATGTTTCATTATTTAATCTTTTTCCGTTCATAATATCCAATTCTGAGGCAAAGTTATAGTGTAAATTATCACCGATTAAATTTTATATTCAATGGTAAAAAATCTGTAAATGCAAGATTAAGGTACATTGATAGCTAAAATATAATAAAGTATTAAGTATTTGAACCTTACAGGATAAAACCCTAACAATACACTTCATGAGTAATCAATAAATTTTAATTTAGTGAATTTGAATAATTAAGCAATCTAATAAGATAAAAAATAGAAATTAAATTTGAGTTAGCAATTAATCACCACTAATAAATTGAATTTAAGGCTATTACTAATAGGGAAAATCAATAATTAGCCTTAGTTTTTAGATGGTTATAATGTAATAGCTTAGAGACTTAATGCAACCTCGACTGCTTTTTGGGCATGGATAGCTGTTGTATCAAATAAACAAATATCAACGTCATTTTTATCAACAAGTAGCGTTATCTCTGTACAGCCAAGGATAATACCTTCAGCACCTTGGCTGATAAGTTCCGTTATAATACGCAGATATTCTTTTTTAGACTGCTCATTTATCACACCTAAGCAGAGTTCTTGGTAAATAATGTCGTGAACTATTTTTCTATCTTTAGAATTTGGTGTTATTACAGTCAAACTGAATTTATCTATGAGTCTGTCTTTGTAGAATGATTGTTCCATTGTAAATGCTGTACCCAATAAACCTACCTTTTTAAAACCTTCATTCACTATACATTCACCAGTTGCATCTGCAATATGAAGTAAAGGTAGTTTTGTTTGATTTTCAATTTGCTCAGCAACTTTGTGCATGGTATTTGTACAAAGTACTAAGAAATCAGCACCTGCTAATTTTACATTTATTCCTGCCTTAGCTAAATAGTCGGCTGCTTGTTCCCATTGGCCTGTAGCTTGCAGATGCTCTATCTCTGCAAAATCAACACTATACATAGCAATTTTAGCAGAATGTAAGCCACCTAAATATTTTTTGATACCTTCATTAATTTGCTGATAATAAAGTAGAGTTGATTCCCAGCTCATTCCACCAATTAACCCAATAGTCTTCATTTTTTAACCGTCCAATTTAGTCTGAATTTTATCTTACTATACTGAGTCTATTTATTCAGAGTCAACATGAAGAATAGGCTAAACAGACTGTGAATTTCTTTTGTTAATAGTTATTGTTATAAATTATTTTTAAAGGTGGATTTTGATGAATATAAAGCTATTATCTGTTATTAGAATTTGATATTTCATGTACGATTATAGTGGTGATTTGAATGAATTTTTTTAAAATAATCATAGCAATACTTATTTTTGGTGCAGCATTTCTGTTAGGTGCATTATATATGAAGCCGCCTTCATTAAGTTTGATTGAGCAAGTAAAAAAAAATGTGAATGATGTTCTTGCATATCCACAAGCTGCTGAGTTTAAAAATATTGAATATCATTTTTCAAAATACACAAGCGATAATGGAAAGGTTGGATACGTTTGTGGTGAAGTATTCAGATATAAAGGCGATAAACCTGATGGTTTTAAGCGTTTTATTATTAAAGCATACACCAATGATAATGGGCGATCCGATATATCCATTCCGTTTGTGGAAGGTGGCCATGAAATTTTACTTCCTACACAAGTTAATCAAATATGGGATGAAAAATGTTCAACACCTGCATCACCAATTGAATAAATTGGAGTTAATCAATGGCCCACAACATTGACCATAGGGCATGTTGTGGACGTATTTTATACAATAATTCCATTAATCGTTGTAGGGAGTCTATTTTCCTTTATTTCAATATCGCGGCTATAAATTATTTTTCCATTAATATAAAGATTTGCTTTGGTGGGTTTACGATCTCGCTCCAAATTAATATGAAATTTATTCATTAAATTTTTATCTTTCCGATATCCTATAAGTTGATGTTGACTATGAGTGTTATCATGATAAGTAACATCGATGTATACATTTTTATTTTTAGCATTTTTATTAGGGTTATATGTCATGCCATAAGACCCATATAGGGAAGGATAAATATAACTATCTATTTTATTTTCAGGGTCGTAATAACCTAATAATGTAACAATAGGAATACTTTGTTTATCCGGCTTTTTATAAGTACGGAATTCATTAATTTCCAGCCATGAAAAGCCGTTAGAAATATAAAAAAGTTGGTCATTTTGTTTTAATGTTTTTTGAATACCATTAGTCAAATGTATTTGGCTATCCCAGCTTGCATAGGAATTTATTTTTATCACTGAATTTTTATTACTTTCATTTGCATTTGGAATGTAAATATTTGAGGTATGATAACCATTACCGATGGTGATACGGATTAAATTGCTTTTACTTAAAAGTTTTTCAAGATCATTTTTTTGTATATCTACTCCATTTTTGAAATGCATATCTAGGCTGTCAAGATCAGTGATATCGAAACTACTATCGTCCATCTGAGCAGTTTTATAATTCCATTTTTTAAAGCCGGTATTAGAATCTATGCTAAAGATATGTCTTTTAGTCATATCTTTTTGAATGGAAGCAAGAGTATATGGCGTATAGAGTGTATAGCGATTATATTTAAAGTCATAAGGTTTGCCTCCTGACATGGCGTCACGGTTAAAAGACCGACCTCTATAAGGTGGTTGGGCTTGGCTATTGTTTTTTTTTACTTCAAGATATGTTGCTTTGTCTGTTTTTTTAACTTCAAAATTAGGTATAAAGTTATTGTAGAGAGAATCCCAACCCCAGGTTGAATTTCGCTTATCTGGAGCTGAATGGATACCACCATTGAATCCCCCTTCATAATGACCTAAATTAAAGTTGTGACCGATTTCATGACTAAACTCATTGCCATCCGAGTCTTCTAATGTCGCTTTACCGCCTCCGCCTGATAGACCATGTACAATAATTCCATTTTTATATGAACCAATTGAATTATGGAGTGTAATTTGAGATGTAGGTAAGAATGTTTCTGAAAAGGAAGAAGAGCTATTTATCCCATAATTGGCAAGATTAATTCCATCAGAAATAAGGTTTTTACCAATAGATTCTCTCATGTTTCCAGAATGATAACCACCATCTCCACTTGATTTTTCAGTGAATATTGAGCCATCAGGCATTACTACTTTGGTAATATGGAGTGGTTCAAAACGCGAAACTATAAGTTGGCTAACAGGAATAGTTTGAAAATATTGACGATTAAGTTCTGGATTATCTTGAAATTTAAAATTATTTCTTGGAGGGGTTAGCATTCCAATATCAATAGTATTCATTAATAATTCATGTGGTGCATCTATTTGAATATTCTTAAGTATTCCTTTTTTATTTTGAGAGTTAAATTCAAATTTAATACCAGGCTTAATAATGTTAGCAGGTAGGGTTGTACTCCAACCATGTTCAATATATTGAATATTCGCTAACTCACGCATTATTGAATAATCATTAATGGTCATCCATTTATGATAGTAGTCATAAATAAAAAGCACACTTTCATTTCTTTTCAGATTTATATTTTTATTCCCATATTTTATAGTGCTAGTATAGGCTGCGGTAGATGTAAATAATATTTTCTTGTTATGAAAAGAGTCGTTTTCTGTTAATGAGAAATTTTTTGCCCAGTTATAATTGCTAGTGGCAACTTTAATCGAGTTATTCTTATTTAATAAATCAATGAAAGTTCTATTAATAGTAGCAAATTTTTTTATTTTTTCATTTGTATCTAATGTTAAAGAGAATTTTTCGGGGTATGCAATATCTAGAATAATAGAAGGCTCATTAATATTAGGCTCAATTTTTAACCATTTACCATTCGAGTCACATTCAAATAATATCTCATCACTATATTTTAAGTGAGTGATTTTATTGTTATGGAGTATTTCACTTACAGATTGTGATTTTGAGGTAAATATAATTTTTTTTGAACTAAAGTTTTTATTTGTTGTTAAGGTTATATTTTTAACCCAGTTGAAATTATCAATTGATATTTTTATTGTGTCATTATCTGAAATTAGATTGTTTAAATAACAATTATTTATTGATATTTTTTTAATTTCTGTCTTTTCATTTATATGTAATGAAGGCTTAACTGATGATTTTGAGCTAGCTAATAATGAAGAGAAATGTTGCTTTGATAATAATGCATCTTGATAAGTCACCCATTGTCCAGAGTTATCACAAACAAAATGGATTGTTTCATTAGGGGGTAGTAATATTTTTTTTATACCATAATTGATTTCTATTTCATCCTTAATGTAAGATGTTAATGCAACTGACTTATTCGAAAGATCAGGGTCAGAGTTTAAAATAAATGGTTTTTTTAATATAACATCAGAAAAAATAATGTGAGTTATATCAGTTTCATTCATTTTAATTATTTCTTTTAGCTTTATTTTATCATTTATTATTTGCTCTAACTCATGTTTTTCCTCAATGCATATATCTGATGATATTGGCCGCTCAAAATATTCGGGCGAAATATTAGTATAATATGGAACTACTCCTGCAATTTTAGGTAAATATTCAGGGGAGAGCATAATACTTGAATGTAGCAGATTGTTTTTATTATCATAAACGTTTAATTTAATTTCCGTATCACTTTTAATAATATCATGGGGCTTAAATAATAATAAAGTTTTACGACCAGTGACCAAATTAGGATGAATATCATCTTTGATATTGTTTATTGCTGGAATAATACTACTTTGTGCATAAAATACATTGCCTTTTAGTTCACCTTGTAAGTCACTTGGAAAGTTGTTTTCATTGAAATAAATATTTTTAGTATGATTTGTTTTGTCTGCTTGTGTTTTACTAACATGATAACTTGTATGGTTTTCGTCCATATTATGATTGTATTCATTCATAATATGCCAAGTCTCAGTCATATTGGGAAGAGAGTTAAAACTAATGGAAACATCACTACCATCTATTATGTTTTTATTATTTATATTTACTGAGTTTTCATGATGTATGAATTCCCTATTTAGATTGGTTATGTCCATATGTATTTTTCCTTTTGCAATTTATTTATTGGGTTTTATAATTGAAACATTAACTGTATTTATTAGGTGAGTTAATTATTTCACCATTAGTTAATCTAGTATTAATTTAATATTAATTATATTTAAATCAGTAAAAATTAGTCTGAAAATTTAGTTTTCTCTAATTTATAGTGAAACTAATTGGAATTATCACATGAGTTGAGCGTTTTCTTGTCTATTAGACTAAAGCTAGACAATTCGAGTTTTTTATAGAAAAGGTATTTTTACTCATATTGATAGTGAGTAAATTAATGGTAGTCATTACGGGAATGAGCAGATAAAATCCGTATACAATCAAATTAAATATAATTGGTGTAATTAGATGAGTAATTTAGGGATGAACTTTAAAATCTGGCTGTTGTACTTTGGATTCTTTTTTTTAGCGGGATGCTCAACTCAATTTAAATCAGATGCAGAAACAAATCGCCTAAAATTCAGTATGCAGCAAGCAAATACAATTCCTATAAAAGACTCAGTGGAAGTACTCTCAGTTTCTGATATGTTGCCTGGCGATATTTTGTTATCGTCTGCGACGGGTCTTAATTCTTGGGGGATACGTTTATTCAGTGTGAGTGGTGTGAGTCATGCATCAATCTATTTAGGGTTAGGAGAGGTTGCTGAATCAGTTGGCAGTGGTGTTCGAATTATACCATTAGATAAAGCAATTGGTGACTCGAATAATATGGTGGTCTTAAGACAGTCAGGATTAACGTCTTTACATGCTGACAAGCTACGTGAGTTTTCCGTACAAAATGATGGTAATAAATATAATTATAAAGGTATTGTTATGATCGCGCCATGGATGCTCACGAAACGAATTTGTGAGTTACCTCTAATTGGTGAAACGGTTAGAAATTTTTGTTTAAAAGCACTTGCTACTGTTCAATTAGGTGATGATATAGATCAAGCGAATGGATTCTTTTGTTCGCAGTTTGTCCTAGATGCTTATAAATATGCAGGAATGCCTTTGTTTGAAGGTAATTCATCATGGATAACACCGGCTGATATTTTGCATATGCGTACTGGGGATGTGCCTACATTTGAACCGACACATAGATTAACCTATGTTGGTCATTTAAAATCATGGAGTTTTGCGAGCGCAATACGTAATAAATAGGCGATTAAATTCGTAATATTTGGTAATCGTTTAATAATATTGAGAATAAAAAAAAGGCCAACTTATAAAGTTGGCCTGCTAAACTGGAAGCAATGTGAGCAATGTCGTTTATGAAATTCTTGAGTAATTTACTCAGGTATTCCATGAGGTAAAAGATAACCATTCTCATTTAAGAAATCAACCCCTTTTTTTATGCTGCTTTTTTTGACCTAAAGATTGTTTTTAGGTTACTAAAGTTATTAAAAACAAGGTGTTAAATTATATCTTTCCTCATTATTCTTCTGTTATTGCCATACATTTAGAAAAAATATTTTTTATTTATATAAATATATTCAATAATTTCCTTATCAATATATTAGAAGAGTTCCATAACATGAGAAAATTGCGCATCGGTGTTGTCGGTTTAGGCTCAATCGCTCAAAAAGCATATTTGCCTATTCTTTGTAAAGAAGATGATTGGGAGTTCGTTGGCGCCTATTCTCCGAATCAATCCAAAGCAAAACTAGTTTGTGATAGCTATAGGATCCCACTATTTGCAGAGATTAAAAGTCTTGCTAGCCACTGTGATGCCATATTTGTTCATAGCGCAACGACCACTCATTTCGAAATTGTTAAGTTGCTATTAGAAATGGGACTTCATGTTTATGTCGATAAACCGCTTACTGATAATATTGAACAATCAGAGCAACTTATTGAATTAGCAATAAAACAAAAGCGTATGTTAATGGTGGGGTTTAACCGTCGATTCGCGCCTTTTTATGTTTCGTTAAAACAAAATATGACACAGTTTTCCTCTTTGAGGATGGATAAGCATCGAAGTGACAGTGTAGGGCCTAAAGATGCGCGTTTTACTTTGCTCGATGATTATTTACATGTCGTTGATACGGTTCTATGGATAGCTGGGACTGAGTTGAAATTAATTAGCGGTGGGGTAAAAACGACTGAGAAAGGCGAATTGTTTTATGCAGAACATCATTTCCAAACGGAAAATGGTTGGGTAACAACATCGATGCACCGAAAAGCGGGTAGTCAGCAAGAGCAAGTCATTGCCGTGGATGAAGATGCTATTTATCAAATAACTAACATGAATCAGTGGCGTAGTGAAAATCTTCGGGGTATTAATGATAAATACCCATCAAGTTGGGATTCGATATTGGTACAGCGTGGGTTTGATGGTGCAATTCGTCATTTTATTGAGTCTGTAAGTCACCAATCTCAGCCGTGTACCAGTGGTGAAAACGCGATTGCCGCTCAAAGAATTATTGAAAAAATGTTTGATAAAAATTAATAACTTTCTAACTAAAATGGAATATTCAATGTTTAATCTACAAGATAACTCTGATGTATTATTTGTCGCCGGTTTTGGTCCTGTGACGCTAAATACCCAAAATAGTAGCGATTTTTATCTTAAAACACTTGGTTTACCATTGAAACCAATGGAAGAAAATAGTGACTATCTAGTTTGTGAGCAAGATACATTAGGTGGCGTTAAACATTTTGCTCTTTGGCCATTAAACCAAGCTGCACAATCTTGTTTTTTGCGTGATGAATGGCCTGAAGAGTTAACAATCCCACAAAGTTGGATTGAATTTGAAGTTTCTGATCTCGCAAGGATGACTCAAAATCTAACTGATAAGGGGTATTTATTATTGGTTCAAAATAGAATTGAGCCTTGGGGGCAAACGGTAACCCGATTATTAAGCCCTGAAGGTATGCTCGTTGGGTTGACGGTTACACCATGGCTAAGAGAATAACCAGTTGAGTTATTGATATTAAAAAATAAAGATAAAAACTGTTCAATAATTAATATTTTGTGGCTAGAGATCTCATTTATCTTTTTGAATGAGAGACATTCACAGCTAATTGTTTATAATTTTATCGTTAACATTATTTTTTAATTTTTTAGGAGGGGTTATGTATAAAACGATTCTGGTCCCTATAGATTTAACCGAAGAAGAGTTAACGAGTAAAGCTGTTCGTCACGCGGTTAATTTAGCAAAACAATCGAGTGCTAAAATTCACTTGATCCACGTATTACCAATATCTTCAGCAATTATTAATGCCTATGCTCTTGGCTATATGGAAATAAAAGATAGAGCAACGGTGAAAGCGGAAGAAGATATGAAAATGTTAATGGATTCAATTAATTTACCTCATGAAGATGTGAGTTATACCATTACATTTGGCTCACCTCGTGATGAAGTCATTAATACAGCTAAAGATATTAATGCAGATATTATTGTGATTGGCTCTCGTCGACCAAATATTACAACTCATCTTTTAGGCTCAACTGCTGCTGGGATCGTACGTTACGCAGAAACATCGGTTTTAGTCGTACGCTAACAGATTAAATAGGGCCTATATCGATTTATGATGTAGGTTCTTTTCTAGTATCATAAATGTGCGTATGTGTAGCTGCATATTCATTGTTGTATAGCTTGATCGAACAATTGTATGAGTAATAACGTGTTATTAGGTTATTTATGGAAAAATTTTCAAAAGAATTAATACGAGTTGAGTATTTTATTCTTCGAGTGTTACGTTTTTATCTTATCGCACTTTTGGTTTTTTTCCTTGGTCTATTGCCGGGTATTTTTGGTTTTTACTTTATAGAAGGGCATTCAATTGTAGAGTCGATGTTGAATGCGTTATCAATGTTAAGTGGACAAGCAATAGAACCAGCCCCAATTACCCGTGGTGGACGTTTTTTTATCGCAATTTATGGCTTGTTCCTACAAAGCGTTTTTATCATTAGTATCGGTCTGATAGTCACTCCATTTATTCATCGCTTATTACATAAATGGCATTTGGAAGAAAGTTAAGCTTGAGGCGTATTGAAATAACGTTGGAATGCTCACGACATTTTTATAAGCTTAGGTTTATACTTTTAGAGAAAATAACAAACATTCACCAGCCATTCTTAAACTGTCGAATCGTAAAACTAATAACGTCACGGTTTGAAAAGAAAGAAAATCTAATAAAGAGGGTATCATATGTATAAAACTATTTTGGTTCCCGTGGATATATCGGAAGATGTGTTAACAGATAATGCACTTAAGCATGCTATTTATTTAGCGAAAATTTCTGATGCCACAATTCATTTATTCCATTCAATACCTGATGTTTCAAGATTTTCGATGAGCTATAGCTATCATTACGATCTACTAGCCTCTTTTGCAAAAAAGGCAATTGAGCGTTCTGAAGAGCAATTACAAGAAATTATCGACAAAATTGATTACCCATCAGATAAAATTTCCTACAGAGTTGAAATTGGGTCACCAAGAGATAAAGTGTTGTCGGAAGCAGAAAATATTAATGCAGATTTAATTGTTGTCGGTTCACGAAATCCGAGTTTTTCGACCCATTTATTAGGATCAAATGCATCAGGTATTGTTTCGTACGCGAAAATATCAGTACTAGTTGTTCGTTAAAATAATCCATTTCTATAATACAGCCTGAAATATCAGGCTGTATTTATTGATAAATTTGGTTTTCTACAGAGCATGGCTATTTTGTTTCTACCGCATCTTTAGCTTGTGCAATAGCTTTAAGAGCTTGACTACATGCTTGTTCTTGAGCATCTTCAGGATAGCTTGCTAATGTTTTCTTCGCTTCTTCTAACTGCGATTTCATCATCGTAATTTGCTCTCCCGCATTAGGCTCATTCTTGTATTGCGCTTCAGCTTGTTTGACGAGTTCATTCATTTCTTGAAAATAGGTATCACATGTTTTACCCGCACTTGCATTAAATGCAGTTATTGCCATGATTAATCCAAATACCACAGGAAAAATTTTATTCATAATATTTTCACTTTATAAAGACATAATAGAGTCAGAATAACATTCCGTATAAAAAAACGCATCATTAAGCCATTATTAATGTTTTATGTGATGAATATTTACAACATATTAAGAATATTCTGTCTTAAAAGAAAATCACAAATAGCATAAATTGCAAATTTTAAATGAGAATCATTATTGACTATTGAAATCACAAAAGTGTACAGTGTAGTACATTTTTGTGATTTTAGGATTCACCATGTCGAATAAAGTTATTGTCAATACGGATAATTGGCCTATATGTACATTAAATTCTTTCCCATCTTCTATGGGGGAGAGTGTGATTAAAAACAATGAGTTAAATTATCAAGGGGTGCTATAGGGGTGCTGGAAAACCAGCACCTATATTATTTTGAGCGGTTGAATTCAATTATGGCATCGTCACGTTGTTTGTCTATGAATGTCGCCAAGTCGTTAACGTGGATCATTCTCGGTGATTTTTGGCTATCATTGAGTCTGTATGTCGGTATTGGTAACTCCCCTGCATTTGCTTTTCTTTCTACTGTCGTCTGATTCATCTTTAAATATTTCTCCGCAATATCGGCGAGAGGTATTTGTGATGTGCCAAACTCAGCCATGAGCAAAAATGCCGTGTTCATTGTAATCATTTTCCACCCCCTTTCTGATACCCGTTCCTCAATACCTCAGCGGCTATTTCAGCTGGAGTGCTAATCCCTAGCGCGTCGTCAATAATGAAATTCAAATAGCCCTTACTGACATCCTCAACTGTTGTTGGCCATACGTTTTGCGGAACATCATAATAAACACAATCAACAATCTGGCTGGTGGTCATTTCAATAATTTGCTCAGTAGTAAAGTCCATTTTTTGATAGCCTGCACTCCACACCGCGTCGGTTACATCACCCGGATCACCACCTGCATTTTTAATGATATTGACGAGGTTAAAATCAAGTGTTGTCATTTTCTCGCCCTCCGCTTCTTGGCTGCTCGGTTTATCTTTGCGTGACCCGTAACACGCTTGGTTGATTGAGGGTAATCATACCAGTAACTATTGTGGTTAATTGCCCACGATGTCGTTTGTACTGACAGGGCAGATGCTACAATCGCCATAGCAGATATCATTATTCGCTTCATCACTCCCTCCCGATAATAAAGCTAACAGGCTCATCATTTTGTTTATCATTGATAGCGTTGGTAATTTTTGTCGCCGCGCTTATGATCACATTGAATTGAACAGGTGTTACTTCAATTCCCTTTGTTTGGCGGTCAATTTCCTTGGCTATTGCTGAAATTAATTTAATTTGATCAATCCTTTTCATAGTCGCCCCTGCTTGCAAATTATCTCAGTGCCAATGACTTTACAGACGGAGTATGATCCATTGCTGCTATTTACTATTGTTACGGTGCCATCATCACACTGAGTAACTAAGCTGCTATTCTTGGTCTCAGATATGCAGTGTGGGCTTTCTGCGTACACCGTGGCAGATAACGCCAGTAGAATAAAAATGGCAAATTTACTCATCATCTTTCACCTTCCTTGTGCGCCTTTTCTTTTTCATTTTCGGTGTTAACTTTGGCTCACTTACTTGTGGCGCTGGTGGCATAGGAAGATAGATCCCCATCCTGATATAACAGCGCTGCCTAATACCGTGAATAATTCGGGCTGTATAATCACGTCCATCATCAATGTGATGCACAGCTTTTAGAATTGGTGAGTCATATTCGTTAATTTCATGCTCAACATTATCTTGTTCAATCACTTGTTTGCCTCCTTGCAAATACCCCTATAAGTCCGTAAATCGTAGTCACTCGGAAAAAGAAACCGACTGTTGACTCGTGAACGGGAGCGCGAAGTAGGGCCTTATCAATTAATCTGTTTAGTTTTCTGCGTTCGGTAATGAAAGATAGGATCACTACTTTTGCTGTGCTGCCTGTTTTGCTGGCGATATATTCGATTTTCATTTTTGACCTCACGCTCTGCATGGCATAACGATAAATTGTGGATTGCCATATTTTTCATTAATCACATTGCTAAATTTAAATAAGCACCCCGTTGTCATCCCCGACGGATGAAACGATATTGGATTAACGCCCCGACTGATCCCAAACATTTTTTCAGGATAAGCCAGATAAGCCGCCTGAAAGTGGGGCAAGCAAGACTCAAAATTACTGGGTATGATTCTGTCCAAGTCAGGAAATCTGGCGTTGTCATATGAAAGAAGCACGGCAAAACCAATTCGATTATTGCTAGCATCGCGATGTACCGCATAGGGCTCTTTGGTAAAGCAAATTTCTGTTGTTACCGCTTTCGCGGGTGTTGCTCCTCTGAATTCAAGGATTGTATCGCGTCGAGTTTTAATACCATGCTCCATACGTAGCGCTACATGCCCATTAGTGGCTTCAATGTATTTACTGTTAATGTGAACGCCTTGCAGATAATAACGAGGGTCATTTTTGGCAACGCAAACCAAAGCTGCTCGTAGTAAGTGTGTTTGAATAATCATTTTTTACCGCCCTTAATGCATAGTTGGCATTGATGGAAATCCGCCATTTGCTTCCAGCATGCGAATATAGTCATCATGAAGAATACAAAGACCCTCACGCCCCATCTTCGATAGGCAAGGACCGTGCTCAACCGAAATATCCAGAAAATCGATGTAGGCCTTAATGGTGAAATCAGCCCAATAATCCCTACCGAATTGCTCGATCATGATGCCTTCGAGATTTTCAATTAGCCCGAGACGTAAAGGTGCAGGATAAATACTTAGCGTCGATTTGCCATTACTGTAGATAGTTGCTACATCAGTGCCGCCTTGGTCATTGGGCACCTCCATAGTGCCGTTTTTCTCTTGCTGCTCACGGATAAAGCAAGCAGCAACGACCCAGCGCCAGACAGAAACACGCTGCTCTGGTGTTAGTGTGTCGGGCTTATCGGCTAACTTGCCCACCACGGCAGCAGCCAAATACAAACCTTTCAGTAGATCTTCATCATATTGCCCAGCTTCAAGCGCACTAACTGCGTCAGCATAAGTAATCAAGGTGCCATCGTCGGCAATAACGCCATTACCAGTATCAGTAAAATAAGCCATTATTTAGCCTCCGGTGTGTAGATAGCCTTGTCGTGTGAAAACTCACCGTTCCATGTTTTTTTCATGGGTAATTCACCTTTCATATAGAGCTGGTATAAACGATGGCAGCCTTTCTCCAATAAGACTGGTGTTACTTTTATAAACTCATCCATACCGTGAGGAGTTACCTTGGTTTCTTCCTCGGTGAGATATTTATCTCGAGCGTATGAAGCCACTCGCCATTTAGGTGATTTTTCAGGATCACGACGTGAGTTGTATACCCAGTTTCGCTCTGATGCCCACCACATCATTTTGTTAACATTCACACCGTTGAGTGCCTTGCAAAATGAAGTGACCGTGATACCTTTGCTAAAATGTATTCCAAGACTTTCAACTGTCGCGTTGAGGTGCTCATTTTCAAGTAGAAAAGCCTCTGCACGGTTTTCGGCATCGATAACCATTTGTGCAAGCTGTTTTGGACTAACTTTAATTGGTGCTGGGCGAAAGTAAGCATCTTCCATTTTTTCAAAGAAAGACCAGGCTTCATCGCTATCGACAATTTTTGACATGCGAGCCGCGCCTTTTTCTGTCCATAGAATTTGCTGGCTTGTATGTTTATTAACCGAGTGAATATCTTTCACTAGGTTCCTATACTGCTTTAGCTCCTCACCTTTCAAGGTATGGATGTGTACACCCTCAACAAATCGATCTCGATTGTTAGATAGGTTTTTGCGGATATTGTTATCATCAACGCCATAACCAGTCGCTAATGTTTCCGTGGTGACAACGCGAACATTTTTCCATTCAATGAGCGGTAGGGCGTTAGCATCAATTGTGATTAATTCGTTCATAATTAAGCCTTTTCAATGTTAATTTTCATTCGTTTCGCATAACGACGCATTGAGCGGTTAAGCGGCA
This sequence comes from Providencia sp., assembly GCF_052096715.1. NCBI lineage: Bacteria > Pseudomonadati > Pseudomonadota > Gammaproteobacteria > Enterobacterales > Morganellaceae > Providencia > Providencia sp. The sequence continues at coordinate 14,298 of NZ_JBQDNB010000035.1, forward strand.
TACTGACGGTATCGGGATCGACCTGATACTGACTGGTAAATTTCTTAGAATTTAAGTAATTCTGCTTTTCGCTACGCTCCATTTGTATGGCTTGAGCTATATTCATTCCTCTAAAACCTTGCGCTGTTTTACTTAATTTGTTTTTGCTCATATATAACTCTCCGTTATTTTAATTTTCGCTTTAGATAAACAACGGTCGGCAGCTTCCTTGCTTATTTTTTCCTACTTACTTAACCCAGATGAATTACCTTGCTCGGAAATAGAAAAGGCTTGGTTATATTTATTTGCTGCACGTCGATATAATTTCTTTGCTTCTAGGTTTTTCCCTTTCTTCATTAACTGCTCAAAGCGATTCATTTGTTTACATCCTTATTGTGTAAGTGCTCCGCAATAAGTGGAGTGATATCATTAATGAATTCCTTACCTTCATCTGTTAGCTTTCCGTATTTACCGTAGAAACTGTCATAAACTTCCATTATTTGTTTGTCAGTTGCATTGGCTTCTTTACGACAAATGTTATTTTCATATAAATTAATTAATGACTGTTTTAATATCTCTGCATCTAAATCAACTCGGTATTTAATGCCATCAACAGTTCGCTCGAATGTTGAAGCTTTCTTTTTTCTTTTTAGATAATCAAAGATTGCATCAATAAAATGTTTTCTTTTTTTGTCTAATAAAGTTAATTTTTCCATCTTCTTATTCCTGAATTTAGATAAGGTGTTCCCCTCAGCATTGGCGCTGAATTAAATTTAAATTGTTTTTTTTATTACTTGCTGGTTATTGCTTCCTGTAGTCTTCCGTATTTTATTGCTGCATCTTCTCGGGCATCTTCAAACTTACTGTTTGCTTTCTGCCATTCTTTTTCTAACCGTAATATATGTTTTTCATCTTTGAGTTTTTGTTTTATCTCTCGATATATATCAGCCTGTCTATCAATATACTCTGGCAGCATAGCGCCACGTTTAAGTGCGGGAGTGCCGTCGGGTAGTTGCGTTTCAATATCAGGCTCATTGGTTAGCTTGCCTAGCTTGCTGAATTCATCACTTGCAAGAATGTGAGCATACTTATTAATAGCAGCATCCTCAGTGAAGTAGCTTTTACCGCAAGGCTGAACAAGATAAACTTCACGAGTAATGACTTGAATATCGTGTCCTGTTGCTAGTTCTACTGGCTTTGTTTTGTTACACATGTTATTTCCTTAGATTTAAAAATGCGATAATTCGCTCTTTCATTTTTAGTAACTTATTCATTATTTCTTTGGCTTCTTTTGATGCTTTTTCATATTCGAAAAATGAATCAACTAATATATAGTTCCCATCAAATCTATGCTTAGCTCCTTTTTTCAATTTATATACTTTACATTCCCACTCCCCGTGATGCTGCCAAAATTCATCAATGTACTTAGGGGGGGGCATATTGTTCATTTTACAAATAGCCATTGCGTTATAAGTTGCAGTATTCATAATCAATCCGAAAAGCTAACTTTGGTATAAACTATATCTAGATTTAATTTAGCCGAAGTAATTAAATTGATAACATATTCATCCTGATTCTTTAGATACCCACTCTCTTCTGCTACCTTTAAATTAATTGCTGTTTCGAGCGTAGTTAAAATAGATCCTATAGCCGTCTCTATAGTTTGGTCTTTGGATATTTTAACTTCGCCTATAGGCTTGTAATTTTTATCAGTGTTTAAATTGCAAACGTTTTTTTTTGCTCTATCTATATTCTCAACGACTGATTCAATTGAATTAAATAAATTACCATCTGATTGGATATCATTATTAATTATCATATTTAAAATTGATGAGGCATAGGTTAATTCATCAATGGTATTTTCAACTAGCTTGGTGTTATTCATTATTCTTTCTCCAGAATAATATCGACCTCGGTTTCACATTGAGCGATTAATTGACTGGCTATATATTTTTCGGCGTTATCTCGATTTAAATATTGAGCTGCAATTAAAAATGCTTTCACTCGATTAAATACATCCATACATTCACTAACTTGTACTTGGGGGGGGGCTATCTTACTCATGTCCATTATCCCGTTGTGCATTTTCTTCAATTAACCAACCTGCTATAGGGTTTGATAGTTCGTAAGCTAATTCAATTAAACTATCTACAACTGGATCACCTGCAAATTGACTGTTGAGTTGGAACAGTACCGCATTCAATTGAGCGCTTTTTTTTGCGGCGACACTTAATTTAATTTCGTGTGACATGTCACTGCTCCTGCTGGTATTTGTGATGCCAGTGATAAAACGTAATCGCGAACAAGTTGTAACTTTGCAGCCTTAAGGCTTGACGCCTGAACTTCAATACGTTCCCACTTAGCCTCTGGGTCTATGCGCTTAACTGCAAGAAAGCAGAATCGAAATAGACCTGTATGTATGTCCACTTCCGATAAATCGTTATTTGACAGATAATGTATAGTCGGCATTTTTTAAACCTCAGCGATTTGAGCCAGAAAATTTAAGGCGAGCAATTTGTGATTCAAGGCTTTCCGGTTGCTTGCTGTACATCTCACCTTCACCATAAAGTAACCAATTAACTCTCACTCCTAACGCCTCTGCTATCGCGGTTGTGCGTACAATGCCTGCCTCTTTCACTTTCCCTGTCACTATCTGGCTAATCGTGCCTTGTGACACATTAATAGCCCACGCTAAAGCTGCTTGAGTTGTTTTAGTATGGACAAGAGCCATCTTCAAGCGTGCTGCGAATGAGTTTAGCGGCGTGAAGTCGTGTTTTGTTGCTTCAGGCTTAGTTTGAGTGCAACTTAACTCTGATTTAATCACTTCATTTTTTTCAATTGCCATTTCTATCAAGGCTTGAATTTCCTCTGTGGAGCTTGACTCAATCGCACAAAATAACAAAGTGGATATCTGGCTACTCAATAGCTGAATTTTTGTACCGCAGTGATTTAAAGTGTTCATTTAATGCCTCCTAAATAACAGTTTACGAAACCTAGGTTACATATTGGGTAATTAGTTGTCAATAAAAAAATGAAAGAAAAGTTTCGGGCATAAAAAAACCGACTTTCGTCGGCTTAGCGCTGCTTTTTTTTGGGGGAGAATCACACTTTCATTCTGATTTCCATCACGACCCCTTCAATGACACAGTCTCGTGTGAATGGAATGAGTGGATATCTTGGGTTTAATGGTTTCAAAAATATCTGCCCTCCATCTTCCACGTATTGCTTTAGAGTTGATTCATCTGATCCATTGATTCTTGCGACGACAAACTTACCTGATCTGGCTTCCTCAATCGGAGAGACAAGTACTTGCATTCCTTCAAATATTGAAAAATCACCTGCTGAGGTCATTGAATCACCTTTAACATCAAGCCAGTAGCCATTTTCTCCAGCGTATATGTTCGTGCTAATCCATTCATCTGGTGCGATAGTGGTTTCGCATCCATTCCAAGAGCCTGCGCTAATCCAGTTAAGTTTTGGATATGTGTATTTTGCAGGGTCATTTGATCTTGGATTTAATACGTTGGGCTCATCTATGGGCTCCTCACTCACTGGCTCGCTACCGTCCAAAAGCCACCTTGGCGAGCATTTTAAAGCTGACGCTATTTTGAACAGATTTGCAGATCTTGTATCTTGAGAGTCACCTAGCTCGATTTTACTAATGGTTACGCGCGAAACGCCAGTTAATTTTGCCAGATCATCCTGTGACATTCCTAACTCTGTTCGCCTGCTGAGAAGTCTTTTTCCGAATGTGCTCATAATCCACCATTTCTATTTAAATTTATTCCGAAACTAATATATCAAATTAACTTGAAACCTAGGTTGCTTTTTACTATGATTTAACGAAAGAAAACTTTCAAGAGGTTTTGAATGAATTTATACGAAATTCTAAAAGGCATTTATAAAACAAATGCCGCCATCGGAAAAGCCTATCCGCTAAAAGGTCGAACTCGCAGCAGTCAAGGTGTTGGGAAATGGAAATGGCGAGGCGTTCCAGAGGATGTAGCAATCCGGTGTCACTACGATCCTAACATCCCATACACCTACGAGCGGCTAGTCAATGCACCAGATACATAACATACCGATGCCTAGGCACCACTTTCCTGATGATGCCAAGTGGATTCAGGAAATGTTAACTCAACTGTCGCCAAGTGCACGAAATAAGGCGCTGGCGGCATATTCAGAGGTGTATCAAGAGCATTGGGAGCTAGAACCTGTTTCATATCGCAGGGATAACAAAGCGCGTCACGAGGCTAATAAGCGACTTCGAGAGTACACAAGACGTTATTCGAAGGCGATGCAAGGTTATACCTCAGCGCCGTTGTTAGTTGGCCTGTAACTTTACTAAAGGGATATTCGGAGGTTAAGACGTTTAGACGTCCATGCTGTTTTTTGGGGAAGAGGGGAAAACTTTCTAGGGGGGATAAAGGGGGGTGATCTTTGAAAGGGGTGTTAGGGAAGGCACAGCCAAGGAAGAACTCAGATCTTAAAGATAGATCTCTATAGGGTTACAAATGCCGCCAGCCGTTTAGATGGCTAAATTGAATTATGTAAAAGGTCTTCCTTTGGCATAGCAAATTAATCAAGTGAGGGTCAGATGTTAAATATCACACCTAATTTTGCACAGGAACGCGGTTTAGCTATGTTGCGTCAGAGCTGGAAGCAGAACCGCACATTCATGATTTACAGTCCTACGGGTAGCGGCAAGACAGGTTTAGCAGCATTCATTACTCACGGCTATGTCAAAAAGGGTCTACGTGTGATGTTTCTAGCTCCGTATACGGTGCTTTTGAACCAGACGGCAAAGCGCTTTATGGACTATGGCTTGCCTGAAAATGAAATCAGTTTCGTGTGGGCTGATAATCCTAACTATGATCCTACTCGATTAATTCAAATCGCCTCCGCTGATACAGTCATTCGTCGTGAATTCCCAGACAATATCGACCTCTTGATCATTGATGAAGCTCACCTACGCCGCAAAAAGATTTTAGAAGTTGTTCGTGATACGGATATCAAGGTAATTGGATTATCGGGTACGCCATTTTCTACGTTTCTGGGCAATTACTATGAAAGCCTCATCAAGCCAACAACGTTAAAAGAGTTAATTAAGCGCGGTGACCTGAGTAATTACGAATTCTACGCACCGACTAAACCCGATCTGACCGGCGTTAAATCGGCTACCTCAGCGGAATATGGCAGCGACTACAAAGAGGCTGAAATCTCCGAGATTATGAGTGGCGCTGATCTCGTTGGCGATATCGTGAGTAACTGGCTTGCAAATGGTCGAGACCTACCGACTATCTGTTTTTGTGTCACGGTCAGTCATGCCAATTTTGTGACGATGGAGTTTATTCGTGCAGGCGTTGTGGCGGAAGTAATTACCGCTCAAACCCCACAGGAAGACCGTCAGTTAACCATTCATCATTTCGAACAGGGTGCAACCAAGATAATTGTTAGCGTTGGCACTTTGATCGCCGGCTTTGACAGTGATGTTCGTTGCATCATTTACGCCCGTCCGACCAAGTCAGAAATCAGATGGTGTCAGGCGATTGGTCGCGGCTTACGCAAAGCACAGGGCAAAGATACTTGTTTAATCTTCGACCATTCGGGGTCTGTTCATCGCTTGGGCTATCCCGATGATATTGATTATGACGAGTTGCCAAGCAAAGACGATGGTATGAAAGAGGCTAACAGTGCTCGTGAGCAGGAAAGGCGCGAGAAAACCCCCAAGGAATGCAGCTCATGCCATTACATGAAACCAGTTGGTGTTTATGTCTGCCCTAAGTGTGGATTCAAGCCACTAGCAGGGGAAGACGTTGAGGTCGATACAAGCCGCAATATCAAAAAAATCAGCAAGACTGAAAAGGTTTATACCCAAAAAGAAAAACAAAGCTGGTGGTCTCAATTGAAATATTACCAGAACGTCAGAGCTGCCAAAGGTAAGCCTGTGAGTGACGGATGGGTATCAAATACCTACCGCGATAAATTTTCAGTATGGCCTCAAGGTCTGCACGACACACCGCAAGAAATTACCCCAGAGGTGAGCAATTTTATTAAGCATAAACAAATAGCCTGGGCGAAATCCCGTAAAAAGGCAGCAGAACAGATAAGTACATTACGCACACAAATTTCAAATATCCCACAACAAGGAGCTTTACTGTGAATACGATTGATTTTGCAAAAGGACAATGGGCGAAAATATTTGCGGAATACGGTTTACCCCCGATTACGGGCAAAAAGCACTTTAAGGGGAAGTGTCCAGTCTGCCAGCAAAAGGGCAAGTTTCGAATTGATGACAGAGAGGGGCGCGGTACATGGATTTGTGTTTGTGGTTCAGGCAATGGTATTCAGTTGCTCGAAAAGGCGACAGGGAAAGATTTTAAAACATTAGCGGATGAGTTGGACGTATTACTCAATAATCAGCGTGAAAAGCCAGCCCCTCAGCAACCTAAAGACAATTCGGTATCAAACTTAAGGGAGCGAGTGGTTAACTGTTATTCAACCCTCAAATCACTCCGAGACACCACAGCAGCACAATACCTACAGGGTAGAGGTATTTTCTCTTTACCGGCAGAGCAAGTTAAGTTTTGTGCTAATCAGCCCATCCCTAAGCATACAGGCGAATTTCAAGCAATATGGGCACTTGCTACGGATGCGAGAGGGCAGTTGTGTTATTTGCATCGTACTTATCTGCAAGGCGCTAAAAAAGCCAATGTCAAAGTCGTTAAAAAGATGGATGGGCTGCAAGAGAAAAACTATCTCGAATATGCCGCCTCTGTCGCTATCAGAATGTTTCCTGTTACTTCAACGCTCGGCATTGCAGAGGGTATTGAGACGGCACTCTCATGTCATCAAATTTACGGCGTTAACACATGGTCAACGATGAATGCTGGCTTTATGGAAAAATTCATTGCACCAAAAGGCGTTAAGCACCTGATTATTTTTGCGGATAACGATTGGAGCGCAACCGGTGAGGCGGCAGCTTATGAATGTGCTAGAAAAAACCTCGTGGCCAGTAATGATATCGAAAAGGTGAGCGTGAGATATCCCGATCTCGGTGACTTCAACGATTTACTGACTCAAGGCTGTGAAGCAAGAGAGCGTGTTTTTATTCGGAAACAAAGAGAGGCGGCTTAATGAAACTCGAAAATGCACTGAAAAACTTTCACCCTAAGTCACCTACGTTCGGTAATGTAGCAGGTTGCACATCCCCTGATAGAATTACAGGTACGGATATCATGGCAGCTATGGGGATGACGGAGTCACAGGCTGAATTTGGCATGACAGCTTTCCTAGCTAAAAATGATGTCAGCGAAGAGGATAAGTTTTCTACTGTTGAAGCCTTAATGCAGTATGCTAAAAAAATAACTCCTAAACTGGTACGCAAAGCTGCAGGTAATAAACTGGGTTATTGTCTAATTGTTCTGGCCAAGATGGCATTTGAAGATTATGCCCGTTCAGCTGGTTCGGTTTGTCAGTGTTCAGCATGTAGCGGTAAAGGGATGGTTGATAAAAAGATAACGACAAAAAAATATTCCAGTAGAGCCGCGATTTTCTCATCTTTCTCTAAAGGCCAGCTTAAGCGCTATACCAACACAGAACGCGATGTTGTCGACACTGAAAAAGTGATCTGTGAGTCATGCAATGGCAAAGGCCAATTAACACACCGTTGTCGTTGTAAAGGGCGAGGTAAAGTATTAGATGAGGCACAGAGCGAATTACAAGGGGCACCAGTTTATAAAGATTGTCCTCGTTGTGCTGGTAGAGGGTTCAACCGTGTACCGTCGTCGGTGGCATATAATGCAATAAGGCATTTAGTACCTGATTTAACACAATCATCATGGTCACGTAATTGGAAGCCATTTTATGAAAAGTTAGCTAGTAAATGTTTTATTGAAGAAAGTGCAGCAGAACAAGCATTTAGAAAAGTAACCAAATAAACATAATAAGAGGTGATGCTCTTAGTCCATTAACATTTAATGTAACTATTGGTTATATTCTTGCGTGAAAATTGAACTAAATTAGTAATCTGTCAAGCATATTTTTAAGATGTAGACATATGATTTATATGAGTTTATATTCGAATTTGTTTTTTTTGAAAAATGGGTGTTTTATGAATAATGTTTATGAAGAAGATCTAAAGAGATTATGGAGTGGTTATGGCCCAATAGATCTGTTTAATGATTTCGAGTCATTGGCTACAGACATTCAAAAAAGAGCGGAATCAATAGAACCTTGTAGAAAATTAATAGCTAGTAGGAATAAGCTAAAAAGTTACAATAATAAAAACTCATACGATTTAAAGTCAGAATTTGAGCTAATACTTAATATAGGTTGGCTTCCTCATTCTATTTTTATTTTTTCTGCATTTTTAGAGGGAGTAAAAATTAAGGCGGTAGGGAAAATTAATGGGGCATGGGTATTCGAAACTAATATTGGGAAATGATACATACAAAGCTAGTTTGATTTTTGCATAAAGTTGGCTTATTATCTTCTAATAATGGACATTCTATACCTAGTCGCATTAAATGAATCCAAAGACCTCGCAATGCGGGGTTTTTTGCTTTTTGGTTATTAATTGCGCTAATTCACAATCGACATGCTATAGTGCTTAGGTCACCATACCCCATTGCTATAAACAGCAAATCTTGCACCCGCGAGCTTTTATCTAAACAATAGATGCGGTATCCAAAGGAAAGCCTTATGGATCAGAACGCGCTATACCACCGAATTCTATCAATTGCAGAAGGTATGTTAACTATCGCTGTATTGACTTTGACGACCTTCGCATTAGTTTACTGGTTTAAATAATACCTACCCGCCATTAACTCAACTGGAAGAGTATTTAGTCTTAGCGAAACTAAGAGTCGGGGTTCGATGCCTCGATGGCGGTCCAGCTAGCTCAAGCAACAAAATATTCCAAAATTATTCTAAGGGCTGCGCGTTGCGTGGCCTTTTTCGTATATAGCCACCGCAAATCACTATCAACATGTTTAATTACTGCAATGACGTTGCTGGTGGCTTTCTATTACCTATGAAAAAAGGAACATAACTATGTACGCACTTAAATTAATAACAGAACGTGAAGGCCGTAAAGTTGAAGAGTCACATTATTTGGGAAATATGTACCGACTGGAGTTTTATCCAGTAGTTGATAACCCTGATATTGCTGCTCGATTGGAATACACAACGAAAGAAGGTGTCCCTGCGTTTGATATCAAGCGAACTGATCATGCTTACGTTACTACGGTAACGGGTGATACGGTTCGGGTTATCTGCAGAGGTAAAACGCCTTCTCATTAACTGTTAAGAGAATAAATAATTTATGAGCACATCATTAGGGATAACCCTAGGTGCTGCTGGCGGCGGTGCTATGGGTGGGTTCCTTATTGGTGCCGATTATGGTGTCGTGCTGGGAGCTATTATTGGCGCGTCTGCTTCCGTCATTGCATCTAAAGATAATAACCGGCGAAAGATACTGCATTTTATTCTTGCGCTTGGTGCGGGGATCCTCATTGCTAAAGAGGCGTCTGAGTTTATTGCTCAAGTATGGAAGTGGGATGTTAGCCCTAAAATAACAGCGATTATTATTTCTGCATTGTTAATTCCAGTGCTCGTGCTGGCGGCAAACAAAGATAACCTCAGAAAGCTGTTTAGTCGAATTGCCGCATCAATAGACCGGAACTTCAGCGGCATCGTACAGGCTATTAAAGACTGGCGAAATAAAGGGGGTGGTGGCTAATGAATACCTTCCTTAACGTGTTAAATGACGTAGTGAACTGGTTTCACCAACACCCCTTAGATGCGGTAGATATTTCATTTATGTCAGCGTCGGCCGTGACCGTATTCCTTTGTCGATATGCAAGGCATCGAGATTCCATAGTAGGCACTACATTATTTATTTGTTGGGTTTACAAGATTTATGAAACGGCAATAGGTGACCGAATAGCGGCGCCATCAGATGTGTTATTTAGTGCTGTGCTATTTATCGTCATTTTCTCAGCTGGCGGTAACATCATGTCAGTAGTAGTTATTAGTAAATTAATTGCTCGACTCAAATCAATCTGGTCGTTCATGAAGCGGCCTTTTACTCTTAAGGTGGATAAATGAATAACCAGCAACGAAAAATAGCACGCGGTGAGCGTAACAATAACCCCGGCAATATTGATTATAACCCTGCAAATAAATGGCAAGGTCAGATAGGTATTGAAATAGGTGTCGATAAGCCTCGTTTCTGTCGCTTTGAAATGGCTGAATATGGCATTCGTGCTATCTATAAATTGCTTCAAACTTATCAGCGTAAATATGGATTAAATTCAGTTTCAGCAATTATCAATAAGTATGCACCACCGATTGAAAATAATACTTCTGGTTACATTAATCGTGCAGCGGCAAGTATCGGAGTGGGTATTAACGACCATATCAATACTCTCGATAAGAAAACAGGCATTGCACTAGCTACCGCGATTGTCGGCGTTGAGTTAGGTTACCAACCTTATAGTGAGGCTACGTTCGAAAAAGCGTGGAGCTTGTTGTGAATTGGAAAATGTCAGTATTAGCGTTTGCCGGGGTACTTATCCTAGGTGGTTTACTGAATTGGCAGGTGAGTGAGAATCAAAAGTTAGCAGATAAAAACACCAGCCTTACAAAAGAAAAAAAGTCTTTAAGTGACGCCCTCGATGAGCAAAAAGCGATTACTACCGACTACGAAAAACGCATTGACTCCCTTCACGAACTCGACACTAAACACACTACGGAGCTCACAAATGCAAAAGCTAAAATCGACCAGTTGCGTATTGATGTTAGTAATGGCACTAAGCGCGTGTACGTCAACGCCAAATGTCCAAAGCCCGAAAGTAGTTCCACCTCCGGCGTGGATGCTGGCAGATCCCCCACCTTGGAGGGAGACACTAGAGAAGATTATTTCAATCTCCTTAAGCAACTTGAAACACTGGAAAAGCAATTCCTTGGCTTGAGGGATTGGTACTTTGCGGAGTGCAAGCGTTAGCCGACAAGAAAGCAATACGGGAAATTGAACAACAACAGGTGATGAAATGAAACTAAGCCCAGTGCCAGTTAATGTATTTCATGAGCTAACATATTATCAATGTGACTCTTGCGGCAATGGCAATATGTATCAAAAAACGGATGGTAGTGTTTCTCTAACATTTCCACCTAAATACCAGCATATATGTGAATCATGCGGATATGAAAGTTATCTAGTCGGGGTGTTTCCAAGTATTACTATAAAATATCAGCTAGAGGATGGCACAGACGTGTCCAGCTTGGTAGATATTTGAAACGAGCCTCCAATTAGGGAGCTTTTTAATAGGCAAAAAAATAGCCCACCAGAGATGAGCTAAGGGCTACGCAATATTTTTAGTTATTATGAATTGATAATACCAATATTAAGAGTAACGTGTTGCTACAAATTGTAACCAAGCATGATATTTAATCTTCCACGTCTATACGAGGTCAATATGTTTAAACATGAATTAAGTCAGGTAGTACAGATCACTATTAGTGGTGAAGAAGGTCACATTAAAGGTCGTGCTGAATATCAGAACGATGCTAATCAATATTATGTTCATTACTTGTCAGCGGATGGTCGTGCGGTGAATGCATGGTTTGAAGAGGGTGAGCTGTCACCAGTTAATCAACAGCATTAGCTTTATAAAGTTCTGCAAACGTCATTCCTTGAGTGGCGTTGATAGAATTTTATATATGTTTTGAATGCTGGTGGTCACTCGGTACCACGCAGTTATATAAATTCACCTAGAAGAATATTCTAAATAGCCATCAGCTAATCACTGGTGGCTTTTTCATTTGTGGAGACAGTTATGTCAGATAAAAAAGAAATAGCCACCCTATCTATAAAGATATCAGTCGATAGCACTGATTTAGATAAACTAGAAGCACAGCTAAAGCGCATTACTGGGCTGATGGTAAGAACAGGACTGAAGGAGCCAGCGAAAGGTGGGTTTGTTGCTGATAAGTTCTTTATTACAAATGGTCAGGTATTTATTGATGAGGCATTCATTGACAAAGCGGTGATTGAAAAGATAGCAATACAATCACCCACCACAACAATAAGAACTGGCGTTCATTATGACGATAAGCAACAGTTTACCCGCGCTCAGCTTGACCCCGATAGCATTAAATCAAAAGACTTTGACGCAAAGGTAGCCCACCGAATTTGTGGCATGTCAATCATGCGTGATGGCTCAATCTTGTTTGGTTCAGAGGGATACATGGGGCGTGAAAACTCCGATGCCGCAATCGCATTGAAATCACCAGACACCATCACTCGATTAGATAAGACAATATCTCATGAAGAGTCAGAATTCGATAAGTATAAGCAACAGGTTGAATCTGAGTTTAGTCAATTGCAGGCTTCAATTACAACCATGCAATGTACGCAAGCTGCTAGTGAGCAAGCAATAGCTCAGAACCTCACAAGATTACAGCGTGAAGTTACCGGCATCAAATCAGCGATAGCAGTAACTAATGACAGTATCACCAATGCAGTAGAAACAGCAAAAGCCCAAGAAGAAGCACTCATCGAAGCGATGAAGAAAGCTATCGCTAAGGATATCGCGCGAGGTGGTCGGATGTTTCGTGGGCTGCAATGAAGAAGACAAATGTCTATGGCGGTCGATGGGCAAAGGTCAGGCTCGCCTATCTCACTAAGCACCCACTGTGCGTAATGTGTGATGAACAGGGGCGCATTACAGCTGCGACAGTCGTCGACCATATTATCCCACACCGACTAAAGGATGCGCTTGCGTCAAAGGATTCTGAGCAGATAGCGAAGGCTCAAAAGCTATTCTGGGACACCAGCAACTATCAAAGCTTGTGCGCATCACATCATAACTCAACTAAACAACGCATGGAGAAGAGTGGTGTCGTCGTCGGCTGTAGTCGGGATGGCATACCACTCGACCCCAATTCACATTGGAATAAATAATATGAGCCATCAAAAGCTAGTGAAGTTATCAAAGCTATTTCGAAATGGTCGGTTCGTCGGTCATGCATTAAGCGTGGATGGTCTGCTATTGAGCAATCAAACCTCTCTCATTCTTCCACCTACCGATGGGCTAACTAATTCAGTGGAGATTACTGTTAAATTAACCTGCACTAATAACATGGTCACTGACGCACCTGATATCCATCTGAAATAGTAACAAATTGAAACTATCAGGGGTGGGGCGGGTAAAAAGTTAAAAAACAATGACTTAAATTACCGACCACTACCCTTTGAAATAACGCTAACCCGATTTTTTTCCTTTTTTACGAGGCACGAATGGCCGGAAAACGTAAACGCTCTGACAGTGTGAGCGCCGAAATTCAAGCCATGCAAAATGCTGCCGCTGATACCATCGAACCGCCACGCCATGCAGGTTTGGAGAAAAAAGCGGAGCCATTTTGGCATGACAATATCCGCTCAAAAGCTCTTGACAGTTGGACACCCTCCGACCTCTTGGCGGCGGTAGAATTAGCCAATAATCAGTTAGAAATAACGCTTTTGCGCAAAGAATTACGCAAAAATGAACGTATTCGCGGCGAAGAACGCAACGAAGGGTTGATTAAAGATCTGCGTAAGCAAGTGGTCGAGCTACAGCGTACCGCCCTTGCACAGCGTCGAGATTTGCAAATCCACTCCCATGCGACGAACGGCGAAAGCCGTGACCAACGCAACCGAAATAAAAACGATGCCGAAGCCAGAGATACCCTGAGCGATATTCAGGATGATGATTTATTGGCGGCTCCCATGCATTAAGGAGGAACCATGACACGAGGTGAACGTGTTATCGCGTTTATTGAGCGTTTCTGTATTGTTCCCGAAGGGGAGCTGATTGGAAAGCCGATGCGATTAGATGAATTTCAAAAGCATTTCATTCTGGCGGTTTACGACAATCCACACCGTACCGACAAAGCCTATCTGAGTATTGCCCGTAAAAATGGCAAGACCGGTTTAATTGCTGGCATTCTACTGGCGCATTTAGTCGGACCCGAAGCGGTTCAAAACTCGCAAATTATCAGTGGGGCGATGAGCCGAGAGCAAGCCGCGATTGTATTCAATCTGGCAGTGAAGATGATTAACCTCAACCCACGATTGCAGGAGATTGTCCATATTATCCCTAGCGGTAAACGCCTCGTAGGTAAACCGTGCAATGTGGAATACCGTGCTTTGTCGGCTGAGGGTAAAACGGCACACGGACTTTCGCCCGTCTTGGCTATTCTCGATGAGGTCGGGCAAATTGTGGGTCCTCGCAGTGAGTTTGTGGATGCGATTGTCACCTCGCAAGGGGCGCATAAAGATCCACTCTTGATTGCTATCAGCACACAAGCCGCCAATGATGCAGACTTGCTGAGTATTTGGCTTGATGATGCGAAGAACTCCAAAGACCCGCACATTGTTTCACATGTTTATGAAGCAGAAAAAGATGCGGATATTTTAGATCCCGAAGCATGGCGAGCATCGAATCCAGCGTTAGGTAATTTCCGTTCGTTGGATGACATGAAGCGGTTAGCGGAAATGGCGTCACGGATGCCCAGCCAAGAAAACATGTTCCGCAATTTAAATTTGAATCAGCGAGTCTCTATTGTATCGCCGTTCATTTCGCGTTCGGTGTGGGAATCCTGCGCCGCACCGATACAACCGATTGTCGGTAAATGTTATGCCGGTTTGGATTTATCAGAGTCGAAAGACTTAACCGCACTTGTGGTGATCGGCCAATCTGCCGATGGTAAGTGGAACCTATTCCCGTATTTTTGGACACCCAAACAAACTTTGTTAGACCGTGCAAAAACTGACCGAGTGCCGTATGACGTTTGGGAAAAGCAAGGGTTATTACGTACCACGCCGGGCTCAATGGTTGATTATGATTATGTCGTCAATGATATTGCCATTATTTTGGCTGACCTTGATGTCGAGGTGATCGCCTTTGACCGCTGGCGCATAGAGATGTTTAAAAAGGCTGCTGAAAGTATCGGGCTTACCTTGCCGCTTGTTGAATTCGGTCAGGGTTTTAAAGATATGGCCCCTGCGCTGGATAAAATGGAGCAGATGTTACTGAATGGCCAAATTCGGCACGGTAATCATCCGGTGATGAATATGTGTGCGGCGAATGCGATCACGGTTAAAGATGCTGCTTCTAATCGAAAATTGACTAAAGAGAAGTCGACAGGTCGCATGGATGGCATGGTGGCGTTTGCGATGGCGGTTGGTGCGTCGAACGGTGTTGAAGTTGAACATGGCGATATTGACGGCTTTTTTGATAATCCCATCATGGTAGGTTTCTAATGGCCAGACGAAAAACAGCGCGTAAAGCGCAGCGGTTTAACGCCAGTCAGCCAACGACACCGGCAGGATTGGACAGTCAAGATTTACTCAAGGCGCTCGGTGGACTTAGCAGTAGTGGTAAATCAGTTTCAGTCGATAAGGCCTTGCAGCTTTCGGCGGTATGGTCCTGCATTCGGCTGTTGAGTGAATCAATTTCAACCTTGCCTTTACGGATTTATCAATATCAGGCTGATGGCTCGCGCGTGATCGCGAAAGAGCATCCGGCCTATCGGGTGCTGTGCCGAAAACCCAATATGGAAATGACACCTTCGCGGTTTATGTTGATGGTGGTGTCGAGTCTCTGCTTGCAGGGTAATGCCTATATTGAAAAGCGCTACATTGGCTCTAAATTAGTCTCTTTACAACCGTTATATCCGCAGTCAATGACAGTGAAGCGGCTAGACAGTGGGCTTCTTGAATACAAGTATACCGAACAAGGCAGCGCGAACCGGACAATCCACGTGAAAAACATGATGCACATACGCGGCTTTGGAACAGACGGGATTAGCGGATTGACCCCCATTCAAGTGGGTAAAGACATTTTAGGTTCAGCCATCGCGACAGATGAAACCGCCGCAAAAATTTTCCGCAATGGGTTACTCGCTTCGGGGTTTTTATCCTCAAAAGCCGCTTTAACCGGTGAACAGCGTGAAAAACTGCGCGGTTATTTGAATGCGTTTATCAGCTCAGAAAATGCCGGCAAGTTGATGATCTTGGAAAATGACCTGACCTATAACGGCATTTCCATGAACCCCGAAGATGCACAATTGCTGCAAAGTCGTGCATGGAGTATTGAAGAGATTTGTCGCTGGTTTCGGGTACCACCGTTTATGGTCGGTCACGCCGATAAGCAAAGTAGCTGGGCGTCAAGTGTTGAGGGAATGAACATGCAGTTTCTCACCAACACTTTGCGTCCCCTCCTGGTGAATATCGAGCAAGAAATCAATCGTTGCTTATTGGATGACGACGACGATCACTATGCCGAGTTTTCGGTTGAAGGCTTGCTTCGGGCTGACAGTGCAGGACGTGCGGCGTATTACACGACTGCCCTACAAAACGGCTGGATGAGCCGAAATGATGTCAGAAAGTTGGAAAACTACCCGCCGATTGACGGAGGGGATATTCATACGGTTCAGCTGAACCTGACACCACTTGAACTGCTCGGCAGCGAAAGTACCGGCACGGAGTCTGAAAAGCTCAAGGCACAGCTGGCTAACTGGTTATTCCCCGAAGGTAATTCAGCACCACCCACCAAACCTCAACCCGAGGAGTAAATTGAATGAAAAAGAGTCATCTGCCGGTTGCACTGGAGGGAAACCCCTGCGCGTCAATCCGCTATGAATTAACCCCCAACGCCTTAGATAAGTGGGATGGGAGCATTAAAGCCGCCAGTACCGACAATACAATTTCTATCCTTGATGTGATTGGTGAGGATTATTGGGGTGAAGGCGTGACCACCAAACGCATTGCCGCTGCATTACGGGCGATTGGCAATAACGACGTAGTGGTGAACATCAATAGTCCCGGTGGAAACATGTTTGAGGGGCTGGCGATTTATAACCAACTTCGCGCCCACAGCGGCAAAGTGACCGTGAATGTGCTGGGTATTGCCGCTTCTGCAGCCTCTATTATCGCAATGGCAGGGGATGAAATTCAAATGGGCCGTGGAGCCTTTTTGATGATCCATAACTGCTGGGGCGTTTGTATCGGAAACCGTCATGATCTTGCCAAACTCGCCCTCGATATGGAGCCCTTTGATAAATCGATGTGCGATATCTACATGGCGCGCAGCGGTCAAGCTAGTGACGCTATCAGTCAGATGATGGACAACGAAACCTACATTGGCGCTAACGATGCGATTGAAAAAGGCTTTGCGGACAGTTTGTTGTCAGCGGATGTCATTAACGATGGTGACGAAAGCCCACAAGCCGCTATACGTAAGCTGGATGCGTTGCTCGCTAAATCGAACACTCCCCGCGCTGAGCGTCGAAAATTAATTAGCGCATTAACCGGAAGTACGCCGAGCGCTACTTCTCAATCCAAGGGTACGCCAAGCGCTACCTCTGAAATTAACCCTGAAACCCTTTCTGAACTGGAAAAAGCCGTTAGTGCCTTTTCCGTTACTCATTAATTGTTGGAGCTATTATGTCTGATACAAACGAACTATTGAAAAACCTATCCGCTAAAATCGAAAAAGCGAACGGTGACTTTAATGCGAAGGCTGAAGAAGCACTGAAAGAAGCGCAAAAAGTGGGCAGCTTGAGCACCGAAACGAAAGCCGCTGTTGACCAAATGGCAACGGAACTGAATGCGCTGCGTGAATCTGAAAAAACCCTGAAAGCGTCGTTGGGTGATTTAGAGCAGCACGTGGCACAAATGCCGCTGCAAAATGCAGTCCATGCTGCGAAGTCTATCGGTCAGCAGGTCATTTCTGCTGATGTACTGAAAGATATCAACTCCAGCATGCAGGCGAGCAAGCGTATTTCGGTTGCGGTTCAAGCGGCGTTGACCTCAGTTGATGTAGCGCAAGGCGTGGTTGAGCCCCAGCGTTTACCGGGGATTGATGTCGCACCAAAACAACGTTTGTTCATCCGCGACTTAATCGCACCGGGAAAAACGACCTCGCCGGCTATCTTCTGGGTACAGCAAACCGGTTTCACCAATGCGGCGAAAGTGGTACCGGAAAATACCGCCAAGCCGTACAGCAATATTGAATTTGCGACCAAAATGACCCCCGTCTCCACGATTGCGCACATGTTCAAAGCCTCTAAGCAAATTTTAGATGACTTTGCACAACTGCAGTCGTTAGTGGATGCTGAAATGCGCTATGGCTTGAAGTTTGTGGAAGAGCAAGAAATTTTGTTCGGTGACGGCACCGGTGCGCACTTGCACGGTATTATTCCGCAAGCGTCGAAGTACAAAGCAGAGTTTGCTGTCGATAAGCAAAGCGGCATCGATGATTTGCGTTTAGCGATGCTGCAAGCGCAATTAGCCCGCTTCCCTGCCACCGGTCACGTTCTGCACTTCATTGATTGGGCGAAGATTGAGCTGTTGAAAGATTCACTGGGTCGCTACATTCTGGCGAATCCATCCGCATTAACCGGTCCGACATTGTGGGGCTTGCCAATTGTGGTGACGGAAACAGCGGCATTCAAAGGTAAGTTCTTAACCGGTGCCTTTAATGCGGGTGCTCAGCTGTTTGACCGTGAAGAAACCAATGTAGTGATCTCCACCGAAAACACCGACGACTTTGAAAAGAATATGATTTCAATTCGTTGTGAAGAGCGTCTCGCATTAGCCGTTAAACGTCCCGAAGCGTTTGTGTACGGTGATTTTACCGCGCCAACTTCCGGCGAATAATTTCCCTAAGCGGTCTTGGTGGCCGCTTTTTCTTTTGAGGTGCAATATGAAATTGACGGTACAACGTGCAATTTATTTCGGTAATCACGTCGCTGTTGAAGGCGAGATCATCGAAACGGGCGATCTGCATGGGCGTGAATTAATTCAAAAAGGCTATGCAATTGAAGTAGAAGGCGATCACGCTGAAGAGCAGCAAGACGAAAAGCCCACTAAGGCTAAAAAGGAGAAATAATGCTTTCTCTGGAATTGGTTAAACAGCATTGCAATATCGATGCTGATTTTACTGATGATGACAAGTTACTCACCATTTATACCGGCTCTGCGGTCAAGTATGTGGAAAATTACACGCGCCGAACGCTGTATGAAAACGGATCATCAGAAGGTTATCAGGTCGATCCCGAACCGTTGTTGCTAGGTGATGATGTCAAAAACGCCATGTTATTGCTGATTGGTCAATGGTATGAAAACCGTGAAGCCACCAATATTGGTAATATCACCTCCGCATTGCCGTTTGCGACTGAGGCGCTACTTCAACCTTACCGTATTTATGGGCTCTAGGAGGGATTATGCAGGCAGGACGTTTACGGCATCGAGTGATATTTCAACGCACTGAAATGGTTAAGAATGAATACGGTGAGCGAGAGAAAGTGTGGGCAAACATAACCGTGACTCGGGCTGAGGTTAAGGCGATAAGCGGGCGAGAACTGCTTTCGGCTGGGGCTGAAATGTCCGAAATTACGGTGCGGGCGTGGATGCGTTATCGACTGGATATTAATTCCACGTGCCGCATGATTTATCGTGGGCTTATTTATGATATCCAATCCGTGATCCCCGACGTGAAGTGCACCCGCCTCGAATTACTGTGCAAACAAGGAGTCTCTGCCGATGGTTGATATGAGCCTTGATTTTGGTGGTCTACTGGATATCAGCAAGGAGCTTGATTTACTCAGTAAGGCAGAAAGTAACAAAGTATTGCGGCAAGCGACGTATGCAGCGGCGAGTGTTTTGCGTGACGAGGCTAGAGCTAAAGCGCCTAAACGAACGGGTAAGCTGGCTAAAAATATCGTGGTGAGTAATCGGCGCAATCGCAAGCAGGGTGAAGTGTCTTCGGGTGTTTATGTTCGCGGCACGAATAAAGCCGGCACCAATAGCGATAACAGCATGAAGGCGGTTAATCCTAACAATGCTTATTACTGGCGTTTTTTGGAGAATGGTACGGCAAAGATGCCGCCGCAACCTTTTATTCGACCGGCATTCGACGGCAAAGCGGATGAAGCGGCTGCTTTTGCGATTAGTAAACTCAATCAAGCTATCGACGAGGTATTACGCAAATGACCGAAGCGGATATTTTACCGTATCTAGAGTCGGTACTGCCGGACAAGGTGTTTTCGTACGTTGTTCCGCTGGAATCGCCGCCTATTAAGCCACCTTGGTGCATATTATCAATCTATCGTATTGATGGTGATGTTCTGAGCGGTCAGGCTGAGCAGATGATCAATATTCAAATTGATGTTTATTGTGACACTTTAAAAGCTGCGCGTGAATTAATGGTGAAAATTCGGTCAGCCATCAAGCCGCTTTACCCTGCCAATATCACCGAGCGTCCAACGTACGAGCCGGATGAAAAGCTCCGACGTATTACTCTCGAATGCCAAGTCTGGCAATAATTTAACTAATAAGAGGTATGAGCCATGTCAGTTCATCATGCATTAAAGGGCTATACAGCAAACGATAAAAAGTATGAGGCGCTCGGTCGATGTACTTATTTACAGACTGAGATTGTCAAAGCGACCAAAGCGCGCAACGTGGCGCTGAGTGATATTGAGCGTAATCACTATACCAGTAATGAACATGATATTACTCGCATTCGATATATTGACGTCACCAAGCTTCGCGATGCCATGAATGAGCTCGAACGCGCTGATGTTGAGTTAATGGCGCTAGTTGATGAATACAACAAACAAGCAAAATTAGCCGATATTAAAGAAATCACCTTAATTAAACCCATCGAATATTAATCACTCTCAAACCACATTAGCTGCTTCGGCAGCTTTTTTTATCTCTATAGGAAATTGATATGGCAGCTAAACATGAAAAAACGCAAGGTACCAAAATCAGCATTTCGAAATTACCTGCGACAGAAGTTAATCCAGCAAGCGCGAGCTTTTTGTCAATTGATTGCACAACGAAAGAAATTAGCTACACGGGCGGTCAGAAGGCCGATATTGATGTTACGACATTGTGTTCTACCGAACAGGAAATGATCAACGGTTTACCCGCACCCGGCGAGGTGACAATCAACGGTAACTGGTCAGCTGATGCCGAAGGGCAAGAGGTGTTACGCCAAGCCTATGACGATGACACCGTTCATGCGTTTAAAGTGGAATTTCCGTCCGGTAATGGTTACGCCTTCCTTGCTGAAGTACGTCAAAACAGCTGGTCGGTTGCTGGTAATGGCATAGTGTCCGCTTCCTTTACATTACGCATGAAAGGTAAGCCTTCCCCAATCAAAGCAGCAGGAGAATAAGCTCCATGGCTAAAAAAGCAATGAATTTACGTGATATCGCATTGAATGCCGCACAATCATTTCGCACAAAGAAAGTCACCGTTCCGGAATGGGGCGCTGATGTGGTGTTGCGTGAGCCGTCCGTGACGGTGTGGTTGAAGTGGTTAAAAGAGCATCGCGACCTCGGTGACGCTGAGAAGCTGAGCACGGAGGAAGTGGTTCAGCGTAACCTTGATACTGACGTCGATTTTCTCATTAACGTTTTGTTGGATGAGAAGCATCAACCTGTTTTCACACCAGAAGATAAGGCGACAGTACTGGCGATTTATGGTCCTGTCCATGCTCGGCTTGTCCATCAGGCTTTTGAATTAATCACCGGCACCAATGATGCTGAAAAAAAGTCCGTGAACCTGCACTAAAATTCTTGCTCACTCTAGCATTACGACTAGGAAAAACCCTCTCTGAAATCGGCACTCTGCCCGCCAGTGAATTACAGCTCTGGTGGGCGTTTGATTCGATAAATCCCATTGGCGATGCGCGTTTAGATGTGCATGCCGCACAAGTCACTGCGGCTATTTTTAATGCGCAAGGTGTGAAAACATCCATTAACGACACATTGATCCAATGGGATACTGAGAGTGTGCAGGAAGGAGAGAGCGACGGATCAGGGTTAGAGAATTTCTTTGCTTCTTTAACATAATTAATATCAATACCCAGCAGGGCGCAGGTCAATCATGTCAACACTCCGCGAACTTATTATTAAGATCTCCGCTAACTCAACGAGCTATCAGGCAGAAATAGCCAAGGCGTCCCGTACGGGTAATGAGTATTATAAAACGATGGGCGCAAACAGCCGTCGTTTTGAGCGAGAATTAAGATCACAAAAGCAAGCATTAAATGATATCAATAATCAATTAGCGTCTGTGACCAGTACCGCCAAGATGATGTCGGGTGCATTAGCCGGTTTCTTTTCGGTTTCAACCCTGATCACTGCCGTTGATGACTGGGGGCAAATGTCCGCGCGTATCAAAATGGCGTTAACGTCAGTTGAAGGTGATGTCAGTCGTTATGAAGAACTCCAGCAACGCTTTTTAACGGTCAGTAACCGAAACGGTAAAGCCATAGAAACTACTCAAGAATTGTATGTGGGTTCAGCCTCAGCCATGAAAGAGCTAGGTTATTCAACGGCAAACACACTGGACTACATCGAGTCGCTATCGTCGACGTTCACGGCGAACGCCACGAGCGCACAACAAACCGAATCGGCTTTTACCGCATTAAATCGTGCAATGGTCATCGGAAAATTAAAAGGTAATGATTGGCACTCTGTGCTTAATGCGATGCCTTCTGTGGTGAAAGATATTGCGGCTGAGTTATCTCGCATGAGCGGCGGCGTCAAAGTTACCGAAAATGACGTTAAACAGATGGCAGCTAAAACGGGTATTTCAATGACGTTATTCACTAACTCATTGATTAACGCGAAAGAAGCCAACAATGCGTTAGCGGACAGCATGGATAATACGGTAGCGGATGGTTTTGCCAAAGCCGCGAATGCTGCCAAGTCTTATTTTGGTGAAATTAATGCGAGCATGGGGATCACTCGCTCAATGTCTGCAACGCTGGCGACGGTCACGGAGAATTTTAGTAGCTTTGCAGTAGCAGGTGCTGCGATAGGCGCACTTGGTTTATCGCGCTACATGGGTAATTTATCGCTAAGTGCTTATGATGCTGGCAAGAAGATGCTCGGTACAGCTAAAGATAACTATGTGTTAAATGCGGCGCAAGCCAAGGGATTGGAGATCACCCTCTCCAAGATCAGGGCGGAGCAAGCTTTTGCCATCACAACTCAAGAATCATTAGCGGCGCAGTTAAGAGCGGCACAAACTGAAACTCAACGTAACGCTATCCGTCAGCAAATGGCTAAAAATTCAGCGACGATTATAGCGCTCAACAAAGCCGAAGAAGCCAGTACCAATCAACTGACTGAGGCACAAAAGCGGTTGAATTTTGCCGCTAGAGCAGCAAGAGGAACGTTGGCGTTATTAGGTGGGCCCGTTGGCGCAGCAATGCTAGCAGGTGGGGCATTATTTTATTTCTCTCAAAAATCAGATGAAGCTCGACAGAGCGCACTGTCATTAAAAGACTCAGTTGTTGAAACTATTGCAGAGCTGCAAAAACTATCGAAAGTAAAGGTTCAGTTATCGCTAGATGAGGATAAGGAAAGCTTAGAAAAACTACTTGATCAGCAAAAAAATGACGCAAGGCGACTAGAAAACTATTCTGATGAAAAATTAGCTAAATTAGAACGGCGCAGCAAGGGATGGCTTTCTGGTGCTTATGAAAATCCCAACGATTACCGAAAGGAAAGAGATCAGATTTTATCTGATATGGAGGATGGAGAAAAAGGACTCCAGAAGTTAAGGGAGAAAATAGCCAATAAGGAGCAAGTTTTAAAGGGAAATATCTTTAATGCGCCACCTGAAGCGGATCCGAAAAATTTACCTCCACCTAAGCTAATCGGCGATAACGATAAAGGCGATAAAGGAAAAGCTAAGGCACTTAATGATTATCAGCAACTTAGGAAGTCCATTGAGTCCGAGAGCGCGTCTAGCCTACAAAAAATACTGTCAGGCGAGTCAGAGAATATTGATAAAATAGCGGAACTGTATAAAAAAGGCTATATCAGCCAAACCGAAATGCAGCGCTTAGTATTATTGAATGAAGAAAATCATCAGCGTAAGCGTTTGGATTTAGCTGAAAAATACGATCCTTATACAGCTTTGGTGCGCAAGGAACGTGAAATTGCCAGCGAGCTTAACGAGCTTCGACAGGCTAAACTACTCAATGAGCAACAATATTATGCGGCTAGCTTGCAGTTGCACAATGACTACGCAAAGCAAAAGTTGAATGAAGAAGCGAACCAAAAGGCGCTACCGAGTTATGATTTAGCCGGTGAAATTGACCCTGTCGTTAAGCTTCAAAATCAACTAAGTGAACAGCGAGCCCTATATGAAGCCTACCGTAACAATGACTTAATTAGCCAAGAACGCTATCAAGAGCTAATGGTAGCAGCCACTAATCGCTCTAAAAATGCGCAACTTGATGCTGCTAAAGAATTGTATGCCGCTCAGGGTAACTGGCAGCAAATGCAAATGAATCTCCTTGAAACTGTCGAGCAACGCACAAGCAATGCGTTGACGGGCATTTTAACCGGCTCAAAATCATTCTCTGAAACGTTACAAGAGCTTTCTGCATCACTCGCACAGTCAATCATTCAAGACCTAGTCCGCATAGCCATGCAAGCGATGATCACGAATGCTTTAACGGGTTTATTTGGCGGCATTGCTGGAGGCGCAGCTTCGGGGGCGGGTGCAAGTGCTGCTACTTCCGGTACCGGTGCAATGGGAATGCCTACGGGGTGGCAGGGTTACACCGCAAACGCGAAAGGTGGGCTATATAATACCCCCGGATTAAGCGCTTACAGCGGTCAAGTTGTTGATGCGCCGACATTCTTCCCGTTTGCAAAGGGCGGAGTTCCATCACTCGGGCTAATGGGTGAGGCGGGGCCTGAGGCGATTATGCCTCTAACTCGGGGTAAAGATGGTTCATTAGGCGTCCGTGCACAGCTTCCCAAGATAGATATGCCGGTCAATGATAAGTCTGCTGGTGGCACGGTTATTCAGCAGGAAATTCACGTGCACGGTAATGGGGATGCGGCACTGGAGGCTGCACTAAGGGAAGCCGCTAGACAAGGGGCAGAGGACGGTGCGGCAAAGGCTAAGGCTGATATTATGCGAGACTTCCAGACAAACGGTAAGATACGAAAAACACTAGGAAAATAACCATGGATATTTTAACGTGGCCTAAAGCACTTGAGCCTTCCGCTATGGACTGGCAACTGATGAGCAACTCTAAAACCTTTGTCTCTACATTTACCGGAAGCGCACAAACCGTGCGTTATCCCGGTAGTCGATGGCGCTGTGATTTAACCCTTAATAACTTAACGGATGAAAAATCAAGGCTGCTTGAAGTTATTCTTGCACAGTTGGATGGAGAGTCTGGGCGCATTAAATTGTTTGACTGGGTTCGAACCGGCTTAACTGGAATGGGAGACCCTACGGTAAGTCTGTCTAACCAGATGGGAAGATCTCTACAAACTAAAGGTTGGAAGCCCAATACGTTAATATTAAGAGCGGCAGACAATTTCACTATTAACAATGAATTGAAAAAAGTTACCGCTGATATTACGAGCGATAGCCAAGGAAACGCCATGCTTTTATTTTCCCCTATGTTGCGCTATTCCCCTGTAATGGGTGAAAAAATCGAAGCAGCAAATCCTTATGGCATTTTCAAATTAACCGATAATAATCAAGGTCGACTAAGGCGAGTTCCCGGCGTATTTACATCGACGACCCTTTCGTTTGAGGAGGCGCTTTACTAATGATTTATCACCCTTTTTCAAATGAAATGACCAAGGCAATTAATGACGGTTGTTATATTGTCGCAGCAGCTAAGTTAGAGCTTAAGTCAGGTGTAACCAGAGTACACACCTCAACCGGTAATTTGGTTATCGCCGGAGAGGTCTATCAAGGTGTAGGTCAGCTTGGTGCAATCGAAACCGTATCAGAAGAAAATACAACTAGCCCGCAGCAACTTATTTTGTCGCTCAGCGGCTTTGACTCCTCGCTATTGGGTGATGTGATGAATGAGCGCAGCCGAGGGCGTGACGTGAGATTGATGATGGTAGCGCTCAATGAGGATGGACAGCCTATTCTCGCTGAGGTGTTATTTGCGGGTCAGATTAGCAATATTGGCGTTAGCGTGGGTGATAAGTGCGAAATCGCTGTTACGGTATCAAATCGTTTTGAACGTTGGTCTCAGGGCTTGCCAGATAGATTTACGGATGAATCGTGGACAAAACGGCATAAAGGCGATCGTGTATTTCGCTATGTGGCGCAAATGGCTGAGCGTGCTATATACTGGGGGAGCAAAAAAGATGCCCCAACATTTATCTATAAGTGATCTGTGTCTCTGTTATTTAGTTTACATCTATTCTATTGTTCTTATTGGTTTGGTATGGTTATTACTTAAGTTAATATATTAAAACTAATTAATGGGATGGATAGCCGTGGCAGAGTCAAACACAAAAAATATTGATAGTGATATGGCAAGTCACATAGAGCGAATTTACGATGACGTTGTTATGTATTGTTCGAATAGAAAAACATTTGATAGTGAATTGCTATGCAAAGTATTTGAATTGGACGAATATACCTGCAGTGAACTTATCACCACAATGGTCATTAATGGGGTAGTAGGTGATATTAGTGATAATGGAGTATATAAAGTTAGTGATAAATATGTTCATAGTGATTTTTTGGCAATAAACAATGCAAGTAAATATACCAGAACGCAAATTAAATATAATAAAAAAGAATCAAATGGCGCAGGGAAATATTTCGCTTTGTTAGCGCTAATTATTTTTCTTGTATCCGTTTATTTTCTTTTTAGATCACCAATCTCTCTATTATTACTTATACCGTTGTCATTAATGGTTGCGGCTCTTTGCGATAAGGTCGGAGCTATAGCTTCATCTATCGGCGTTATTGTTATTTGTGTCTTTAGTCTGATATTTGTTAATTCATCTACACCTATATTTGGTGAAAAATTTGAAGCAAGGATTAAGGCTGAAGATTATAAAGATAGAATAAGAAAAGAAGCTATAGAGGAAATGAATCAAATATCGTTTGGTGAAAAACGATTGAAAAACTCGCTTAAAGATCCATCCTCTGCAGATATAAGAAATAGTAAGCTTGGAAAGTCAGGGGTGGTATGCGGACAGGTAAATGCAAAAAATAGCTTTGGTGCATACACAGGCCATAAGAATTTTGTGCAAATAGGAACTGCATCATTAATAGATGATGGAACAAAAGATTTTGCCAATGAATGGAATGATTTATGCAATTAAGATCTGGGCGATAACACCTATAACCTTTTTTTAAATCAATTTAATACATAAACCTGCTTCGGCGGGTTTTTTTATGCCTGGAGATCATTAAATGCGACACCCAAATTGGACAACAAGACTTCCTGAAGCATTACAAAAAGCCATGCAAAAGCCGTTTTCATGGGGTGAGCATGATTGCTGTTTATTTGCTGCCGATTGTGTGATTGCGGCCTGTGATTTTGATCCCTGCGAAAATGTTCGCGGTAGATACAAAACCCGTGCAGGCGCAGCGCGTGTACTGAAATCTGAATTCGGCGATATTGAATCGGCATTATCGAGCTTTTTTGTTGAAGTTCCAGTGGCTCAAGTGGGGCGAGGTGACATTGTCATGTTTGATGGCGATGACGGAAAAACATTAGGTGTTATCTGGGCAAATAAAGTCTGGGCTGTGACCGAAAGTGGCGCAATGCCTGTTAATCATCAACCAGTTAAAGCATGGAGAGTGGAGTAATGGGTAAGACAGTAACAAGCATTGTCTCCGCTGGGTTAATGGTGGCGGGTGTTATTGCTACGGGCGGGCTAGGGACTGCCTTGATTGTCGCAGGTATTGCGGTTCAGGCTGCCGGTGCGTTTATTTTTCAAGATAAATTACCCTCAATGCAGTATCGCGATCAGTCCGAACGCAAACAGATGCTTCGCTCATCAACTGCACCCGAAACGATTATAGTGGGTAAAACGGTCTGTTCTGGGCTTCTATTTTTTGCTGAAGAGGAAAAAGGCGATCAGACTGAGAATGAACGGCTATTCATGGCGTTAGCGATTGCCGCCCATAAGGTCGATCATATTGGCCAGATTTGGTTAAACGAGGATTTGATAGGGACTTTTGGTGATAAAGCGAGTTATGAATTTCATAACGGCCGCACGGACAGTGACCCTTATATGTTGAAAAATGCGCCCTCTTGGAAAGAGGACATGATAGGAAACGGGCTGGCGTGGCTACGCTTAGCGTTAAAATATGACGCTGAAAAGTTCCCGTACGGTGTGCCTAATGTGAAAATTGAAGTGTGGGGAAAGCAAATTTATGATCCGCGTTCAGATAAGACGGCTTGGAGCAATAACGGTGCGTTAGTTATTTTAGATTTCTACCGCAGCTACCTCAGCGTCCCTGATTCCGATATCAATTTTGATGCATTTAAAGCTGCAGCTGATTTATGTGCTGAGCCAGTGACGTCACCTGAGGGAATAAGCGAACCTCGATACACCATTAATGGAGCGTATGAATTAGCGGAATCGCCCTCATCCGTTCTTGATCACATGCATAAATGCATTGCAGCCGAGCCGACCTATGTGGCAGGTAAACATGGTATTTTGATGCAGGCTTATAATGGACCAGCTGTTTTACGTATTGAGCCTAATCAAATTATCGATACTGTCAATATTACGCCAGAACTTGGGCTACGTGATGCCACTAATGCGATTTATGGCACATTTGTTGATTCAGAACAGCAATACATTAAAACTGACTTTGAACCGGTCATCATTGATGAATGGATAGAAGAGGACGGGTTAGAGATTAAAGAGAACATGGATTATCGCTTTGTCACTAGTCCATACCAAGCGAGTCGATTAGCCAATTTATATTTACGTAAAAAGCGCGCGGGTCGTCGGGTTCAATTAAAAATGAACATGGACGGTTACGCATATCGACCAGGAGATGTTGTTCTATTAAATCTGCCACACATTGGTATTCAAGACCTTGAGTTTCGTGTTGCTGAGTGGAAGTTTCACCCGCAAGAAGGGGTTGATATTCTCCTCGAGGAGGACGGCGCTTATATTTATGAAGATATTATCGGCAAGCCTTTTGTTCGTCCGCCATTCACTGTCTTGCCAACCGGTGGCGTCGCACCACCGCTTAACCTTACGTTTATGCCGACCAATATCGGTGAAGTGGTTCAGGGCTATCTCAGCTGGCAACCAGCCGCCGCAGATGTTCGCTATAACACCGTTAACATTATTGAAAACGGTAAGGTTGCTCAGTCTATTCAGGTGCCTGAACCCGGGCAACGTGTAGAGTTATCCGGTTTGGTGCGTGGCGCATATCGTGCCGAAGTACGTTCAATTAATGCCGCTGGCGCGATGTCTGCCCCTGCCATTGTAGATTTTGATATTCAGGCGCCACCTCAACCGGTTAGCGTTGAAATGGTTGGCGGCATGTTCTCATTAACTTGTATTCCGCATGGTGGCGAAACCGCACAACACGGCTATACGTTTGAGTTTTGGTTCAGCGACAAGAAGCTGGCCAGCACCAATGATATTGATGTAACAACAAAAGCAAACCGCCAAGGTCAGGGGCAATTTTGGTCGAAAGATAATCTAAAGCCGGGTACCAATTATTGGTTTTATGTTCGCACGGTTAACAGTTACGGAAAGTCACAGTTCGTTGAGGCGGTAGGGCAAGCCAGTGGAACGCCACAGGACATGATGGATGAGTTAAAAAATGAGTTCCTCAGCAATGAAGCTGGTCAACAAATGCAGGAGCAAATCGACTTTAATAAAGACAAAGTGACTGATTTAGAAATTGATGGTTATGACTTTAAGCAAAAAATTATCGGTATCGATCGCGAGATAGAAGCCGTTAACGAAGCGGTAATGACTAATACACAATTTACTACTGAACTTCACTTCAAACTTAGCGAAACAACAGCCCACGGAAAAGCAGAAATCTTTCGACTTGAGCAAGTGCAAGCGAATGATAGAGAGTCTCACGCCAAGTTCCAGCAAGAAGTAGCCTCAAAATTTGAGATTACGGCAGCGGATGTTTTAACTGTTCAGGAATCGTTAGCGGAATCCAATGAAGCCTTTGCACAACAAATCGGTCAAGTTCGCGCTGAGATTAATAGCACCAATGAAGAAGTCGGTATTATTAAAGGCCGAGTGACGACAGTTGAAAAAGCCACAGTTAATCTCGAAAAAGCGCAAGCAAGTTTTGAGCAATCCACAGTCGCTGAATTTGGCGAAATGCGCGGCTATATCACTCACGTTGAAACATCACTGACTAACGCTGAATTTGCCTTTACTGAAGCCTTGATGCAAACCAATGCACAGGTGAATGAAACTAACTCTG
>NZ_JBQDNB010000036.1:0-38549 GCF_052096715.1 Providencia sp.
CACGCTTACCAAGTAAGTTCTGACGGAAACGACCTTGTTTACCTTTGATCATATCGGCCAAAGATTTCAGAGGGCGCTTGTTAGAACCTGTAATTGCACGACCACGACGACCGTTATCTAACAGTGCATCAACCGCTTCTTGCAACATACGTTTTTCGTTACGTACGATGATATCTGGCGCAGCCAGATCCAGAAGACGTTTCAGACGGTTATTACGGTTGATTACGCGACGATATAGATCGTTCAGATCTGACGTTGCGAAACGACCACCATCCAAAGGAACTAATGGACGTAAATCAGGTGGTAATACTGGTAGAACGTTTAAGATCATCCACTCTGGTTTATTACCAGATAGAATAAATGCTTCCAGTAGTTTGATACGTTTAGTCAGCTTTTTACGCTTAGTTTCAGAGTTAGTTTCATTCAACTCTTCACGTAGCGTTTCACACTCGTTCTCAAGATCGAGGTTTTTCAGCAGGCCTTGGATTGCTTCCGCACCCATTTTCGCATCAAATTCGTCACCGAACTCTTCCAACGCATCTAAGTATTGCTCTTCTGTCAGAATCTGTGCACGTTCAAGGCTAGTCATTCCGCCTTCAACAACAACATAAGATTCAAAATACAGAACACGTTCGATATCACGCAGTGGCATATCAAGCAGCAAACCGATACGGGATGGTAATGATTTTAAGAACCAAATATGTGCAGTCGGTGATGCAAGTTCAATATGACCCATGCGCTCACGACGGACTTTGGTCTGTGTGACTTCAACGCCACACTTCTCACAAATCACACCACGGTGTTTTAAACGTTTGTACTTACCGCACAGACATTCATAATCTTTTACTGGCCCGAAAATACGTGCACAGAAAAGGCCGTCACGCTCAGGTTTGAACGTACGGTAGTTAATCGTTTCTGGCTTTTTAACTTCACCAAATGACCATGAACGGATCATGTCAGGTGATGCCAGAGCAATTTTGATCGCATCAAACTCTTCGGTCTTGGTTTGCGCTTTCAGAAACTTAATTAAGTCTTTCACTAAATAGCTCCTGTCGGAGTTAGACCTGTCAGGTGAGTGGTCAAGCCACTCTCCCCAAATCCCACTGCTTACATGAGCCGGAAGGCTGATAAATCAGACCTTCCGGCGCAAAACGAATTACTCGTCTTCCAGCTCGATGTTAATACCTAGTGAGCGGATTTCTTTCAGTAATACGTTGAAAGATTCCGGCATACCAGGTTCCATCTGATGGCTGCCATCGACGATGTTTTTATACATCTTCGTACGGCCGTTAACGTCATCCGATTTAACTGTAAGCATTTCTTGAAGAGTATAGGCTGCACCATATGCTTCCAGTGCCCACACTTCCATCTCCCCGAAACGCTGACCACCGAACTGCGCTTTACCACCCAGCGGTTGCTGAGTAACCAAGCTATAAGAACCAGTTGAACGGGCATGCATTTTATCATCAACTAAGTGGTTCAATTTCAGCATGTACATGTAACCAACGGTGACCTGACGCTCAAATTTCTCGCCAGTACGACCATCAAACAGTGAAATCTGACCTGAAGTTGGCAATCCGCCCAGTTTCAGTAATTCTTTAATTTCTTTCTCTTTTGCACCATCAAACACTGGTGTTGCAATTGGCATACCTTTTTTCAGGTTCTCAGCCAAACGCATAACGTCTTCATCAGAGAAAGTATTCAAATCAACTTTCTGACGCGGATCATCACCAAGATCATAAGCTTTTTGGATAAATTCACGCAGTTTAGCAATATCTTCTTGCTGCTTAAGCATAGCATTGATTTTGTCACCAATACCTTTAGCAGCCATACCTAAGTGCGTTTCCAAAATCTGACCGATGTTCATACGTGATGGTACGCCCAGTGGGTTCAGAACGATGTCAACTGGGTTACCGTTTTCATCGTAAGGCATGTCTTCAACTGGGTTGATTTTTGAGATAACACCTTTGTTACCATGGCGACCCGCCATTTTATCACCCGGTTGGATCTGACGTTTAACAGCCAGATAAACCTTAACAATTTTCAGTACACCCGGAGCTAGATCATCACCTTGGGTGATCTTACGACGTTTCGCATCAAGTTTTTTCTCAAACTCAGATTTCAATTCGTCATATTGCTCAGCTAACTGCTCTAACTGGTTCTGCTTCTCTTCATCTGCTAGAGACAACTCTAACCAACGATCGCGAGGCAGTTTATCCAATTTTTCAGCTTCAATTCCACCGTTAATCAGTACAGAACGAATACGAGCAAACAGAGCGCCTTCAAAAATACGTAGCTCTTCTGTTAAGTCTTTCTTCGCATCACGTAACTGAGTTTCTTCGATTTCAAGCGCACGTTTATCTTTCTCTACGCCATCACGAGTGAAGACCTGTACGTCAATAATTGTACCGGAAACACCGTTTGGAACACGTAAAGAAGAATCTTTAACGTCAGACGCTTTTTCACCGAAGATAGCACGCAGTAATTTCTCTTCTGGCGTTAATTGAGTCTCACCTTTAGGTGTTACTTTACCAACCAGAATGTCACCGCCTTTCACTTCAGCACCGATATAAACGATACCGGATTCATCAAGTTTAGAAAGTGCAGCTTCACCAACGTTTGGAATATCAGCAGTAATTTCTTCAGGCCCCAATTTAGTGTCACGAGACACACAAGAGAGTTCCTGAATATGAATAGTTGTAAAACGATCTTCTTGAACAACACGCTCGGAAACTAAGATGGAGTCTTCGAAGTTATAACCATTCCATGGCATAAATGCCACGCGCATATTTTGACCAAGTGCTAATTCACCAAGGTCTGTTGAAGGACCATCAGCTAACACATCACCACGTTCAACAGGCTCACCTAAAGATACACAAGGCATCTGATTAATACAGGTGTTCTGGTTAGAACGGGTATATTTAGTCAGGTTATAAATGTCAATTCCAGCTTCGCCTGGATGCATTTCGTCTTCGTTAACTTTAATTACGATACGAGAAGCATCAACGTACTGAACAGAACCGCCACGAGTTGCAACAGCAGTAACACCGGAGTCAACCGCAACTGCACGTTCCATACCTGTACCGACTAATGGTTTGTCTGCACGTAAAGTAGGAACCGCTTGACGTTGCATGTTCGCACCCATCAATGCACGGTTAGCATCATCGTGTTCAAGGAATGGGATGAGTGACGCACCAACAGAGACGATCTGTTGAGTCGAAACGTCCATATATTCAACTTGTTCGCGGCTAAATAAACTTGATTCACCACGGTTACGACAAGTAATTAGTTCTTCGATAAAGCTACCATCTTCACCTAAAACGGTGTTTGCCTGAGCAATGATGAAGTTACCTTCTTCAATCGCAGACAGATAGTGAATTTCATCAGTAACAAGACCATCACGAACTAAACGATAAGGTGTTTCTAGGAAACCATATTCATTGGTCTGTGCATAAACAGATAATGAGTTAATCAGACCGATGTTCGGGCCTTCAGGGGTTTCGATAGGGCAAACACGACCGTAGTGAGTTGGATGTACGTCACGAACTTCAAAGCCCGCACGTTCACGAGTCAAACCACCTGGGCCTAACGCAGAGATACGACGTTTGTGCGTAATTTCAGATAATGGGTTGTTCTGGTCCATAAATTGAGACAATTGGCTGGAACCAAAGAACTCTTTTACTGCCGCTGAAATTGGCTTCGCATTAATCATATCCTGTGGCATCAATGCATCGAGGTC
This sequence comes from Providencia sp., assembly GCF_052096715.1. Lineage (NCBI taxonomy): Bacteria > Pseudomonadati > Pseudomonadota > Gammaproteobacteria > Enterobacterales > Morganellaceae > Providencia > Providencia sp. The sequence goes on from NZ_JBQDNB010000036.1 coordinate 3,740, forward strand.
GCCCAGAGAAAGACGCTCTTTCACTGCACGTTCAACACGAACCAGACCAACGCGGAACTGATTTTCTGCCATCTCACCGACTGAACGAATACGGCGGTTACCTAAGTGGTCAATATCATCCACTTCACCCCTACCGTTACGAATATCAATGAGTTTTCTCATTACTTCAATGATATCGTCTTTGCTTAGGATGCCTGAACCTTCAATCTCTTCACGATTTAGTGAACGATTGAATTTCATACGGCCCACAGCAGAAAGATCGTAACGGTCTTCAGAGAAGAACAAGTTTTCGAACAGATTTTCAGCTGCTTCACGTGTTGGTGGCTCACCAGGACGCATCATACGGTAGATTTCTACCAGCGCACCTAAGCGGTCGTTTGTTGGATCGACACGGACAGTTTCAGACATATATGCGCCGTGATCTAAGTCATTCGTAAACAATGTTTCAATTGTTTTATGACCTGATTGGCTCAGACGTGCCAACATATCCAATGAAAGTTCCATATTCGCTGCACAAATCAGCTCACCAGTACTTTCATCAATGTAATCTTTTGCAACCACTTTACCCGCGATATATTCAACAGGAACTTCAATGCTGTTGACTTCTTCTTTCTCGAGTAAGCGGATATGACGAGCAGTGATACGACGGCCTTTTTCAACATAAATTTTGCCGTTTGCTTCAATATCAAAAGAAGCAGTTTCACCGCGTAGACGCTCAGGAACCAGCGTCATCATCAATTTGTTATCACGAATTTGGAATACAGTTTTATCGAAGAACAAGTTCAAGATGTCTTCGGTACTGTAATTCATTGCACGCAGAATAATAGTCGCTGGTAATTTACGGCGACGGTCGATACGTACAAATAAATTATCTTTCGGGTCAAATTCGAAATCAAGCCATGAGCCACGGTAAGGGATGATACGTGCGTTATAAAGCACTTTACCTGAAGAGTGAGTCTTCCCTTTATCGCTATCAAAGAATACGCCTGGGCTACGGTGCAACTGAGAAACAATAACACGCTCAGTACCGTTGATAACAAAAGTTCCGTTTTCAGTCATGAGTGGAATTTCACCCATGTAAACTTCTTGTTCTTTGATATCTTTAACGGTGCCTTCCGGTGCTTCACGCTCATAAACGATGAGACGTAATTTCACACGCAGAGGTGCAGAATAAGTAATACCGCGAATTTGACATTCTTTAACATCAAAAACAGGCTCACCTAAACGATAGCTGACATATTGTAGTTCAGCATTACCACTGTAGCTCTGAATTGGAAACACAGAACGGAAAGCTGCTTCCAGCCCATTCTGGCCATCAGGATCTTGCTCGATAAACTTCTGGAACGAGTCAAGTTGGATAGAAAGGAGATAAGGTATGTCCAAAACTTGTGGACGTTTACCAAAATCCTTACGAATACGTTTTTTCTCGGTATAGGAGTAAACCATAGGTTTCCTCAGCTCGTTGATCAGTGACCCAAGTTGTTCTTCCTAAAATAGTCAGGACAGAACCGCAACGCGTTTTTTAGAAATGGAAAATGAATACTTTCCTGAATACTTATTACTATCACTCTTAAACCATTTCATTGCATTGCTTTTGCTACCGAGCTGCCCGAGCGGGTCGTAGCTAAGAAATACAGTATATTAAGTCGTCAATAGAAAGAAGTATTGGGGGGGTTGTTAACATCAAAATTGCGTGAAAAGCTGTTAACACCCATCACGCTTTACAGCGTAAAAAGGCTGGTGATTAAAAATCACCAGCCAACAACCTAATGAGTTAGGCTGCGAAGTCAAAGCTGAAATTATTTAATTTCAACTTCAGCGCCTGCTTCCACAAGAGCTTTCTTCAGAGTTTCAGCTTCATCTTTATTAGCGCCTTCTTTAATAGCCGCTGGTGCAGATTCAACTAAATCTTTAGCTTCTTTCAAGCCAAGGCCAGTTGCGCCGCGAACTGCTTTGATTACTGAAACTTTGTTAGGACCGACAGCGGTAAGCATAACATCGAATTCAGTTTTTTCTTCAGCAGCTTCAGCAGGACCCGCAGCAACAGCAACAGCTGCAGCAGCAGAAACGCCGAATTTTTCTTCCATCATAGTAATCAGTTCAACAACGTCCATTACAGACATTTCAGCAACTGCATCAAGGATTTGGTCTTTAGTGATAGACATAACAAGTGTTCCTAAAATTCAGAAATAGTTTATACGTTAACAAGCAACGAAGGAAAGGGCTTATGCAGCTTCTTTCTGATCGCGCAGAGCAGCCAGTGTGCGAACCAATTTGCCTGCAGAGGCTTCTTTCATGGTTGCCATCAGGCGTGCGATTGCTTCATCGTAAGTTGGGAGTGTTGCCAGACGATCAATATCTTGACCCTGGATTAACTCACCTTCAAAGGCCGCAGCTTTAATCTCAAATGCTGGATTCGCTTTCGCGAACTCTTTGAACAGACGAGCAGCAGCGCCCGGGTGTTCATTAGAGAAAGCAATCAAGGTTGGACCAACAAACGCGTCTTTCAGGACTTCATAAGAAGTACCTTGAACAGCTAGACGGATCAACGTGTTACGAACAACACGAATATAAACGCCAGCTTCGCGACCTGCTTTACGCAGTTCAGTCATTTTTGCTACAGTTACGCCGCGTGAATCAGCAACAACTGCAGAAAGCGCGCCTTTGGCTACTTCGCTGACTTCAGCAACAATCGCTTGTTTGTCTTGAAGATTTAGTGCCATTAGCTTCTTGCTCCTGGATTAACCGGGAAAACCCGGGGACTCACATCACTCATACACAACATTGTGTCTGAGCGTAAATCACGGTGAGCAGAAGTCAGAATAAAATTCTAGGTATCTCTGTCACCGTCTACGCAGGTAAGATTAAGTAGTAGTTATACACCTGAACTACACCTGCGGTCTTGGACGGGGTCTGGAAAAGGCCAGACTCCATACCGAATTTGTGGTTTGTTGAGTATATTACCCAAAGGCTCAAACACCCAACAAACTCAAGGCGTCAAATTTTATACAAATTTGACGCAAAGGTAAAGCTTAATAACCAAATAGCCTAAGAAGGCTCAGTTATTAAATTGTCGCTGACAGACCAGATTGGTCAACAGCAACACCTGCACCCATTGTAGTAGACAGGCTAACTTTCTTGATAAAAACACCTTTAGCAGAAGCTGGTTTTGCTTTTTTCAGCGCAATCAACAGTGACTCTAGGTTTTCTTTCAATTGGTTAGAATCGAAATCAACTTTACCGATAGTGGTATGGATGATTCCGTTTTTGTCATTACGGTAACGAACTTGACCTGCTTTAGCATTTTGAACAGCTTCAGCAACGTTAGGCGTTACAGTACCTACTTTCGGGTTTGGCATCAGACCACGTGGGCCTAGGATTTGACCTAATTGGCCAACAACGCGCATTGCATCAGGAGAAGCAATAACAACGTCAAAATCCATTTCGCCAGCTTTGATTTTATCAGCCAAATCTTCCATACCTACCAGTTCAGCACCTGCAGCTTTTGCAGCTTCAGCGTTTGCGCCTTGTGCAAATACAGCAACGCGAACAGAACGGCCAGTACCGTGTGGCAATACAGTCGCGCCACGAACGTTTTGGTCTGATTTACGAGCATCGATGCCTAGATTAACAGCAACATCAACGCTTTCTACGAATTTAGCAGTTGCTAATTCTTTCAGCAGTGAAAGGGCTTCATTGATGTCGTATTGTTTAGTAACATCAACTTTTTCACGGATATTGCGCATGCGCTTATTCAGTTTAGCCATTGATTAATCCTCCACTACCAGGCCCATGGAACGAGCAGTACCTTCAATTGAACGCATCATAGCGTCAACATCAGAACCAGTCATGTCCGCAGCTTTAGTTTCCGCAATTTCACGGATCTGAGCAGAGGTCACTTTACCTACTTTATCTTTATTCGGTTTGCCCGAACCAGATTTAACGCCAGCTGCTTTTTTCAGCAATACTGCTGCAGGAGGAGTTTTAGTAATAAAAGTGAATGAACGGTCTGCATAAACAGTAATAACAACAGGAGTTGGTAGGCCTTTTTCTAGACCTTCTGTTTTTGCGTTAAACGCTTTACAGAATTCCATGATGTTAACACCTTGCTGACCCAATGCTGGACCAACAGGAGGGCTTGGGTTAGCCATACCAGCTGCAACTTGCAGCTTAACGTAGGCTTGGACTTTCTTAGCCATGAATATTTCCTCTAAATGGGTAGTAACGCCTTACTAAATAAGGCTCCCCGTTGCATTAACATGCCCCGCAAAATAATTTGCAAAACATAAAATATTTTTTGCCAAATAAAAAAACTAAGGCGCGAAATTATATTCAAATTTCACGCCCTTTGCAAGCCTGTTCTTTGGTCTTTTAATAACCAACTTATTTTTAAGCTGTTTTTTAGTGCTATGCTTTTTCTACTTGACCAAAATCCAGTTCGACTGGTGTAGCACGACCAAAAATAGAAACAGAGACTTTTAAGCGGCTTTTTTCGTAATCAATTTCTTCAACGACACCATTAAAGTCAGCAAACGGACCTTCACTAACACGAACCATTTCACCCGGCTCAAATAGTGTTTTAGGACGTGGTTTATCGCCCACTTGTTGTAAGCGATTCATAATCGCATCAACTTCTTTGTCGCTAATTGGTGCTGGACGATCTGATGTTCCGCCGATAAAGCCCATTACACGAGGGACACTGCGCACTAAGTGCCAAGAGTCATCATTCATGGTCATTTGGACTAAAACATAGCCTGGAAAAAATTTACGTTCACTCTTACGACGTTGGCCACCACGAATTTCAACAACTTCTTCAGTTGGGACCATAACTTCGCCAAAAGAGTCTTCCATGGCATGTAATTTGATGTATTCACGTAAAGACTGTGCTACGCGACCTTCAAAACCAGAGAATGCCTGAACGACATACCAGCGCTTTTTAGGTGAATCTGACATTTAGAATAACCTCAGGCTTGTAATAAATGAAACTAAACGCACTAGGATACCATCTAATCCCCACAGAATTAACGACATAACAGCCGTTACTGCAGCAACAATTAATGTAGTTTGTAATGTTTCCTGGCGAGTAGGCCAAATAACTTTTTTCATCTCAATGCGAGCTTCGCGCGCAAATGTCAGTGTTGCTTTACCCTTTGTTGTCCACAAAGCGATAGCACCAGCTGCAGCGACAACGGCGACAACGGCAAAAGCACGCAGCGCGAGATTATATTGACGGAAGTAGTAGTTACCCACTATCGCAATGATTAATAAGCCACAGACAACCACCCATTTGAAGATGTCTGCACTGCGTCCATTTCCTTGAGCTTCGCTATTCGTACTCATAATTCAACCTGTTACCATGAAGTATGTATAAAGCCCGCTTGCCTTACAAAGGTAAAACAACCAGACCAAACCAATAGAATATGCCAACATATCCCTTAATTCACTACAGCTAAGCCTGCAAAATCTGAAAGGAATACGATAACAAATACCTACGAAGTAGAAACCATACCTCAAAAATAATAGCGGTAGGCATTATCTATTTCTTCGCAGAAAATTCAGCATGCTCAGTTAATTTTTGACTCGCCTATTATGAAATAAAATTTCTTTTCGTGGCAGCAGTAAAATATACCATATCTTCCGAGCAAAACCTTTATAAATCTCATATAACTGTACAAAGCAATAAGTACTGTTATTAATTCGTGATTTGAGAGCCTATCTCACCAATAATTATAACAATGATTGATGAGATAGGTTCTTAAATTTTACAACGTATAAAAAGGGCATCTATTTGATGCCCTTTTTACTAACGTAGTTCTTTCTTATTCAGAAAGAGCGATATTATGCAATAACTTTTGCAACAACACCGGCGCCTACAGTACGACCACCTTCACGGATTGCGAAACGCAAACCATCATCCATCGCGATTGGGTGAATCAATGTCACGATCATGTTGATGTTGTCGCCTGGCATTACCATCTCTACGCCTTCTGGCAGTTCGATAGTACCGGTTACGTCAGTTGTACGGAAGTAGAACTGTGGACGGTAACCTTTGAAGAATGGAGTATGACGACCACCTTCATCTTTGCTCAGGATATACACTTCTGATTCGAATTGTGTATGTGGCTTGATTGAACCTGGTTTTGCCAGTACTTGTCCACGTTGAATCTCTTCACGTTTAGTACCACGCAGTAAAACACCCACGTTCTCACCAGCACGACCTTCGTCAAGCAGTTTACGGAACATTTCAACGCCAGTACAAGTTGTTTTAACTGTTGCTTGAATACCAACAATCTCAACTTCTTCACCAACTTTAACGATACCACGCTCAACACGGCCTGTTACTACTGTACCACGGCCTGAGATTGAGAATACGTCTTCAATTGGCAGCAGGAATGGTTTGTCAATTGCACGCTCTGGTTCTGGGATATAGCTATCCAGGAAACCAGCTAGTTCAACAATTTTCGCTTCCCACTCTGGAACACCTTCCAGTGCTTTCAGTGCAGAACCACGGATAACTGGAGTGTCATCACCTGGGAAATCGTACTGAGAAAGAAGTTCACGAACTTCCATTTCAACGAGTTCTAACAGTTCTTCGTCGTCTACCATGTCACATTTGTTCAGGAACACGATGATGTAAGGAACACCAACTTGGCGACCTAACAGGATGTGTTCACGCGTTTGTGGCATTGGGCCATCAGTCGCAGCAACAACCAGAATTGCACCATCCATCTGCGCAGCACCAGTGATCATGTTTTTAACATAGTCGGCGTGACCTGGGCAGTCTACGTGTGCGTAGTGACGAGCTGGAGTGTCATATTCTACGTGTGAAGTAGAGATAGTAATACCACGTGCTTTTTCTTCTGGTGCGTTATCGATTTGATCGAATGCACGAGCAGAACCGCCGTAAGTTTTTGCTAGAACAGTAGTGATAGCTGCTGTCAGAGTAGTTTTACCATGGTCAACGTGGCCGATTGTACCAACGTTAACGTGCGGTTTTGAACGTTCAAATTTTTCTTTAGACACGACTCTATTCCTTATGGAGTTCCCTCTTTACTATAAAGAAGGAACTTAAATTAAAGTAGTTAAATCGATAAAAATCGATTATCTAGCGTTACGAGCTTCGATTACAGCTTGTGCAACGTTGTTTGGCGCTTCACTGTACTTCAAGAACTCCATAGAGTATGAAGCACGACCTTGTGTCTGAGAACGCAGGTCAGTAGCATAACCGAACATTTCTGACAATGGTACTTGTGCACGGACGATTTTACCAGTAGCTAGGTCATCCATACCTTCAATAATACCACGACGACGGTTAAGGTCACCAATTACATCACCCATGTAGTCTTCTGGTGTTTCCACCTCAACTTTCATGATTGGCTCAAGCAGAACAGGTTTAGCTCTTTTGAAGCCTTCTTTAAATGCCAGCGATGCTGCCAATTTAAATGCCAATTCAGATGAGTCAACATCATGGTATGAACCGTAATGCAGACGAACACCCAATTTAACTACTGGGTAACCCGCTAACGGGCCTGATTTCAACTGCTCTTGGATACCTTTATCAACCGCAGGGATGAATTCTGTAGGAATTACACCACCTTTGATTTCATTGATGAACTCATAGTTCATCTCTGCACCGTCTTTGTCTTTCTTGTCCAGTGGGAAAATGTCAATTACGACATGACCGAACTGACCACGACCACCAGACTGTTTAGCGTGCTTACCTTCAACATCCTTCGCTTCGATCTGGATAGTTTCACGATAAGCAACCTGAGGTTTACCAACGTTCGCTTCAACTTTAAATTCACGACGCATACGGTCAACCAGAACGTCTAAGTGCAACTCACCCATACCTGCGATGATAGTCTGATTAGTTTCTTCATCACTAGATACACGGAAAGATGGATCTTCTTGAGCTAAACGGCCCAGAGCGATACCCATTCTTTCTTGGTCAGCTTTTGTTTTTGGTTCAATTGCTACAGAGATAACTGGCTCTGGGAATTCCATACGCTCCAGAATAATTGGCGCGTCAATTGAACACAGAGTATCACCTGTAGTGACATCTTTAAGACCAATTGCAGCCGCGATGTCACCAGCGCGAACTTCTTTGATCTCTTCACGTTTATTAGCGTGCATCTGAACGATACGACCAAAACGCTCTTTTCTTGATTTTACTGGGTTCAGTACAGTATCACCTGAATTAACAACACCGGAATACACACGGAAGAATGTCAGGTTACCAACGAACGGGTCAGTTGCAATCTTAAATGCTAAAGCAGAGAACGGCTCTTCATCACTAGCGTGACGTTCTGCCGGAGTATCTTTACCATCATCCAGAATACCGTTAATTGCCGATACATCTGTAGGTGCTGGTAAGAAATCAATTACTGCATCTAGCATCGCCTGAACACCTTTGTTCTTAAATGCAGAACCACAGGTAACCAGGATAATTTCGCTAGCAAGAACGCGTTGACGAAGAGCAGTTTTAATTTCAGCTTCAGTTAAATCTTCACCGCCCAGATATTTTTCCATCAGTTCTTCTGATGCTTCTGCTGCGGATTCAACTAAGTTGTTGTGCCATTCTTCTGCCAATTCTTGCATGTCAGCAGGGATTTCTTCGTATTCGAAGCTAATACCCTGATCTTCATCACTCCACCTGATCGCTTTCATTTTGATCAAGTCAACAACACCAGTAAACGCTTCTTCTGCGCCAACAGGTAATTGAATTGGAACTGCATTAGCAGCTAAACGTGTTTTTAATTGCTCAACAACACGTAAGTAGTTCGCACCCATACGGTCCATTTTATTAACGAACGCAATACGTGGAACTTTATATTTGTTAGCCTGACGCCATACTGTCTCAGACTGTGGCTGAACACCACCAACCGCACAGTAAACCATTACTGCGCCATCAAGCACACGCATAGAACGTTCAACTTCGATTGTGAAGTCAACGTGACCTGGGGTGTCGATGATGTTTACACGGTGTGGCTCATACTGTTTTGCCATACCAGACCAGAATGCAGTAGTCGCTGCAGATGTGATAGTAATACCACGCTCTTGCTCCTGCTCCATCCAGTCCATTGTTGCAGAACCTTCGTGAGTTTCACCAATTTTATGGTTTACACCTGTATAAAACAGAATACGTTCAGTCGTTGTCGTTTTACCGGCGTCGATGTGCGCACTGATACCGATATTACGATAACGTGCTATGGGCGTTTGACGGGCCATGTTTTCCTCTCTCGTGAGCGTTCAATTCATCATATAAAGGGCAGCAAATAGCTACCCTGAGATACACCACTAACCTTTGGAACTTACCAACGGTAGTGAGCGAACGCTTTGTTAGCTTCTGCCATACGGTGAACGTCTTCACGTTTCTTAACAGATGAACCTTTGTTCTCTGCAGCATCACCTAGTTCATTTGCTAGGCGAAGTGCCATTGACTTATCACCGCGTTTACGAGCAGCGTCAACGATCCAACGCATTGCCAGAGCATTACGACGAACCGGGCGAACTTCAACAGGAACCTGATAAGTTGAACCACCAACACGGCGAGATTTAACTTCCACAGTCGGACGCACGTTATCCAGTGCTAATTCGAATGCATCAAGCGCAGTCTTGCCAGAACGCTGAGCCAATGTCTCAAGTGCGTTATATACAATTGCTTCGGCAGTAGATTTCTTCCCGTCTACCATCAGGATATTTACAAATTTGGCCAGTAATTCTGATCCGAACTTAGGATCTGGCAGAATTTTACGTTGACCTATTACGCGACGACGTGGCATGGATATTACTCCGTTGTTAATTCAGGTTTGTCCAAAACTCTACGAGTTTATTTTGACATTAAGATTAAAAATGTTTGGCCTTACTTAACGGGCATCCATTAAGCCTTAGGCTTTTTAGCGCCGTATTTAGAACGTGCTTGTTTGCGGTCTTTAACACCTGAACAGTCAAGTGCACCGCGAACGGTGTGATAACGCACACCTGGCAAGTCTTTAACACGACCACCACGGATAAGAATTACGGAGTGTTCCTGCAAATTGTGGCCTTCACCACCAATGTAGGAAGAAACTTCATAACCATTAGTTAAACGAACGCGGCATACTTTACGTAATGCTGAGTTTGGTTTTTTAGGTGTGGTTGTATATACACGAGTACATACACCACGTTTTTGCGGGCAAGCTTCCAGCGCTGGAACGTTGCTTTTCACAACTTTCGAGCTACGGGATTTGCGTACCAGCTGATTAATAGTTGCCATTATTAAAAAAGCTCCTGATTTTTTGCTTCGTAAACACGGATTTCGACCTCGTTCGCCAACATGACGATACACGAGGACGCGAAATTTTATGGCTGACTGGCTCAGGTGTCAAGAAATATACAACTTTTAATGCCTTTATAGCGAAAAATGTTGCTTATGTGCTGCCGTTAGCCTCACAAAACCTTGATATGTGACTAACGAAACAGTATTTGAAATGATATTTTGCAGTCCACGAGCATTAACATCTGCATCCAAGACATAAATTTGAGCCCCTGTGTTTTGTAAATCGCAAAGATACTTCGATTGCTCAACGGCTGCAATAACGCCATCTTGCATCAACAAAACAACATCTTGGTGAGTGATTAAACGCAGTATGGCAGGAAAATCACACTTAAACGGGGATGTAGCTATAGTATAAAGCATAGAAAAAATCCTGCTAGAGGTCAAAATCCAAATATCTGATTAAATTTTTATGACGGATTTAAAACTTCAGTACCACATCACAAGCAGCCATTTTTTCTCTAATTTGGGCTGCGTTTAGAATTTGAGGAGAAACGACCCAATTGCTGTGTTCACTGATACCTCGTTCTTGTAATGAGTCAGCGCACAGATAAATCTTATCAATGTCATACAGAGATAGTATTTTAAATGTCGAAATATAATCTCTGGCTAAAATTTCATTCGTTTTTTGATTCGCCAGTATTTGGCACACACCATCAGAGATAAAAAACACACTAATTTCTTCAGTAATAGCAGACGTTGCCAATAAAGCATCTAGCCCTTCTCGCCCACTTGCATTACCGTGTGGCATTGTTGTAAAGACAAAAGCACATTTTTTCACTCGACACCTTAAATTACAACTTACTAATTACATTGATTATACGATGACTTAAAATTGTATCGTTCTGTCGGTTGTCATCATAGCTTCTGCTAGGCTTCCCAGTCCACTCATCATGAAGCCATCACTTAAATTACTGGCTGATAAAGACAGCGTTTCAGCCTGTTCAGTATCGACAACACCCCGGCGCAATGCAGCAGAAACGCAAATGTGCATTTCACAATCAGCACGCTTTGCAAGCGCTTGCCAACCTTGAACTAAATTAAATTCGTCAGTTGCTGGTGAAGTGAGGCTATTGGCATTTAGAACACCATCGCTATAAAAAAACAATGTTTTCAGGCGATGCCCTTCCTCAAGAAGAGCATTAGCAAATTGATAGGCACTCGCCGCTTGCTGAGTGCCATACGCAGGCCCCGTGATTAACAAACAATATGTTAGTTGAGTGCTATTATTCATTCTTGAATTGACGGATATACAAGTAAACAGTGTGCTTAGAAATATTCAAACGATCAGCCACTTGGTTAATCGCATCTTTAATATCAAATATCCCTTTTTCATATAGATTTAACACAACTTGTTTATTTTTCGCATTGTTTGAAACGTTGCGATCCCCACCCACTTCTTCAATAGTATATTCCAATGTTTGAGCAACAAGGTCATCAACGGACGAAGCGAAATTAACATCTGATGTAATTTCTTGTTTTTCTTCTGGCACAAAAGATTTAATAATTTCTGAAAATGGAACATCCAAATTCATATTAATACAGAGAAGCCCAATAACACGTTGTTTTTTATTACGAATAGCAATAGTCACCGATTTCATTAAATCGCCACTTTTTGCTTTAGTAAAATAGGCCTTGGAAGCATTCGAATCTTCATCTGCCATATCATGAAGCATTCTTAATGCGAGGTCGGTAATTGGCGAGCCTATTTGACGACCTGTATGCTGACCATTAGCTATTCTCACCGCTGAACGTTGTAGATCTTCCAACGAATGAAGAACAATTTCACAATGCCCACCAATGAGCATGGCGAGACCATCAACCGCAGCTTCATAGGATTTTAAGATTTCGTGGTCGGTTTCAGTGAACGGTTGGTTATCTAATATATTAATATCGCTGAGATCATGTGGTTGTATAGAATCTGACATTTTAAACATTGTCCTTCTAATATAAAAAATTCATCAAGTTGACTAATGAGGCATTCATTATTCGACTAATTTGCCTTCATTGAATCGTGCATAGTCAACAAACGTGATGATAAAGAATAAAATTGAATACATTGAAGTTAAAACTACGAAGCGTCGCAGTCAAGTGAATGAATGCAAGAGAGTATGTTTTATCACAAGTTTTAAACAAATTAAGCTGTTTTTTATACAATGTGAAAATAATGAGATTATGCGAGGAGCACGATTAAATCCATCGTTCTACTCATAATATGTAAGATATAAAAATTAATATACTAGAAACGAATAGACTTAAAATAAAGATTTAGCCTTCGAGCGACCTTCAATTTTTATCGATATTAAAATAATAGAATCTAATGACAAAAACCCAGATTAGCTCTGGGTTTCAGCATATATGACAATCTAAAAAGCTTATTTGCTTGCTGGTTTGATATCTAATAATTCAACATCAAATACTAAAGTAGAGTTTGCAGGGATACCTGGAACACCATTTTCGCCATAAGCTAAGTCAGCTGGGATAACTAACTGAATTTTTCCGCCTTTTTTCACATTTGCCAGACCTTCAGTCCAGCCTTTGATCACTGAGTTCAATGGAATTGTCAGTGGTTCATTACGTGAATATGAGCTATCAAATTCAGTACCGTCAATCAATGCACCTTTGTAATGAACCACAACGGTTTCATCTGCTTTAGGTTTTGCGCCAGTACCTTCTTTTTCGATTTTATACAATAAGCCTGATTTGGTTTTAACTACGCCTTTTTCTTTAGCATATTTTTCGCGATACTCAGCACCTTTTTTCTCATTCGTTGCTGATTCATCTTTCATTTTTTTCTCAGCGGCTTGTTTCACTTGCCCTTCGAATTGGCGAAGCGTTTCTTCAACTTCTGCATCACTCATTTTGCTTTTACTGTTAAATGCATCTTGAACACCAGCCAGTAATTGAGCTTTATCAAGATCAATGCCAATTGTTTTTTGTTCTTCAAGTGAGTTTTGCATATAGCGACCTAAAGAGGCACCTAATGCGTATGCATTACGTTCTTCAGCATTTTTAAATGCACTATTTTCTGCTTGTGCTTTGGTTTCTGCGGCCATTACTTGTGGTGCTGCAAAAGTAAGTGCTAATGTTGTCGCTAGAAGGCTTGCCTTAAACAATGATTTCATCCTGATCTCCGATGATTTTTATTCGAGTATTTAATATTCGAGTATTTAATTTTATTGGTACCCCCCTAATTATACTTAGAGGTCAGCTACCATTAGTATAGATAATTATAAGAACTTCTTAGACAACATTAACAAAAAGAGGTTTCAACGCATATCTCTTTAACTAAAACTTATCTATTGATTTGTAATGTTCGGTTATTATGATGTTTTTTTATAACAATAAACCACAAGGAGCGTCTAAAATGGACTCATCTGACACTTTTGAACAGCGCCTAGAGCTTTTAGAAAGTAAAATTGCCTTTCAAGAATTAGCGCTTGAGCAACTCAATCAGGTTATTACTGAACAACAAATGCAAATGAGCCGAATGCAAGAACACTTACGTGTTGTAACTGATAGACTAAAATCTTCTCAGTCATCTTTGCTTGCAAGGCCTGAAGAAGAAACACCGCCACCTCATTATTAATTTAATGGGGTGATAGTCATTCACTCGTTAAATTGCAAAATCGTCTGGTATTTCTAAGTATTATAATTGTAGATGAAAAAAGGAAAGCCGAGGCTTTCCTTTTCTCTAAACAAAAACTAAACCCTAGCGAATCGCTAAGGATTAGTGACAGCCGCAGCCGCCTTGTTTTTTACCGTGACCTTCGCCACCGCAACCACCTTCTGAACCGTGGTCGTGACCATGGCCACCGCCGCCACAACAACCGCCTTCTGAACCGTGGTCATGACCATGACCACCACCGCCACAACAACCACCTTCGTGATCGTGATCATGGTCGTGGCCGTCAGCGCCATGTACGTGGCCATGTGCAATTTCTTCTTCTGTTGCTTCACGGATAGCCATGACTTCAACATTAAATTTCAGATTTTGACCTGCTAACATGTGGTTACCGTCAACGATAACTTCATCGCCTTCAATTCCTGTAATTTCAACAGGAACTGGACCCATGTCAGTATCAGCTAAGAAACGCATACCAACTTCTAACTCTTCAACACCCATAAAGACATCTTTAGGGACACGTTGAACTAAGTTTTCATCATATTGACCATAGGCATCATCGGATGCAACTTCAACATCAAAATGTTCGCCAACAGCACGACCTTCTAATGCTTTTTCCAGACCAGAAATTAAAGAACCACGGCCGTGTAAGTAGTCCATTGGCGCACTTGCTGGCGACTCATCAACTAAAACACCGTCTTCTGTTCTTACCTGATAAGCTAAGCTGATTACCAAGTCTTTTGCTACTTTCATGACATCTCCTACATACCCGAGAAGGGAAAAATTTTGCTATATTGTACCGGAAAACAATTGAGCTGTATTGAGATTTGACAAAATTCTCTTACTCTGGTGTAAAAATACCAATGACTTTTTCTTGTTTTCTGACATGTTCCGTTGCGCCCTCATCAGCTTGTCTTTGCTGATCGCCACAATTAACACATTCAACAACATCAATTTTATCTTCTCGCCACATCATCAACGTATCTTGTGACTGGCATTTAGGGCAGGTTGCTCCTGCAATAAAACGTTTACGTGTTGAAGCCATTTTTATACCCTTGCGGTTTACTATTCGCGTTACTTCTCGTTATTCCAGCTATGTGGCTGTCGGTGTTCCCTTAGCATTTCTTTTTCGAAGAGCTCATTTAATTCACGACGCGCCTCTTTGATACGAGAAATTTGCCCACTGTCACTATTTTCATTCTCAGGAATAATATCTCTTAGCATGCGCATATCAAGGCGACGAAAATGCTGTTTCGCCCGATAAGCCTTATGAGGATGCATACCAATACTAACTAATGCCTTACTACCCAGTTCAAGTGCGCTCGAGAAGGTTTCACGACTAAAATCTTTTACACCGCTTTGTAATAGTTCATGCGCTTCAAGTCGCCCTTTAGCGCGAGCAATAATATGCAAGTTAGGGAAATTTTCCTGACATATTTGTACTATTTCCATCACTTCTTCGGGTTCATCACTCGTTATAACAATCGCCTTCGCTTTATCTGCGCCCGCTGAGCGTAATAATTGTAACTCTCGTGCATCACCATAATAAACGGTATAGCCATAACGTCGCATCGTACTGATTGCTGTAACATCTTGTTCAAGAACAGTAATTCTCACTTTATTCGCCATAAGTAAGCGACCAACTACTTGTCCCATACGCCCAAATCCGACCAAAATGACGTGAGGGTCATTATCTTCAACAAACGGTTTTTCACTCGATGATGATTGTTGATTATAACGATGGTTGAGATAAGCATCTATTAGTTGCATCACAAGAGGCGTAGTCATCATCGAAAGTGTGACCACCACTAATAACAGGTCCATTTGCATTTCGTCGATCACTTTAGCTCCTGATGCGGTTGCTAAAATAACAAATGCGAACTCCCCGCCTTGACTCAGTACCCCTGAAAATTGCGCTCTTGCACCACTGCGTAATCGGGCAGCCAAGCTGAGACAATAAAGTACTAACGCCTTCACCGACACGAGCACAGCGACCGCAATCAAAACTTGAGGTAAGTATGACCAAAGTATCTGTAAATTTAATGACATCCCTACTGAAATAAAAAATAATCCGAGTAATAGTCCTTTAAAAGGCTCAATATTAATTTCAAGTTCATGACGAAACTCGGTCTCTGCTAACATTACACCCGCCATAAAAGTGCCTAACGCCATGGAAAAACCGAGGCTTTCCATAATGAGCGCAGACCCAAGTACGACAAGTAGCGCCGCCGCAGTAAAAATTTCATGCACTCCAGATTTAGCCGCTAATCGAAATAATGGACGTAGCAAATAGCGTCCGACAATCCATAAGCCTGCAAACGCAATCACTTTTAAGCCAATTTTATACCAATCACTACTACCTGTATCGCCCGCAAGTAAAGGGATCAGCGCCATAATTGGGATGACAGCCATATCCTGAAAGAGTAAAACTGAAAAGCCAAGCTGCCCACTTTCTTTATTGGACATGCCTTTTTCATTCATCAACTGCAATGCCATCGCCGTCGATGACATTGCCATGCCAAGGCCACCGACAACCGCAGCTTGCCATGAAAATTTAGCCAACAATAATAACCCGGCCATGATTGCAGCAGTGACTACCACTTGAGCCGTACCCACACCGAAAATGGAGCGTCTGAGTTCCCAAAGTTTAGACGGTTTAAGTTCTAACCCAATCAAAAACATCAGAAAAACTACACCCATCTCGGAGAAATGCAAAATATCATCAACGTTATGAATAAAGCCAAGAACAAACGGACCAATCACAATACCAGCAAGTAAATAACCCAGTACCGCTCCCAAACGGATTTTCTGGGCGATGGGCACCATCACCACGCCCGCACAAAGAAATAAAATGATGGATTCAAATAAATTCAGTTGTTCCATCAGGACAATCCCCCAGGGCTTAACGGTTGCTGCATCCATTGGCGATAGCCGTCAATGTGCTGCTGAAAATGCGCTGTAGACTGTCTGCGCGCGGCATAAATAATATTGGGCTCTAACCATTGCATATCACACATTGCTGCGGTTAATTCAAATGGGCGCAGTATTTCAGTTAATGGGTATCGATTAAAACCATCGTGCTGATAAGCATCTTGGGATTCACCCGTCGTAATAATAGAACGCCAATATTTGCCTTTTAATTTTTGATACCCCATATCGGTCGCAAAACGACGAGTTAATACCCGGTCAAACCACTCTTTTAAAAGAGCAGGACAACTATAAGTATAGAGAGGATGTTGAAAAACAATCACGTCGTGCAAGCAAAGAAGCTTTTGCTCAGCGGTAACATCAATAAAATAATCAGGATAAATTGCATATAAATCATGAACAGTCACGTGGTCAAGACCGCTCAAGGAATCCAGTAATGCTCGATTTGCAACAGACTCATCAGAGTCTGGGTGAGCGTAGACCACCAATACTTTCGGCGGATTTGACATCTTTCCCTCCTCAAAGGCGTGTCAGACGGATCATTTTCCGTTACCATGCAGCCTGCTAAACATATTCAGTTTTACGCTCAATAAATTTAGGTGATTTGCTTTTCAACTCGCACCTGATATTTTGAGGGTATTCATTATTTAATTTAACATATTTTCAATAGACGGTTGCTATGATTGTTTTCTCTTCACTACAAATTCGCCGAGGTGTACGTGTTCTGCTGGACAATGCAACCGCGACTATCAATCCGGGTCAAAAGGTCGGGTTAGTTGGTAAAAACGGCTGCGGAAAATCGACACTGCTTGCGCTTTTAAAAGGCGAATTACAAGCTGAAGCGGGTTCTGCAACCTTCCCTAGCACGTGGTCATTAGCTTGGGTTAATCAAGAAACCCCAGCACTTGATGTTCCCGCCCTCGAGTATGTTATCGATGGCGATCGCGAATATCGTTCACTTGAGAAAAAACTACAGCAGGCCAATGAAAAAAATGATGGCCATGCCATTGCAACTGTTCATGGTCAACTAGATGCCATTGATGCGTGGACAATCCGTTCAAGAGCATCAAGCTTGCTGCATGGTCTGGGTTTTAGCCAAGCACAATTAGAATCACCCGTTAAGTCATTCTCTGGTGGATGGCGCATGCGTTTGAACCTTGCGCAAGCCCTATTGTGTCGCTCTGATTTATTGTTACTCGATGAACCTACTAACCACCTTGATTTAGATGCCGTAATTTGGCTTGAAAAATGGTTAAAAAGCTATACAGGTACGTTGATTCTAATTTCTCATGATAGGGATTTTCTTGATCCTATTATTGATAAAGTGCTGCACATTGAGCAAGAAAGTATGTTCGAATATACGGGCAATTATTCTTCGTTTGAACGCCAGCGTGCGACCAAGTTATCTCAACAGCAAGCTTTGTATGAAAGCCAACAAACTAAAGCTGCGCACTTACAAAGCTATATTGACCGTTTTAGAGCTCAAGCGACCAAAGCAAAACAAGCACAAAGTCGAATCAAAATGCTCGAAAAAATGGAGATGGTTTCCCCTGCGCTTGTGGATAATCCATTTCATTTTACCTTTCGAAAACCAGAAAGCTTGCCTAATCCATTACTAAAAATGGAGAAAGTCAGTGCCGGTTATGGTGAGAAAATAATATTAGATTCGATAAAATTAAATTTAGTACCGGGCTCTCGTATTGGTTTACTCGGACGAAATGGTGCCGGTAAATCAACGCTAATAAAACTGCTTGCCGGTGATTTACAGCCATTACACGGCGTTGTCTCCCTAGCAAAAGGCATTAAACTAGGCTATTTCGCCCAGCACCAACTTGAATATTTGCATCCTGAAGAGTCACCTTTGCAGCACCTTGCCAGATTAGCGCCAAAAGAAACAGAGCAGCAGTTGCGTGATTATTTAGGCGGATTCGGTTTTAAGGGCGACCAAGTTACCGATCCGACTCTACGTTTTTCCGGTGGTGAAAAAGCACGTTTAGTTTTGGCACTTGTAGTTTGGCAGCGACCAAATTTACTGTTACTCGATGAACCAACTAACCACTTAGATTTAGAAATGCGTCAGGCACTTACCGAGGCCTTGATGGATTTTGAGGGTGCTTTGGTTGTGGTATCTCATGATAGGCATCTATTGCGCTCAACCACGGATGAGTTCTATTTAGTTCACGGTGGTATGGTTGAGCAATTTGATGGTGATTTAGAAGATTACCAGCAGTGGCTCGCGGAACAAAATAAAATAGACCTTCAGCAAGCCCGTGATATTCAAGATAAAGATAAACCCGTAAGTGTTTCGACTGTGACGGCTCAAGATAAAAAAGATCAGAAACGTCGCGAAGCTGAATTCCGTCAAGCCACTCAACCTATTCGTAAAAAAGTGACTGAGCTTGAAAAGAAAATGGAAAAACATTCAGCTGTTCTCGCTGAATTAGAAAGTCAGCTTTCTGATGCCACCATTTATGAACAAGCTAAAAAAACAGAACTAGCAGATTGTTTGAAAAAACAAATTGAACATAAATCTGCACTTGAAGAAGTAGAAATGGAATGGATGGAGTTACAAGAGCAGCTCGAGGAAATGACGACGAGCTTCGATACTAATGCTTAACTAATTAAAGAGCCAGAGCAAATTGATCTGGCTCTTTTTATTCTATTCGCTAGCCGTCTTAACGCACATCACATAGTACATCCCATCAATTATTTCAGTGCCTTCGGTTTCATGTTCAAAACCTGGGAATTCACTATCCCAAGCCTGAAGGCTACGTAAATAGCCAATATGTGGGCTATGTTTATCACCAAAACTTTCACCTGATAACAACATTGGAATACCCGGTGGATAGGGAATAATTGAGTTTGCAGCAGTTCTCCCCGCAAGTTTGTCTAAAGGAACTGCTTCGACACGATTAGCCACAATTTCTTGATAAGCGGCTCGGGGACTCATCATCACTGGCGGTAATTCAGAATAAGCTTGGTTCAATTGGCTACCGGGGTTATTTTTTTGTAAGTAAGCGAACATTTTATCGCCAAGATCACGTAACCCCATTTCACCATAGACTTCAACAGCACTCTCAACCACTTCAGGTAATACTTTTTTCAATGGTGTATTGTTATCATAATTACGTTTAAACGATAGCAACGCATTGACCAAGGTGCCCCATTTACCTTTGGTGATCCCCATTGAAAATAAAAACATAATTTGAAAATCAGTAGTACGGGTCGGAACAATACCATAATGATTAAGCCACGCAGTAACTAATGCAGCAGGAACGCCAGTGTCTAATAATTTACCATCATCACCCATTCCTGGAGATAAGATACTCACTTTTATGGGGTCTAGCATCGCCCAGTTAGCCGGAATATCTTTAAAACCATGCCATTTATCAGCAGGATCCATCACCCAACAACTTTGCTCTTTCATCAATAATTCAACAGGTGCATCTTCAAATGCATAACGTTTTCCCGTTGCTGGGTCTTTCACCATTTCTTGATTCCATGGTTTAAAAAACCATTCATCATCATTGATAAATTCTTTATATAAATAGGCCAAAGATTGGCGAAAATCGATAGATTCACGAATTACTTCATCCGTAAGTGAACGCCCACTATTACCGTCCATCATATCTGCCGCGATATCATTTGACGCGCAAATAGCATACAGCGGAGAAGTGGTTGCATGCATATGGTAGGCTTGATTAAATCGATTGAAATCTATCGCGTTACGGCCATTTCTTACATGAATAAAAGAAGCTTGTGATAATGCATTCAATAGTTTATGAGTAGAGTGAGTGGCGAAAATAGTGGGTTCATCATCACTTCGAGCTTCATCTCGCATTGCAAAATGATCGTGATAAATAGGATTAAAGCGTGCGTAACCGTACCATGCTTCATCGAAATGAATTCTATCCAATGATTTATCTAGCAAATTTTGCACTTTACATGCGTTATAGCAAACTCCGTCATAGGTACAGTTTGTCACTACACTATAAGCGGGTTTCTGTCCGAGCTTATCTGCGGTTAACGGGTTTTGTGCAATTTTAGCTGCGATCGATTCAGGAGACATTTCTTGTGGGTAAATCGGGCCAATAATTCCGTATCGATTACGGCTTGGGATCATATAAACTGGTTTTGCCCCAGTTAAAATTAGCCCTTGTTCAATAGATTTATGACAATTACGGTCAATGATCACCACATCATCATCGGTCATACAGGCTTGCATGATAGTTCGATTAGAACCCGATGTACCCACAACGACTGAATAAGATTGATCAGCCCCGAAAATACGCGCAGCATTTTTTTCACACTCACCAAAAGCACCGGTATGATCGAGCAGTGAACCAACCGCAACACGTTCTATACCAATATCAGTGCGAAATAAATTTTCACCAAAAAAATCATGATAAATACGGCCTGCTGGCGTTTTAGTAAATCCAACCCCGCCCTGATGACCGGGTGCTGCCCACGAATACTCATGAACATCACTATATTTAATCAAACTTTTCATTAATGGTGGTAATAATTGAGCGCGGTAACGCTGAATAGCGGCCAGAACGCGGCCTGCAATAAAATCGGCAGAATCTTCTAAAATCCATGCAAATTCATCAACTTGTTCCATCATTTTGCGGTCAAAAGCCACCAAAGCTTCTTCACGGTCGCTCAGTAAAAATACCGGAACATCTTCTTGTCTGCGATGTAATTGAGTAATTAACTGATTAGCTTGAACTTGCTCGCCTTTATCGGACATATCTCGTCCATATAATAAGCAATCAATACTGGTATTTGAGCGAATATAAGCGAGCCCATCTTCAAAATCTCGAATGATAACGGTTTCCACATGTTCATCATTTAATTCGCTAGCGAGTCTTGCAACCGCATGGCTAATAACAGAATCATCATCCGTTAGTTCCGTATAGACTATCAGTGCTCGCATTAATCATTCCTCATTTAACTATTTGAAATTTAAATCCTTACCGTATCAGTATTAACGTAAGTAAGGTTATTTTGCAAAATTATAAGTCGTCATAAGCCAGATATAGCACATTATTTTATAGCAAACCTATTCATCTAATCGATTAATCACAATCCTAGCATTCATCACTAATGATTTCGCTTTAGCTTCACGTCTTTGTAATAACGCCATAAATAGTAAGTCAGTTAAGGTATTTTGTGCCGTTCTCGACGAGATAGACGAACTGCGCCATTCATTTTCTTCGGCAATACTTTCTAAAATATAATCAGATAATTGTGCAAGCGGAGACTGACGAGAGCGAGTAATCGCCACCACGCAAGCACCTTGCTTACGCGCAATATTTGCCGCTGTTAGCATGTCTTTACGTTTACCTGAAAAAGAAATAACAATTTGTGTATCATTTGGATTTAACGTCAAGGCTGCCGCGATTTGGACGTGATGGTCAGATTCAACTAATGTGGTAATACCTATTTTTTGTAATTTATAACTCAAATCTTTTGCTGTTAGTCCTGATCCACCAATACCAACAATTTGAACTCTGTTTGATTTATCAATGATATCTACAATCTTTTCGAACTGTTTAAAATCAATGTGCTTTGTGGTTTCTGTAATGGAATGATTTTTTTCCATTGCCAGTTTTTGTGCCACCACCATCAAATTATCTTCTTGTGCAATTCGATTATGTAACGCGATATGAGGATTAGCTTCATTTAGTTGTTGGCGACCAATAATCTCGCTGAGTGCAAGTTTAAGTGCAGGATATCCCTTCACCCCAACTTTTTGACTAAACTTAACAATAGCAGACTGACTGATATCCAGTATCTCTGCCAATTGTTGTGACGACAAATTCAAGACTTCTTCTGGTTTCTCAATAATAAATTGTGCAATTTTACGCTGATTTTCAGCTAATCGCGGCAATAAGTAAGTAATGGTATCGAGTAATGTCATTCAAGCTCCTTATTGTTTATACATAATTATTGTTGAAAATAAAAAATAAATTATTCCTTTAATAACAAGCTCATTACTTATTTAAAATCATTCATATTCAATAAGTAATAAAAAAAATCACCATTACTATTTAAAAAATATTCTTCCATACTGACAAATCAGAATAGATAGCACCGTGATCGAAATCACACCAAAGGAATAAATAATTCCTTAATATTGCCACATTAATAGATTTAGGAGCAATTTTTTATGACCATTGATTTAAGTAAAATGGTAACTGAGAGCCGTAATCAGGCGAGCACCAATATTGACCAACTTTCCACTCTTGAGATGCTGCAAGTTATCAATAATGAAGATAAGCAAGTTCCTCTCGCCGTTGAAAAAGTATTACCTGAAATTGCTCAGCTCGTTGATAAAGTCGCCGACGCCTTTTTAAGCGGTGGCAGACTAATTTATTCAGGTGCTGGTACTTCTGGTCGTTTAGGTATATTAGATGCGAGTGAGTGCCCACCAACGTTTGGTACGCCTCATGAACAAGTCATTGGTTTAATCGCAGGTGGTCATCAAGCTATTTTTCGTGCTGTAGAAAATGCCGAAGATAAACCCGAAATGGGCGTGCAAGACCTAAAAGATATCCATTTTAGCAATAAAGATATTTTAGTCGGCATTGCCGCAAGTGGGCGCACACCTTATGTTTTAGGCGCTATGGCCTACGCTCGCTCAATTGGCGCAATCACTGCATCAATTAGTTGTAATCCAAACAGTCCGGTTTCTAATGCCGCAGATATCGCCATTACACCGGTAGTTGGTGCTGAAGTTGTCACAGGTTCATCACGAATGAAAGCCGGCACCGCACAAAAATTGGTACTGAACATGATTACTACCGGTGCCATGATCCGCATTGGAAAAGTATTTGGTAATTTGATGGTTGATGTTGAAGCCACTAATGCCAAATTAATTGAGAGACAAACTAAGATTGTGATGGAGGCAACTGAATGTGATAGAGAAGCCGCTGAATCTGCATTACAACAATGTGATAGACACTGTAAAACAGCAATTTTAATGATCTTATCAGGCTTAAATGCAGATGAGGCACGCCAATTGCTCAGTAACAACAAAGGTTTTATTCGTACTGCACTCAATATTGCTAAATCCACCGCCTAACGTGCGCAATGAGATGAGATAAAAAGCATGGCTAAAATAACAAAAGAAATGATGCTGCAGATCCTGCAACTAGTTGGCGGTAGTCATAATATCAAGCAATGCGGTAATTGCATGACTCGCTTACGTTTGACATTAAACAATGACCAACTTGTCGATAAAGCTGCAATAAAACAGGTTCCTGGTGTACTCGGTGTAATTGAAAGTGATGAGCAATTACAAATCGTACTCGGCCCAGGAAAAGCACAAACTGCCGCTGACCTAATGAATCATATTATTGAAAATGATGAAGATGCAGATATCGCATCGTCAGCTCCAACACAAGATCTTAATGAGATAGCCTCAGCAAACAAACAACAATTAAAAAAGAAACAAACAAGTGCAGTTCATCGTTTTCTATCCAAATTTGCGACTATTTTTACGCCATTGATCCCCGGTTTTATCGGCGCAGGTTTGCTTATGGGACTCGCTTCGCTGTTAAGCTTGCTCCTCGCAAATGAGAATCTATTTCCGCCCGACTCCCAACAACTTGGTTGGCTAAAAAGTTTAATCGCTTATATGGCCGTATTCGGGAAGGGATTGTTTACCTTTATGGGTATTCTCATTGGCTATAATGCACAAAAAGCTTTTGGTGGTAGCGGTGTTAATGGTGCCATTATTGCCGCATTATTTCTGTTAGGTTATGACCCAGCTGCAACTAAAGGCTTCTACTCCGGTATGACAGACTTCTTTGGCTGGTATATCGACCCAAGAGGCAACATTATTGGTATTTTGATTGCCTGTATTTTCGGCGCTTGGGTTGAAAAACAAGTACGTAAAATTATCCCAGCTAATCTTGATATTATTCTGACATCAACTATTACATTACTAATAGTTGGAGCCGCGACATTTATTTTCATCATGCCAATTGGTGTTTGGTTATTTAACGGCATGTCATGGCTATTCATGCATTTAAATGGTAATCCAATAGGTACTGCACTTCTTGCTGGTTTGTTCTTAATTGCAGTAATGTTTGGTGTTCACCAAGGTTTTATCCCTGTCTATGTAGCGCTTGTCGAAACCCAAGGGTTTAACTCACTATTCCCGATACTTGCCATGGCAGGTGCTGGGCAAGTAGGCGCTGCACTTGCGCTTTATATGAAAGCTAAAAAAGGCTCAGTGATCCGCAGCCAAATTAGTGGTGCACTTTTCCCAGGGTTCTTAGGTATTGGTGAACCATTAATTTATGGTGTTACATTGCCTCGTGTTAAACCATTTATCACAGCGTGTTTAGGTGGTGCTGCCGGTGGTTTCTTTATCGGTTTAATTGCTTGGATGGGCTTACCTGTTGGGCTTAACACTATATTTGGCCCTTCTGGACTGATTGCAATTCCATTAATGACTTCAGCACAAGGTGTGCTTGCAGGTATGGCAGTCTATGTTGGCGGTATTTTAGTGGCCTATGCCTGCGGATTTTTATTCACTTATTTATTTGGTAGTAAGAATATCGATTTAGATTAATTCGTAAAATGTTTTTAACTAAAGGCAGCTATTACGCTGCCTTTTTAGGTTTTATTCATTCACATTGACCGCATAATGACTTAGGTATATTTCAGCCTACTGTTACCATTCTATTCCAACCAAATCAACGGAACACACAGTGCAGTTAATAATCCCATCACCAAATTAAAAATAAACCATGCACGGCGACTGCGTAAAAACAGTCCAATTAAAGAACCAAACCCCATCCATATCAGTCCAGCAACAAAATTTACAATAATAAATGCAATACTCATTATGATAATTGACTCAGTAAAAAGCTCCCCCGGTAAGCTGAAACTCCCCACTGCGCCTAAACCCATCATCCATGCTTTTGGGTTTAAAAACTGCAATAATCCCCCTTGATACCAAGTTACGCTTTTTACTGCTTCGCTATTTGTCTTAAGTGGTGCATAATTCGCAGTTGCTGTTTTCCATGCTAGCCATAACAAATAAATGCTACCAGCTACTTTTAATATCACATGAATGGCTGGATATAACAGCAAAAGCGCTGCAATACCAAATGCAGACAAATAAAGTATGGATTGCATGCCAAGCATAATTCCTAGCAATAATGCGATACTACGACGAAAACCCGAATTGGCAGCACTGGATGTTAATAACATATTGTTAGGGCCGGGTGTCACCGCCGCAATGAATAAAAACGTAAAAAGAGAAAAAATAAGCCCCAGTGTCATTTATAATCTAATCCTCAACTTAAACTTGCACACTTGCATCACAAAAAAATAACAGTATGTTATGTGCCTCACAAGAGTTCTAAGAAATTAAATAAGGCTATGTCAGAAAATTTCCGTCCTATCAATTGGGCTAAAAATCCACATCTCCAAACCTTATTGCCAAGGATTTTTCGTCGAACGCCGAAAATCAAACCGACTTGGCAACGACTAGAATTGCCCGATGGCGATTTTATCGATCTCGCTTGGAGTGAAAAACCTGAGCTGGCAAGCCATAAGCCCCGCTTAGTTATTTTTCACGGCCTAGAAGGGAATTTTAAAAGCCCTTATGCACACGGAATGCTTGAAAGTGCGCAAAAACAAGGCTGGCTTGGTGTTGTTATGCACTTTCGAGGTTGTAGTGGTGAACCTAATCGTCAAAGCCGAATTTATCATTCAGGTGAAACCAGTGATGCACGCTATTTCTTACATTGGTTAAAACAAACTTGGGGCAATGTGCCAACAGCGGCGGTCGGTTACTCGCTTGGGGGCAACATGCTAGCCTGTTATCTCGCTGAAAATGGTGAGAATGCTGACCTTGACGCCGCGGTAGTTGTCTCCGCACCATTAATGCTAGAAGCCTGCTCTTTACGCATGGAAAAAGGTCTCTCACAGTTTTATCAGCGCTATTTATTGAATGGTTTGAAACGCAATGCAACGCGTAAATTGGTGCGCTATCCGGGGTCTTTACCATTGAATTTATTGCAACTGAAACAACTCAAACGCATTCGTGAGTTCGATGATGTCATTACTGCACGCATTCATGGATTTGATGATGCAACGGATTACTATCAAAAATGCAGCGCATTACCAAAATTGTCGCAAATCACCAAACCAACGCTGATTATTCATGCTAAAGACGACCCATTTATGGCTCCCGAAGTTGTGCCTGATTTAAGTCATTTACCCCATAACATTGAATACCAAATGACAGAACACGGTGGCCATGTTGGTTTTGTTGGTGGTAGTTTTAGAAAGCCACAAATGTGGTTAGAAACACGAATTCCGCAGTGGTTAGCACCCTATTTAAATGAGAAAAAACAATGTTAATCCCTTGGCAAGAGTTAGCCCCCGAAACACTTGATAACCTAATAGAAAGCTATGTGTTACGCGAAGGCACTGATTACGGAAGCCATGAAAAAAGCTTGCAAGATAAGGTTGATGATGTGAAACGCCAGTTAGTTTCTGGCGAAATTGTGCTAGTCTGGTCTGAACTGCATGAATCAATTAACTTCATGCCTAACAACCAATTCCGCCCGTAAACCCGCTTCGTTCGCTGTTTATTAAAATAGTGGCCAAAAGCGCAACGCAGGGAGACCACTATGTCGAAAAAGCATCCAATTATCGCAGTTACCGGTTCAAGTGGTGCTGGAACAACATCAACCAGCCAAGCTTTTCGTAAAATCTTCCATCAATTAAACATTCAGCCCGCAACACTTGAAGGCGATAGCTTTCATCGCTATACCCGACCTGAAATGGATATGGCAATCCGCAAGGCCAGAGAGCAAGGGCGTCACATTAGCTACTTTGGTCCAGAAGCCAATGACTTCGCACTCTTAGAGCAAACTTTAGTCGATTATAGTCAGACAGGACACGGACAATCGCGTAAATATCTCCACACTTACGATGAGGCAGTTCCTTATGGCCTACAACCGGGTATATTCACACCTTGGGAGCCTTTCACTGAGAACACAGATGTTTTATTCTACGAGGGATTACATGGTGGAATAGTCACGCCAGAGCACGATGTCGCCCAGCACGTCGATTTGCTTGTCGGTGTTGTGCCTATTGTGAATTTGGAATGGATTCAAAAATTAATCCGCGATACAACAGAACGTGGGCATTCTCGAGAAGCGGTCATGGACTCGGTTGTTCGCTCGATGGGAGACTATATTAATTATATTACGCCTCAATTTTCACGCACTCATATCAATTTCCAACGAGTCCCTACCGTCGATACCTCTAACCCATTTTCAGCCAAAGCGATTCCGTCACAAGATGAAAGTTTTATTGTGATCCGTTTTCGCGGACTCAAACAGATTGATTTCCCCTATTTATTATCAATGATAAGCGGCTCATTTATTTCGGCAATAAATACCATTGTCGTGCCCGGTGGCAAACTTGGCTTAGCCATGGAACTAATTATGACCCCATTAGTTGAAAAGTTAATTACACAAAAACAAGATTAACTTATCACTGTTCTAAATAACTGATGCTTACCAATAAATAAAACAAGCATCAGTTATTAAAATAAATAGGCAAAAATTAAACTTATTATTAGTTTTTAATTTCAAAGCTGTGTGTCACTTCAACCGCTTTTTCTAACATCAACGCCACTGAACAATATTTTTCCGCCGAAAGTTGAACCGCGCGCTCAACCGCTTTTTCTGTTAATTCATGACCTGTTACAATAAAGTGCAAGTTAATGTGAGTAAAATAACGAGGTGCTTCATCGCGACGCTGCGAAGTTAATTTCACCTCACAATCCATAATATCATTACGGCCTTTTTGTAAGATAGAAACGACATCAATTGCACTACAGCCTCCAGCGGCCATTAATACCATTTCCATTGGGCTAGGCGCTTTGTCACCTGCATTTCCATCCATCATCACTTGATGCCCAGATGCTGACTCACCTAAAAAAGAGAGTCCTTCAACCCATTTAACTCTTGCTTCCATTGTTATTCCCCTTGAAAAAATAATCTTCAGAAACACATTGTTCCATAGATATAGCCAATATTACATCAGCTTTATTTAGCTGAAGCGATACAGGCGAGACTTTCTGGATTGAATGTGCTACAAACAATACTTAGTTGATAGGATTAAGATCAAGACTCAACGTTTTAATTGATCATATTATAGTGTCGATATTAACTTACTTCATATCTGCTGCATGTATTAATTAGAGTAGATAAGGTAAACTAATATGCTAAGCTAGTGACTTTAAAGACAGCCCTTCTAGCACGCTTTTTTGAATGGCTGCAATAACATACAGAGGATAACGCTAATGGTTCTCGGCAAGCCACAAACAGACCCTACTCTTGAATGGTTTTTGTCACACTGCCATATTCATAAGTATCCATCAAAAAGCACACTGATCCATCAAGGTGAAAAAGCAGAAACCCTTTACTATATCGTGAAAGGTTCAGTGGCTGTTTTAATCAAAGATGAAGAAGGCAAAGAAATGATTCTCTCCTACCTAAATCAAGGAGATTTCATTGGTGAGCTTGGGTTATTCGAAGAAGGTCAAGAGCGTACAGCGTGGGTTCGTGCAAAAGTAGCCTGCGAAGTCGCTGAAATATCTTATAAAAAATTCCGCCAACTGATTCAGGTTAACCCTGATATCCTTATGCGCCTTTCTGCACAAATGGCAAGTCGCCTACAAACGACTTCTGAAAAAGTGGGTAACCTCGCTTTTCTAGATGTCACCGGACGTATTGCTCAAACACTGTTAAATTTAGCCAAACAACCAGATGCTATGACTCACCCAGACGGAATGCAAATCAAAATTACACGTCAGGAAATTGGTCAAATAGTAGGTTGTTCACGTGAAACTGTCGGTCGTATCCTAAAAATGCTAGAAGATCAAAATCTGATATCTGCACATGGTAAAACGATAGTCGTCTACGGGACTCGATAATTTATATTCTGGCCTAGCTTGATTGGCTAGGCTACTATTTAAAAACAACCTTATATCACTGATATAAGGTTGTTTTTTAGAATGAAAAAAATACCTAAATTAAAGAGTATAAATAAAATCAATATTATTTCGTTATACTATTTACACGGCGCATTAGACATAGTAAATACATATAGAAATAATATTATTCAGATAATATATTAGGGATAGTAAATACACATAGAAATAAATAATCGTTTATTTATATCATCAAAGTCTTTACCTTATCTATAATTAGCATAACTAATTAACTAATAGATTACTGGAAAATATATGATTATAAATATAAATAACCTCAACAGATATAATGAGAATTTAAATACTTCAAAAAACACTGGAACAGCATCCAACACAAGTATTCAATCAAATAATCATTCATCTACTTATGAAGAAATAAATAGCGTCACACCCTCACAGAAATCAAACCCGTTAATAGAGAAAAAAACAATTCCCTGTAGTTATGAAAACTCAGTACGCAGACAAAAAAGGAATAAAAATGTAATTATTGATTCCATTGACTTTAAAGCATCACAATCAAAATTCATGAATTTAAGTCAAAATGGAAAAATTCCAACTAGCCCATTCATTACTAAAAAAGATATAAATGGACATAATAACAACAGAAGGTTAATTGATAAAAAACCAATTAACTTTAATGAGGCCTATAAAAAGTTTGAAGGGAAAGATTTTATAAATAAAAACAAATCTCTAACTTGGGACTCTGGCTATGATGACCATTTGACGTTTAAAAATAAACCAGTAGACAATGAATTAAATATTGATTATGAACCAACTTTCATAAATTCAAATTTATTGAGGTATAACCCTAACTTTTATACATTAACTGCTAATGATGCTAATGACTCAACATCTATTAATAATGAAAACCCAGAAAAAGAAATAGATACTCAGTTAAAAACAAAAAAAGAAAATAATACTATTATTTTAAAAAGTAAAATACCTAAAAAAATAAAACTCTCAATAGATGAAAAAGAACAAATCAAAAAAAAATTCACGATGCCAAAAACACTTAACTCTTCTAATGAAAGTAAGATCCCATTACTTACAGGCTCAATGAATAAACTTAATACAGCTAATAATACTAATCTAGGAAAAATAAAAAAAATCAATGGTAAAAACATTGTAATAATGGATACCCCATTAAAAGAGATATCAATAAATAAACAAAAACATCCTACGAGTATTCTATCAAAAAATGAAAAAAATATATTACCAGAAAATAATATTAAAAAAAGAAGCATAACATTCAAAAACCAGCAAGAATCTAATACTCGCTTATCTCAACGTAAAAACTCAAAATTAAACCAACAGCCCACAATCCAAAATAAACCACTAACTAATAATAAAAAAATAGATACAACAAACTTAATTGAAATAGAAAAAAAGGCAGATAAAACACTTAGTGAGATAAAAAAATTAACTCAAGATATAAAACAGGAAGAGTTGTATTCAAGTAATATCATTCAAAAACTTAAACGTCATAAATAATTCTGTATAGCCACCACAGTATTAAAGGTAGATGTTACCAAGCTCGATAATAAACCAAATTGCAGAGACATAAATGCCTCTGCAATTTATCAATAAATCGTTAGCTCAATAATTTCCCAATCGCTGCTTCTAGCTTTATCATACCGCTATTAATTTCTTCTTCTGAAATAATCAATGATGGGGTGAAACGTAATACGTTTGGCCCTGCATTTAACATCATCAAGCCTTCTACTGCACAAGCTTGCATGACATCTTTCGAACGATTGAGCAATTGACCTTTAAGTTCAGCACCAATTAATAGCCCCATTCCTCTTATTTCAGCAAAAATATTATATTTGTCATTCAACTTATTTAGATGAGAAACAAACAAATCATGACGTTGTTGCACGCCATTTAACACTTCATCAGTATTAATAATATCAAAAGCTGCATTACCCACCGCACAGGCGAGCGGATTACCACCATAAGTTGTACCATGGGCACCGACTTCCATGGTTTGAGCAATGTCTTTCGTGGTGATCATCGCACTAATAGGGAAGCCACCACCCAGTGCTTTTGCAGTAGTTAAAATATCGGGAACTACATCATAGTGCATATAAGAAAATAACTTACCTGTACGCCCCATACCACTTTGCACTTCATCAAAAATAAGCAAAGCGTTATTTTCATCACACAGTTTACGCACTCCTTGCATAAATTCCATTGTCGCCGCAGTAATGCCCCCCTCTCCTTGTATCGGTTCTAAAACCACAGCACAGGTATTTTCATCAATAACTGCTTTCACTGCCGCTAAGTCATTAAAAGGGACGTGAATAATATCAGCCGGCTTTGGACCAAAGCCATCTGCGTATTTAGCCTGTCCCCCTACGGAAACAGTAAATAACGTTCGACCATGAAAAGCCTGCTTAAAAGCAATAATTTTTGTTTTATACGGATTATATTGAGTAATTGCGTAACGACGCGCTAATTTGAAGGCAGCTTCATTGGCTTCAGAGCCAGAGTTAACAAAAAATGCACGATCGGCAAATGTCGCATTAATTAATTTTTGCGCCAATCTCAGAGTTTGTTCATTGGTGAAAATATTACTGACATGCCAAAGTTTTTCACTTTGTTCGCAAACCGCAGACACCAACGCAGGATGGCAATGGCCTAGTGCTAAGACTGCAATTCCACCTGCAAAATCAATGTATTCTTTGCCTTGCTGATCCCAAACGCGACTGCCCTCACCCTTTACAGGGATAAACTCAGCCGGAGAAAATATAGGCAATATGACTTGGTCGAAAGTCTGCCGATTCACTGCTTGTGGTTGTGTCATATTCCTCACCTGCTCTTTACCTAATGCCTAAATGAAAATATAAGCATTAAATATGAATAAAAAATCAAAAAAGAGCAATAGCAATAGGTGAAATATGCATAATTAATTTCTAAACGATAGCGGCAGCAGAGGTTAATACTTTAAAAAATTATTTAACAGCTCATGCCCTTGTTCACTAAGGATACTTTCAGGATGGAATTGAACGCCTTCAATTGGTAGCGTTTTATGGCGTATTCCCATAATTTCATCCACATCACCGTTATTTAGCGACCATGCGGAAACATCAAAAGAAACAGGTAATGTTTCAGCCGCAATCACTAAAGAATGGTAGCGAGTCACTGTTAAAGGACGATTTAACCCTTTAAATACACCTTGATGGTTATGGTGAATAGCAGAAGTTTTACCATGCATAATTTCTCGCGCCTTAACCACAGACGCACCAAATGCTTGGCCAATCGCTTGGTGTCCAAGGCAAATGCCCAAAATAGGCAGTTTACCCGCAAAATATTTGATGGCCTCAAGAGAGATCCCTGCTTCATCAGGCGTGCAAGGGCCTGGCGATATCACAAGATGTGTAGGTGAAAGCTGTTCAATTTCATCAATGGTAATTTCATCATTACGTTTCACTACAACTTCAGTACCCAATTCACGAAAATATTGGTATAGGTTGTAAGTAAATGAATCGTAATTATCAATAAGTAGAAGCATAGTAGCCTATCCGACTGATTTTTATCATTATATATTATAGCCCAATGCATGAATCATCCATCTTAGCAATCAGAATGATGCTTAAAAAGCCATAATTTTTTGCAAGGGGCGGCTATCATAGCACAGCCTTAGCAAGAAAATAGCCCATTTTGGTCAACTAATTATTTTTAACTACAGAAATTTCCATATAAAAATCATGGAATTGTATTTACATAATGATAACAAATAATCATTATCAAAGGGGTGAGTTGGAAATTAATCAATAGAAAAGAGATATTCGTTTTAAAATATCGACCTTTATATTAGGTGAAATAAACATGAGGAGTAAAACAATAGTGGATAAATAAAAATGTAATTTATCCACT
The DNA here is from genome assembly GCF_052096715.1 of Providencia sp. Lineage (NCBI taxonomy): Bacteria > Pseudomonadati > Pseudomonadota > Gammaproteobacteria > Enterobacterales > Morganellaceae > Providencia > Providencia sp. The sequence goes on from NZ_JBQDNB010000036.1 coordinate 37,520, forward strand.
ACTCTAAATTTATTTATGGTTTTTTAATGACTTCAGCTGAGAGGATCGTAATAGGTTCAACTGGAACATTTTGATAAGGACCGACATTCTCTGTTTTTACTTTAGAGATTTTATCTACAACGTCCATTCCTTTGACCACTTTACCAAAAACGGCATATCCAAAATCACGTTGACCATGATCTAAAAAGGCGTTATCTGCAATATTAATAAAGAACTGGCTTGTTGCACTATCTTTATTCGCTGTTCGTGCCATTGAGATAGTCCCACGTAAATTGCGCAAGCCATTATCTGCTTCATTTTTAACCGGGGCACGAGTTTGCTTTTGCTGTAAATCTTTATCAAAACCGCCACCTTGGATCATAAACCCAGGAATTACACGGTGGAAGGTCGTTCCATTGTAATAACCTTCATTGATATATTGAACGAAATTTTCTGTCGTTGCAGGGGCTTTTTTACTATTCAGTTCTAATTCGATATTCCCTGCTGATGTCACTAATTTAACATAAGTTTCACCCGCAGATAATGCAAGAGTCGATGCGCTCATTGCACAGATAGCCAATAAAGGCACAAAAATTCGTTTTAACATTCAAGGTCCCTTTCTTTATTGCTCAATAACATATTAATAGCCCAATTCTAGAGCGAACCTAAAGAGATTGCTAAAGATTTACCTTTATTTACGCCAAATTATTGGAAATCACCAAATAAGTTAAACTGTAGACCAGTTTTAATAAAATACATATCGAATAATGTGTATTTAACGAAAATGAGCTGATCGACATAGTTGAGCGATACCATCCCCTTATAAGTTAGTAAAATATCCGCATCCCTCTAAATAATTCGGACTGTAGTTCGGGCTATAGTTAGGCGGAGAATGAAGATATATCGAGGAGCATACAATAGTACGTGACTCGAATAGCTGAATGATACCAACGTCTCCCTATAAGTTCTGAGCAAATATCAACATTCCCCCTAAATAATTCGGACTGTAGTTCGGGTTGTAGTTAGGCGGCGAATGAAGATATATCGAGGA
>NZ_JBQDNB010000037.1:0-36510 GCF_052096715.1 Providencia sp.
ACCTGCCTGTCACGCAGGGGGTCGCGGGTTCGAGTCCCGTCCGTTCCGCCACTTAATTTAGGGGCGTAGTTCAATTGGTAGAGCACCGGTCTCCAAAACCGGGTGTTGGGAGTTCGAGTCTCTCCGCCCCTGCCAGTTACCAATTAAGTAATAATAAAAGAAGTATCTATTGATAACCCGATTATATTAATCGGGTTTTTCTTTATCTAAATTTTACTCATTTCATTCAATTTACTTCCTCGTTATTTATTTTATTAACCCTTCTATTATTTACCTCATTTCTTTTTCAATAAAAAAACATATTGTTAGCTTACTTATTAGATTATTGCTCTTTGTGCTGAGTATTAATGAAATATATTTATTAAATAATGCTTATTTGAATAGTTACTCGTTATATCTATATATTTGAATGGACATGACAGAATTAATCTCCCTGAGATCGAGGTTATTAAGACTGAAATAAATATTATAATTCATCAAAATATAGGGGGTGGATTTTTTAAAATGCACTGATTTAGGATGTGAACTGATGGTTTTAGACATTAAAATATGAACTGTAATATATTGTATTATAAGAAATAATAAAAAATACTAGTCATGATTTACTGATATTGAAAATTTTTAAAGAATGTACTCGTGTATTCCGACCAAGGCAGTCAATATGCCAGTCATGATTAGAATGCTTTTTTAAAGCAGGACTGATTGGATGTTAGTATGAGCTGTAGAGGAAATTATCGTGACACGTGGTTGCAAAACGTTTTTTCAATTGATGAAAAAGAGAATGAAAGATTTATTTCTCTCAAGAAGAAGGGCGTATGGATATTTTTGAATATATCGAGATCTTCTACAACATTAAACGTAGGCATGGTTCCGATAATCAATAACCACCTGTAGAGTATGAAAAAGTCATGGTGAAAAGTTAATTAGTGTCTGCTGAGTTGATGGTTATGCAATCCGCTAGAAAATGAGTGAAAGATCACTCATCTTTGGATGGTTCGATTAGTAACTGTGCATTTTTTATAGGTACTTTAATTAATTGATTAATGAGTGCTTGTTGATCATTTTTTTGCAGCCAAACCGCATATAACGGCTTAATAATTACGGTTTCTGAGAGCGTTTTTAAGCCAGGATATTGTACTATCCAATGTTCAGGTAAAAACGTCGCTGAGAGCGATACAGAAAGTAATTGACGTGCTATATGAGCAGATGTCGTGATCATCACTGGAGTATCATCTTGTGCTAATACTGATTCATTTTTAGGATGAAAATCAGCACCCCATTCAAGTTTTATATAATTATATTTGGTTAGCGCAATATTTTTTTGTGAAGCCATTAATTGTAATTCAATTGAACCGATTATGGTGCTTTCAAATTCATCCATTTTAGGTGGCTCAGTAGCTATTAATAAATCTAATTCTCTTGAGTGCAGCTGTTTTACAAGTGATTGACGAGTTGAAACTCTTGCTTCCAATCGTAATTCATCATGCTGATTATAAAGCTCTTCAACCCAGTCTGTCAGGTAACCTTCCCATAGGGAGGCAGTCGCACCGATTGAAAGCTCAGTGTGCTGAGATGCGTGAGATATTTCTTTTTTAGCTTGTAGCCATGTATTCATTAAAGATTCGGCATAGGGAACTAGGCGCTCACCTGCCGGTGTTAATCGAATATTATTACGGTGTCGCGTAAATAAGCTTGTGCCAAGTTGAGTCTCTAATTGGCGGATACGAAAGCTAACAGCAGACTGTGTCAAATAGAGTGATTCTGCGGCTCTACCGAAGTGTCTGGTTCTACTGACTTCTAAAAAAGTTTTCAATAACTCACTATCCACGCGTATCTCCAATTATTTTTATCGTGATGATTTAAATGTTTTGTTTTACAGATTGTCTATGCTGTCTAATACTCCGCGCCATATAGAGTTGACTGTAATAAGTTAGGAGTGTGTCAGATGGCAGATAGCTTCATCACGACTAATCGTTTTTTCGATAACAAACATTATCCACGTGGTTTTTCTCGTCATGGTGATTTCACCATCAAAGAGGCTCAGTTGTTAGAGCGCCACGGCCAAGCTTTTAATGAGCTTGATTTAGGTAAACGTCCAGCACAGACAGATGAAGAGAAACTTTTCGTTGCTGTTTGTCGCGGTGAACGTGAACCTGCTACCCCTGAAGAAAAAGTTTGGGCAAAATATACTAGTCGTATTAATCGTCCAAAACGCTTCCATACGTTATCTGGTGGTAAACCACAGATAGACCCATCGGAAGACTATACCGATTCTGACGATTAGTTTTAACGTCGGAATGATTAAGAGGGACTTCGGTCCCTTTATTTATTCCAGATGCTCATGCGTCGTCTTTTTCAGCTTATTTTGCTCAGCTTACTTGTTTTTGCAAATGAAGCAATAGCTTATCCATCGCCCTATAGCCTAGCGCTTCCAATAAATGTGCCCGTTCAATGTGTGTTGATGCATTAAGATCGGCAATAGTTCTAGAAACTCTTAGTATCCTATGCCATGCACGTATAGAAAGTCCTAGTTTATTGAGTGCATGTTCTAAAAACAATGCATCTTCTGTACTGAGCTTACAAAATATTGTCGTTTCTCTTGATGTTAGCTGACTATTAATTTTTCCTATTCTTTCAATTTGTTTATTTCTTGCAGCAATTACTCTTATGCGTATTTGTTCACTTGTTTCGCCTTGATTTGTTTGATGACTTAATGTGCCTAAAGGAAGTAAAGGTAGTTCAATTGAAATATCGAATCTATCTAGAAACGGCCCTGAAATACGAGAAAGATAACGTAAAATCTTGGCTGGAGAAGAGCGACTTATTTCACCTTGGTAGTGCCCTGTTGGACTTGGATTTAATGCTGCGATAAGTTGAAAGTTAGAGGGGAAACAAACCTTCGCTTTTGCTCGGGAAATGATGACTTTTCTTGATTCTAATGGTTCACGTAATGCATCTAGTACTGAGCGGCTAAATTCAGGTAATTCGTCTAAAAATAAAATACCATGATGGGCAAGAGATATCTCTCCAGGCTTCGGAAGGCTTCCTCCTCCGATAAGCGCAGCAACAGATGCGCTGTGATGCGGGCTTCTAAATGGCCTTGCTGGCCAGTTTGGGTCTTCTGTTAAAGTATGAGTTAAACTATGTAGTGATGCGACCTCTAAGGCTTCTTGCGGTGTTAATGAGGGTAATAAAGTCATTAATCTACTAGCTAGCATTGTTTTTCCTGTACCTGGTGGGCCTAGTAGTAATAAATTATGACCTCCAGAGGCACAAATCTCTAATGCTCTTTTTCCTTGTTCTTGACCAATAATATCATTGATATCATGCTCATAGTTAGGAGGATGGGGCGATTTTGAAAAGTATTGATTACTAACTAAGTCTGTTTTTTTATGTAAAAAATGACAAAGTTCAAGCAAAGTTGATGAGAATTTTACGCTGTTAGCAGGCAATAAATTTAATTGATGTTGATTTTCAACGGAAAGAATTAGAAGCCTATTTTGAGTGAGCGCGGCTTGTGCAGCAGGAATAGAACCATTTACATGACGAATAAAGCCAGATAATGCAAGTTCACCCAAAAACTCATGTTGATTCAATGCGTCATGTGGGATTTGTCCTGATGATGCTAAGATTGCAATAGCAATCGCAAGGTCGTAACGGCCGCTTTCTTTCGGTAGATCGGCTGGGGCCAAATTAATGGTCATTTTTTTAGCTGGGTATTCAAAACCGCTGTTAAGTAATGCGCTCCGAACTCTATCTCTCGCTTCTTTTACCGCAGTTTCGGGTAAGCCAACTAAAGTTAATCCTGGGAGGCCGTTGCTAATATGCGCTTCAACGGTAACTAGTGGTGCATCCATTCCAATTGAAGCTCTGGTATAAACGATAGCAAGTGTCATAAATTTCCTCATTGAATACACAGAGTAATATTCTGTGAGAAATTAGTTAACTTTCATCCTGTATACTTTATTTTTGCGAAGCTACTCGACAATTTAATTGTCAAATTTAAAAACTATTTAATTTCTTGCGAAGCGCTTCGTAATGCGTTTTTATCAGCATTGATATGATTTTTTATTTATTGGAATATTGGATGCGTGATGAAACTAAAGAGAAAAAATAATGATTAAATAATGTTTTTATTGGATAAAGCGCGAAATATTGAGTTGGTTTATATTGCTGAGCATGTGATTATCGGCAGGTCTGATTGTTTGTTTTTTCATGAAATGGTGGTTTATTATGTTGTTCTGTTTGTAATTAATTGATTTTTATTGAAATAAACATTTAGAAAATAAATAAAATAAATAAAAGTTGTCAAATGATTTTTAAAATGATAACTCTTTAATAAAGATAACGAATAATGTTGAAGAAAAAGATACCGTTTATGAACGCATTTATCCAAGCAGTTAGCCTAATTATTATTAGCGTGGTGGTGATTATTATCCCACCGTGCGGGGCTGCACTTGGACGACGAAAGCTGAAATAATAGCTAAATCTTACGAGAACCCCGCACCGAAAGGCGCGGGGTTTTTTTTGACATAAATGTTTATCAAAATAAAAAATTTCACAAAAAATAAAATAAATACAAACAAATAAAGTAATCGACAGACAGGAGCAGAGCATGAACGGAGCACAGTGGTTAGTTCAGGCATTACGAACGCAAGGGGTTGATACTGTTTTTGGGTATCCTGGTGGGGCTATCATGCCTGTTTACGATGCATTGTACGATGGTGGTGTTGAACATTTACTATGTCGCCATGAGCAAGGTGCTGTCATTGCTGCAATTGGCTATGCACGTTCAACAGGTAAAACGGGCGTTTGTATCGCGACTTCAGGACCCGGAGCGACCAATGTTATTACAGGCCTTGCCGATGCATTGTTAGATTCTGTGCCTGTTGTTGCTATTACGGGGCAAGTTGCTTCAGACTTTATCGGAACTGACGCCTTTCAGGAAGTGGACGTTTTAGGTTTGTCTCTTGCCTGTACTAAGCATAGTTTTTTAGTTGATTCGATAGAAGATTTACCTCGCATCCTTGCTGAAGCTTTCGCAATCGCAAATAGTGGGCGTCCTGGACCTGTACTGATTGATATTCCGAAAGATATTCAACTACAACATGCAGAACTATCTCCTTATCTGATGCCTGTTGAACAAGATATAGCAATAGCAACTGATGAAATTCAGCAGGCAAGAATGCTGTTAGAGCAATCAGAAAAACCAATGTTATACATTGGTGGTGGTGTTGGTATGTCTGGAGCGATTAAAGAATTAAGAGCCTTTATTGATTATACGGGCATTCCTTCAGTTGTTACGCTCAAAGGGTTAGGTGCCGTGACACCTTCGGATGATAACTACTTGGGCATGCTAGGTATGCACGGGACTAAAGCCGCTAATATCTCGGTGCAGCGTTGTGATTTGTTGATAGCCGTAGGCGCGCGTTTTGATGATAGGGTAACCGGTAAGCTAAATACCTTTGCACCAAATGCCAAAGTTATTCACATCGATATAGATCACGTTGAATTAGATAAATTACGTCAAACACATGTGGCTTTGTTAGGGGATGCGAAAGCACTACTACCTGAATTAATGTTAAGAAAGTCCATTTCTCATTGGCAGCAGGAAGTCCAGCAGCTGAAAAAAGAGTTTGGTTGGCGCTATGATCATCCCGGCGAGCTTATTTATGCGCCTTTGTTGTTAAAACAACTCGCCGACAAAATGAAACCGAATACTGTTGTGACGACAGACGTAGGGCAACACCAAATGTGGTCAGCACAACATATTACTGTTGATGGCCCTGAAAATTTTTTAACATCAAGTGGCCTTGGAACGATGGGATTTGGTGTTCCAGCTGCGATTGGCGCACAAGTTGCCAGACCGCAAGATACGGTTGTTTGTGTCTCTGGTGATGGTTCTTTTATGATGAATGTTCAAGAGCTTGGCACCATTAAGCGTAAAAAACTGCCTGTTAAGATCCTATTGTTAGATAACCAACGTTTAGGTATGGTTCGTCAATGGCAAGAGTTATTTTTTGAACAGCGTTATAGTGAAACTATTTTGACTGATAACCCTGATTTTGTGGCATTGGCAAGTGCTTTTGATATCCCAGGGCGTCGTATTACCTGCAAATCAGAAGTAGATGGGGCATTAGATGAATTGCTTAATAGCGACGGCGCATTTTTATTACAGGTATCAATTAATGAATTAGAAAACGTCTGGCCATTGGTTCCACCAGGGGCGAGTAATGAAAAAATGATGGAGAAACCGTTATGATGCAACATCAACTCTCAATATTAGCCCGTTTCCGTCCTGAGGTTTTAGAGCGTATATTACGTGTTACACGCCATCGTGGATTTCGTATAAATGCTATGAATATGGGCCAATCGGCAGATGGCGATAATGTGAATATAGAGCTTACTGTAAGTAGCCAGAGACCGTTAACACAGCTTTGCGCACAGTTAACTAAACTGGCAGACATTACAGAAGTTGAAATACTACAACAAGAATCACGACTATTACGCACACAAAGTGCAATGTAAGGAAATAAATAAAATGACTAAGAAAGCTGACTTTATTTGGTTTAACGGTGAAATGACGCCATGGGCTGATGCAAAAGTTCACGTAATGTCTCACGCACTGCATTATGGGACATCAGTATTTGAAGGCGTACGTTGCTATGACTCACATAAAGGTCCGGTGGTCTTTCGTCATCGTGAGCATATGCAACGTTTGCGTGATTCTGCAAAAATTTACCGCATGCCTGTCAGCTATAGTGTTGAAGAATTAATGGAAGCTTGTCGTAAAACATTGCGTGAAAATAACTTAGTCAGTGCTTATATTCGCCCTTTAGTTTTTGTAGGTGATGTTGGTATGGGTGTTAATCCACCAGATGGTTACAGTACTGATGTGATCATGGCTGCATTCCCATGGGGTGCATATTTAGGTGAAGATGCATTAGACCAAGGTATTGATGCTATGGTCTCTTCTTGGAATCGTGTGGCACCAAATACGATCCCTACTGGTGCAAAAGCGGGTGGTAATTACTTGTCATCTTTACTTGTTGGTAGCGAAGCGCGTCGCCATGGTTATCAAGAAGGCATTGCATTAGATGTGCATGGTTATTTATCTGAAGGTGCGGGTGAAAATATATTTGAAGTCAAAGATGGTATTTTATTTACACCGCCATTTACGTCATCTGCATTACCTGGGATCACTCGTGATGCAATTTTGACTCTAGCAAAAGATATGGGAATTGAAGTTCGTGAGCAAACATTGTCTCGTGAGTCTCTTTATCTTGCTGATGAAGTTTTCATGACCGGAACTGCTGCTGAGATAACGCCTGTACGCAGTGTCGATGGTATCGAAGTGGGTATCGGTCGCTGTGGTCCAGTAACGAAAAAAATCCAACAAGCATTCTTTGGTTTATTTGACGGTACAACAGAAGATAAATGGGGCTGGTTAGATCCAATTAACCCTCAATAACGAATAATACATACTCGTCATACTTCAAATTGCAGGGGTGTTGGTTATAGTCACTTGCTGATTACCTGCAATTATAATTATTTTGGGTACAAACTGATTTACAGGCGGTCGTTCCCTGCCTGTTTTAAACTCGGGAGTAAAGATATGCCTAAGTACCGTTCAGCAACAACCACTCATGGTCGCAACATGGCTGGTGCTCGCGCATTATGGCGTGCGACAGGTATGACTGATGATGATTTTGGAAAACCAATTATTGCAGTTGTTAACTCATTCACTCAGTTCGTTCCAGGGCATGTTCACTTACGTGACTTAGGTAGGCTAGTCGCAGAACATATTGAAAATTCAGGTGGCGTTGCAAAAGAGTTCAACACTATCGCTGTTGATGATGGTATTGCGATGGGGCATGGCGGAATGCTGTACTCCTTACCTTCCCGTGAATTGATTGCCGACTCCGTTGAATACATGGTCAATGCGCATTGTGCTGATGCGATGGTCTGTATTTCGAACTGCGATAAAATTACCCCAGGCATGTTGATGGCAGCTTTACGCCTGAATATTCCTGTTATCTTTGTATCGGGCGGCCCGATGGAAGCGGGTAAAACTAAGCTTTCAGATCAAATTATTAAGTTGGATTTAGTTGATGCAATGATCCAAGGGGCAAACCCGAATGTTAGCGATGAAGTCAGTGACCAAATTGAGCGTTCAGCTTGTCCAACGTGTGGCTCCTGCTCGGGTATGTTTACTGCAAACTCAATGAACTGTTTGACTGAGGCGCTTGGGCTATCACAACCAGGGAATGGCTCATTGCTAGCGACTCATTCTGATCGTGAAATGTTGTTTATCAACGCGGGTAAACGCATTGTTGAACTTACAAAACGTTATTACGAAAAAGATGATGAAAGTGCATTACCGCGTAATATTGCTAATAAGTCTGCGTTTGAAAATGCAATGACGTTGGATATTGCGATGGGTGGCTCAACCAATACCGTTTTACACTTATTGGCGGCAGCACAAGAAGCAGAAATTGATTTCACGATGGATGATATCGATCGCCTATCTCGCAAAGTTCCACATTTGTGCAAAGTTGCACCAAGTACGCAAAAATATCACATGGAAGATGTGCATCGCGCTGGTGGTGTTATTGGTATTTTGGGTGAGCTCAGCCGTGCTGGTTTATTACAAGAAGATGTGACTAATATTTTAGGACTGACTTTCCAAGAAATGTTAGCCCAATATGATGTCATGTTGACTAAAGATGACGCAGTGAAATCTATGTTTTCTGCGGGTCCAGCGGGTATTCGTACGACGAAAGCATTCTCTCAAAGTTGTCGTTGGCCATCGCTGGATACAGATCGCGAAAATGGATGTATTCGCAACCTTGAACATGCTTATAGTTTAGATGGTGGTTTGGCTATTCTGTCGGGTAATATTGCGGAAAATGGCTGTATTGTTAAAACTGCGGGTGTTGATGAAGGCAGCTTAACATTCAGAGGTCCAGCGAAAGTTTTTGAAAGCCAAGATGATGCGGTTGATGCTGTTCTTGGTGGCAAAATAGTGGAAGGCGATGTGGTCGTTATCCGCTACGAAGGGCCAAAAGGTGGCCCAGGTATGCAGGAAATGCTTTACCCAACGTCTTACCTGAAATCTATGGGACTTGGCAAGAGTTGTGCGTTGATCACTGATGGACGTTTCTCTGGTGGTAGCTCAGGGCTTTCTATTGGACATATTTCACCAGAAGCGGCAAGTGGTGGCTTATTAGCTTTAGTTCAAGACGGTGACATTATTGATATCGATATTCCGAAAAGAACCATGGCACTAGTAGTTAGCGAAGATGAGCTAACGAAACGTCGTGATGCGGAACTTGCTCGTGGTGAAAAAGCGTATACCCCTCGTAATCGTCAACGTGAAGTTTCTTTTGCATTGCGTGCTTATGCTTCTTTGGCGACCAGTGCGGATAAAGGCGCTGTACGCGATAAATCGAAGCTAGGAGGCTGATTGTGGCAGCAGCAAAACCGTTACCAGTAGCTCCTTCAGGGGCGGATTACTTGAAAGCGGCGCTAAGCGCGCCGGTTTATGAAGTGGCGACGGTTACGCCACTCCAAAAAATGGAAAAATTATCTTTGCGTTTGGGTAACACTGTTTTAGTCAAACGTGAAGATAGACAGCCTGTTCATAGTTTTAAACTACGTGGTGCATATGCCATGATTGCTAGCTTAACGGAAGAGCAAAAAGCAAAAGGCGTGGTGACGGCCTCTGCCGGTAATCATGCACAAGGTGTTGCGCTATCTGCTCAGCGTGTTGGCATTAATGCTAAAATTGTGATGCCAACGGCGACAGCCGACATTAAAGTTGATGCCGTTCGTAGCTTTGGTGGCGAAGCCATTTTGTATGGTGCTAATTTTGATGAAGCAAAAGCAAAAGCGATAGCCATGGCAGAGGAGGAAGGTTACACCTTTGTGCCACCTTTTGATCATCCTTTAGTCATTGCAGGGCAAGCGACAATTGCCCTTGAATTATTACAACAAGACGCACATTTGGATCGTATTTTTATTCCTGTTGGTGGCGGTGGGTTAATCGCAGGTGTGGCCGTATTAATTAAACATCTAATGCCTGAAATTAAAATCATTGGTGTTGAAGCTGAAGATTCTGCGTGCTTAAAGGCCGCGTTAGAGGCAGGGCATCCTGTTGATTTACCTAGAGTCGGTTTATTTGCCGAAGGTGTTGCCGTAAAGCGCATTGGCGATGAAACCTTTAGGATATGTCAGCAGTATGTTGATGATGTGATTACGGTTGATAGTGACTCTATTTGTGCTGCATTGAAAGATATTTTTGAAGATGTTCGGGCAATTGCGGAGCCATCGGGTGCTATCGCATTGGCTGGATTAAAAAAATATGTTCAGCAACACAACATTAAAGGCGAACGTCTTGCGCATATTCTTTCTGGCGCAAATATGAATTTTCATGGGTTGCGTTATATTTCTGAGCGTTGTGAGCTAGGAGAGCAAAGAGAAGCTCTATTGGCCGTCACTATTCCTGAGAAAAAAGGCAGTTTTTTACGATTCTGTCAGCTCTTAGGTCACCGTTTAATTACAGAATTTAATTATCGTTACACGGATGCAGCACCGGATCGCGCTTGTATTTTTGTTGGTGTTCGTTTGAATGGCGGTGAAAATGAGCGGCTTGAGATTATTCAAGAATTACAGAATAATGGCTATGAAGTTGCTGATTTGTCAGATGATGAAATGGCGAAGCTTCATGTCCGTTATATGATTGGTGGTCGTCCGTCGAAGCCTTTAGAAGAAAGATTATATAGTTTTGAATTCCCAGAGTCTCCAGGGGCGTTATTGAAGTTTTTAGAGACCTTGGGAACGCATTGGAATATTACGTTATTTCATTATCGCAGTCATGGTACTGATTATGGTCGCGTATTGGCTGCATTTGAGCTTTCGGGCCCTGAGGTACGTTTTGATAGACATCTTGATGCTCTTGGTTATGAGCATCATGATGAAACGGGAAATCCGTCATTCCGCTTCTTTTTAGCCCCGCAAGATGATCCCAAAACCTTAGATTAGGTGTTCTGGGAGTAATTCCCAAAATGCTTTTATCAGTGGTTCGTTTAGGCGTTTGCTTAATAGGCAGACGCCAAGCTCAAATGGTTCAACCATTGAAATGTTCTCTAATTGGCAAATACGGCTACGAACAGGTTCTGGGCTGTTATCGACAACAACACTGGGTATTAGCGCAATACCACAACCAAGCGCCACCATTGAGACAATGGCTTCGTGTCCGGATACCGTAGCGTATATGACCGGGTTATTGATGTTATGGCGGCGAAACCATAGCTCGATACGTTTACGTGATGGCCCATGCTCTGGCAGGATAAAAGGCACAGTTGACCAATCAGGCTTGTCTTCCATGACCATGGTACGTACCGCACAAGGTAGCGATGGTGCGATCAGCACTAATGGAATTTCTCCTATTTTAGTGAAACTCACATTATCAGGGAGTCGTTCTGGTTTACCCGCAATACCCAGATCGGCCTCTTTCGTTTCAATTTTTTCAACTGCATCAGCGGCATCACCAGTGGTCAGTTTTATTTCAACCAAAGGATGCAAAGCACGAAATTTGTCGAGCACTTGAGGTAAATGACTATAAGCCGCTGTAACCGAGCAAAAAAGTCGTAACTCACCACTCAAAGAGGGACTTTGTTGGTTGAGTACATGTTGTAATTGTTGATACTGTAATAAAGTCTGCTGAGCAAATTGCTTAAGGTGATCACCTGCTTGCGTTAATTTTACTGAGCGGTTATCACGAATAAATAATGGATGCCCCAATTGTTCCTCAAGCCGCTGTATTTGCCGTGATAGCGTTGAAGGGCTGATATACATGGCTTTCGATGTACGGCCAAAATGGCAGCTCTCGGCTAAATGCAAAAATAGCTTTAAATCTCGGATATCCATTTGTACCTCAAGTGACCGTAATTATCGTTATTGCGATTTATGCAACATTGTATTGTTAATATATCAATTTAAGCAATGTGATTCTTCGCATATAGTAACTTTATAGCAGCTCAATAATGAGCAACAGATTAATAAATTATCTGACATAACAAATACAACAGAACACTACTGAACAATGGAGTACGACAATGGCGAATTATTTCAACACATTGAATTTGCGCGAGCAGTTAGCGCAATTAGGTAAATGCCGTTTCATGAGCCGCGAAGAATTTGCGGATGAAGCTGGTTATCTGAAAGGTAAAAAAATCGTCATCGTCGGTTGTGGTGCTCAAGGCCTAAATCAAGGTCTAAATATGCGCGACTCAGGTTTGGATATTGCTTATGCATTACGCGCAGAAGCAATTAGCGAAAAACGCGCTTCATGGCGTAAAGCGACAGAAAATGGTTTTAAAGTTGGCACCTATGAAGAACTGATCCCAGAAGCGGATTTAGTGGTTAACTTAACGCCAGACAAACAACATTCTACCGTTGTTCGTGCTGTTCAGCCTATGATGAAACAAGGTGCTGCACTGGGTTACTCCCATGGTTTTAACATTGTTGAAGTTGGCGAAGAGATCCGTAAAGATATTACTGTTGTGATGGTTGCACCGAAATGTCCAGGTACTGAAGTTCGTGAAGAGTATAAACGCGGCTTTGGTGTTCCAACGTTGATTGCAGTTCACCCAGAGAATGACCCTCAAGGTGAAGGTATGGCTATCGCTAAAGCATGGGCCGCAGCGACAGGCGGTCATCGTGCTGGTGTTTTGGAATCGTCATTTGTTGCTGAAGTTAAATCTGACTTGATGGGCGAGCAAACCATTCTGTGTGGTATGTTGCAAGCCGGCGCTTTACTGAGCTATGACAAAATGGTTGCAGACGGTGTAGCGCCAGGTTATGCAGGTAAATTGATTCAGTTCGGTTGGGAAACGATTACCGAAGCACTGAAACAAGGCGGCATCACGCTGATGATGGATCGTTTATCTAATCCAGCAAAAGCGCGTGCATATGCGTTATCTGAGCAATTGAAGACCATTATGGCGCCATTGTTCCATAAACACATGGATGACATTATTTCAGGTGAGTTCTCATCAAATATGATGGCTGACTGGGCAAATGATGATAAAAACTTGCTGACATGGCGTGAAGAAACGGGTAATTCAGCATTTGAAAATTATCCAGAGTATGATGGTAAAATTCCAGAACAAGAATATTTTGACCATGGCGTACTGCTAGTTGCGATGGTTAAAGCGGGTGTAGAATTAGCATTCGATACTATGTTAGAAGCCGGTATTCTTGAAGAATCAGCTTATTATGAGTCATTGCATGAGCTGCCATTGATTGCTAACACTATTGCTCGTAAGCGTTTATATGAAATGAACGTCGTTATTTCAGATACCGCAGAATATGGTAACTATTTGTTCTCATTCGCAGCGGTACCGATGTTAAAAGAATTTATGACAAAAGTACAAGCGGGTGACTTAGCTAAGCCTGTTGCAGATAACGGAACTGATAATGCGCAGTTACGTGATATCAATGAAGCTATCCGTAATCACCCAATTGAGGCCATCGGTAAGACTTTACGCGGGTATATGATGGATATGAAGAAGATTTCTGTCGGCAATTAATTATCCTTCTCCTTTCACGTTCTAGGGGTGTCAGCTTCTTAAGATTACCCAAGTCACATACTTTTGTATGCTCCTTGGGATAATCTTATTTGCTTCCTACCTAGAACGCGAAATGCTTTGGATAATCAGCGTATTTTTTATGAGAATAGTTTAGAAAAATATATTGATGTAATAAAAGAATAAAACAAAACCACATGATTCTGATGAATGATGTGGTTTTTTGCCGTTATAGGGGATCGTTACTCAAGAGTTGGTTGGGTTTCTGCTACAATCTGTAGCGAGTTCCATTTTGACTAACTAAGTGATGTAGAGAAGCCATGCGATTAAACCCAAGCCAACAACAGGCAGTCGAATTTGTGGAAGGCCCATGCCTTGTGTTAGCAGGGGCTGGTTCAGGTAAGACTAGAGTTATTACCAATAAAATTGCGCATCTTATTCGTCAATGTGGTTATCAGCCTCGTCAAATTGCGGCTGTGACCTTTACGAATAAAGCGGCTCGCGAAATGAAAGAGCGAGTGGCACAAACATTGGGTAAAAAAGAGGCGCGTGGGTTAATTATTTCGACTTTTCATACATTAGGCTTGGAAATTATTAAGCGTGAATATAAAGCGCTGGGGATCAAAGCTAATTTTTCCTTATTTGATGATCAAGACCAAATGGCGCTGTTGAAAGAGCTAACATTTGATTTACTTGAAGAAGATAAAGATTTATTGAAACAGCTAATAACAGCTATTTCAAATTGGAAGAATGATCTGATTTCACCGCAACAAGTGGTTGGGCAAGCTCGAGGTGAGAAAGAGCAACATTTTGCTGAATGTTATCGTCGTTATGAGTTGCATTTAAAAAGCTGTAATGTTCTTGATTTTGACGATCTGATTAGCAAACCAACCATACTTTTAAACCAAAATGAAGAAGTTCGTGAGCGTTGGCAGCAAAAAATTCGTTATTTGCTGGTGGATGAATATCAAGATACCAATACTAGTCAGTATCAATTAGTCAAATTATTGGTTGGTCAACGTGCAAGATTTACGGTTGTGGGTGATGACGATCAATCAATCTATTCATGGCGAGGTGCTCGACCACAAAATCTCGTTTTGCTTAGCCAAGACTTTCCTAAGCTTAATGTGATTAAGTTAGAACAAAATTACCGGTCATCAGAGCGTATTTTGAAAGCGGCAAATATTCTTATTGCTAATAATCCTCATGTTTTTGAAAAGAAGCTTTTTTCTGAGCTAGGTTATGGGGCACCATTAAAAGTCCTAACCGCAAATAATGAAGATCATGAAGCGGAAAGGGTAATTGGCGAATTAATTGCACATCATTTTATTAATAAAACTGAATATAAAGATTACGCTATTTTGTATCGAGGTAATCATCAATCACGCATTTTTGAAAAAATGCTGATGCAAAACCGGATACCGTATCGCATATCTGGGGGAACTTCTTTTTTCTCTCGGCCTGAAATTAAAGACTTACTTGCTTATTTGCGAGTGCTGACTAACCCAGAAGATGATAGTGCGTTTTTGCGCATTGTGAATACACCACGCCGTGAAATTGGTCCTAAAACAATTCAAAAATTAGGTGAATGGGCAAACCAACGGGGTAAAAGTCT
Source organism: Providencia sp. (assembly GCF_052096715.1). NCBI lineage: Bacteria > Pseudomonadati > Pseudomonadota > Gammaproteobacteria > Enterobacterales > Morganellaceae > Providencia > Providencia sp. The sequence continues at coordinate 15,208 of NZ_JBQDNB010000037.1, forward strand.
CTATCAAGCCAGTTTTGATCTAGGTTTAGAGCAAACTTTAAAAGGCAAAGGTCTCGAGTCTCTTCAGAAATTTACCCATTGGATGGATGACATTGTTAAAATGTCGGAGCGAGAACCCTTATTTGCTGTTCGTGATTTATTGCGCGAAATGGATTATGAAAGCTGGTTGTATGAAACGTCAACTAGCACTAAAGCAGCTGAAATGCGAATGAAAAACGTCAATCAATTATTTTCGTGGATGGGTGAAATGATTGAAGGAGACGAATTAAATGATCCGATGTCCCTGACTCAAATTGTGACCCGTTTTACATTGCGAGATATGATGGAGCGAGGGGAAGATGATGAGGATTCCGATCAAGTTCAATTGATGACATTACATGCTTCTAAAGGATTAGAGTTTCCGTATGTATTTTTGGTTGGCATGGAAGAAGGGCTTCTTCCTCATCAAAGTAGTATCGATGAAAATAATATTGATGAAGAGCGACGATTAGCTTATGTCGGGATCACTCGTGCACAGCGAGAGCTATTTTTTACCCATTGTCGTGAACGTCGTCAATATGGTGAATTAATTCGTCCTGAATTAAGCCGTTTTTTACTTGAATTACCGCAAGATGATCTTGAATGGGAACAGCAACGTAAAGTCGTAAGCGCAGAGGAGCGCATGCAAAAAGGACAATCTGCGTTAGCGGATATTAAGGCGCGATTAGGATTAAAAAAAGCCGGTGATTAGGTCAAATTGATTTCACGCTAAGTTAACCTTAGCGTGAAATGGGATTAACTATTAGAACTATTGCGTTCTTCGAGCTCTAACGTCCAGTTTACATAGCTTTGCCACTGAACCTCTTGTTGCAAATTTTCAGCACGTAAAGGGTACTCAGTTAACCAACGGTAAGGCAACATAATGGTGAGAATGTGAGAGTTCACATTCAGTCTCAATGCTGGCAAAGTGTCATCACGTCTACGGCTCGCGAAAATAATCGCTAATCTGAGTAAGCGACACAAATCATAGGTTTGCTGTATTGGCAGTGCATTTTGTTGGCTAAGAGAGGCGAGATCTACAGGCCCTTGCTGATTTTTTAATAGAGCAGCAAGTAAGCGTTTTTGAGCGGGAGTGAATCCGGGTAAATCAAGATGCGTGATTAAATAACTCGCATGTTCAGGCCCTTGGCGAAAATCAACACTCAGGCCAATTTCGTGCAATGCACAAGCGCTCAATAATAAATCTCGACAGCGGGGTTCTAAATTCCAATCTTTTGCAACTTGTAGATAAAAATGTTCTGCGAGTTGGCTAACACGACCAGCTTGTTCGATATCAACTTGAAAGCGACGTTGGATATTACGCAATGTACGAGCTCGAATATCTTGCTCGATAGGCAGTTCAAGCATGCCATACACTAAGCCTTCACGTAAAGCGCCGCCAGCAAGTGTCATATTATCAATATCGAGTGCTTCAAAAATGGCGATTAAAATCGATAGGCCACTTGGAAATACAAGTGCACGTTCAAAAGTAAGCCCTTCAATTTCAAGTTCTTCCAGTTTATGACACTGTATTGCTTTGCGCTTAAGATGTTGCAGTTTAGAGAGTGTAATAAGCTCATCCATGCCTTGTGCAATCATGATCTCTTGAATCGCTTGAACAGTACCTGATGCCCCTACACAAATTTTCCACCCGTGAGTTTTTAAGGCATCAGCGATAGGCGCAATCACATTCAATGCAGCGGCTTGTGCCTGTGCAAAGTTTTCTTCTGTTAGCGTCCTATCACTAAAATAACGTTCAAGCCATGTTACACAGCCCATTTCAAGGCTATAAAGCTGCTGTGCTTTTGCACCTAAGCCTGTGACAAGCTCTGTACTGCCACCACCAATATCGACAACTAAGCGTTGGTCTGGACCGCCAGTGGTGTGTGCAACACCTTGGTAAATTAAGCGCGCTTCTTCTTCTCCCCGAATAACTTTGACGGGATTGGCAAGGATTTCGCTGGCTTTTTCGATAAAAATATCTGCATTCTTTGCTAAACGTAATGTCGCAGTGGCGACAACACGGATTTGAGCACGAGGAATATCCTGTAAGAGCTCAGAAAAAAGACGCAGACATTGCCAGCCTCGCTCCATCGCTTGCTCTGATAGCTGGTTATTTTTATCTAACCCAGCAGCAAGGCGAACTTTACGTTTGACCCTGGAAATTATCTGAATACTGCCTGCCGATTCGCGAACAACTAACATATGAAAACTGTTTGAACCTAAATCGATTGCAGCATAAAGAGAAGAAGATTTCAGCATATTATTTTTACTTAGCCTGGACGTTTCTGGTTATTACGAGGACCATTATGGCGACGTGGCGAATTTGAATTGCGACGAGGGCCTCCAGGACGTGGGCGATGACGGCGTTTTGGTGCCGGAAGATCGCTTAACAGAGCATCACTATTATATTTACTGACTGGGATTGAATGCTGAATATATTCTTCAATCGCCGGTAAATTAAGTGCGTATTCTTCGCAAGCTAGCGTAATTGAGTTACCACTTTCACCAGCACGACCCGTTCGGCCGATACGGTGTACATAGTCTTCACAATCATCAGGCAAATCATAGTTAAAAACATGAGTGACTGAAGGAATATGTAAACCACGAGCAGCAACGTCAGTGGCGACTAAAATATCAATTTGGCCTTGCGTGAACTCTTCTAAAATTCGTAGACGTTTTTTCTGTGCGACATCACCAGTAAGTAAGCCAACTCGATGACCATCAGCGGCAAGATGCGCCCAGATATCATCACAGCGATGTTTAGTATTGGCAAAAATAATACAACGCTCAGGCCACTCTTCTTCAAGTAAAGTTTGTAGCAGGCGCATTTTTTCTTCATTAGAAGGGTAAAATAACTCTTCTTTGATGAGATGACCTGTTTTTTGTAAAGGTTCTATTTCAATGTATTCAGGATTATTCATTTGTTCAAACGCTAGCTCTCTAACACGGTAAGATAGTGTTGCGGAGAAGAGTAAGTTAAGTCTTTCTGACGCCGCAGGAATGCGACGAAATAGCCAACGAATATCTTTAATAAAACCAAGGTCATACATGCGGTCTGCTTCATCCAGTACAATTACCTGAATTGCACTTAAGTCAACGTAACCTTGTTTAGCGTAATCGATTAGACGTCCTGTGGTGCCAATTAGAATATCAACACCATTTTGTAGAACTTTTAATTGCTCATCATAGCCATCACCACCATAGGCGAGACCCATTTTCAGGCCAGTATACTCTGCAAGCTCTTTTGCATCAGAGTAAATCTGTACTGCTAATTCACGAGTCGGTGCCATGATAAGCGCGCGTGGCTGATTATTTTTTTTCCCTTCAATAGCAGGGTGAGTTAATAGATAATGAAATGTAGACGTTAAAAATGCTAACGTTTTGCCCGTACCTGTTTGCGCTTGCCCCGCAACATCTTTGCCTTTGACAGTGAAAGGCAACGTGAACGCCTGTATTGGCGTGCAATAGTCGAAGCCTTTTTTACTAAGGGCTTCAATGACTTTAGGGTGCAATGCGAAGTCGGAAAACTTCTTTTCTGTCAAGTGTGCTTTACTCATAGTGTGTTAGAATATCAGTTAACGGTTGATTTACGAAAGCGTATCTTTTGAAATAAAGCATCCTGCTGCCAATAATGTTACACTAAATCTGTAAAAGATGATCCTTTGGAGTACAACATGAGCGACAAAATTATACATATAACTGATGCAAGTTTTGAAACTGCAGTTCTACAAGCAAGTTCACCTGTTCTCGTCGATTTCTGGGCAGCATGGTGCGGTCCTTGTAAAATGATCGCGCCTATTCTTGATGAAGTAGCTCAAGAATATACAGGCAAACTGACCATCGCAAAACTGAATATTGATGAAAATCCGGCTACCGCTCCCAAATATGGTATTCGTGGCATCCCTACGCTTCTATTATTTAAGAATGGTAGTGTAGCAGCAACAAAAGTTGGCGCACTATCTAAAACGCAACTGAAGGAATTTCTAGACGAAAATCTGTAAGTTATAGTTATATGTAAGTTAAAACGTTTAGCGGTAAATCTATTTTATGTAGAGAGCCGCTAGACGTCCTCTTTCAAGCATGATAAGTTAACTACATTCCTCGTGTATCACTCGTAAGAATTATCTTGTATTCCATTGCTCTTACCTTATATATCTAGTTTATCAGTGTAGTAATAACTTAGTGATATTGTTGCTATATTCCATCTCTGTGGTTATGCAATTTTAGAACGTATAGATTAAAGGTAATCTGTTGCCTGTCAGCTATCAACTTCAGTCGACTGAGCCATAGGATACAAGTAGTGAATTGAGTAAAATTTAATATTGATCATTTATGTTTTAGTGCGTTGATTGAACTTAAATTTGCGATATTGGAATAAATGTTGTCTTAAATGTACAAAAAACTATTGCTAATATTGTGTACGTTTCTAATAATATACAAACATCATCCAGATGAGTAATAGCTGTATGTGCACTATCATGTTAATGCAACGATAGCAGCAAACACAAAATTTTACGCATTGTTGTTGGTTTCTTATGAGTCACTATCAACAGGGCGCTATAAAGTTAAACTGGCACTTATATTATGGCCTTATATTATAAGTTGCTTTCAATTTACGTTCATAGTTCGAGAATTACCCCGAGTTAAAGAACCCACCATTATGAATCTTACCGAATTAAAGAATACGCCAGTATCAGATCTGATTACGTTAGGCGAAAACATGGGGCTAGAGAATTTAGCCCGTATGAGAAAACAAGATATTATCTTCTCAATCTTGAAGCAGCACGCTAAAAGTGGAGAAGATATTTTCGGCGATGGAGTATTGGAAATATTGCAAGACGGATTTGGTTTCCTCCGTTCAGCTGATAGTTCCTACCTTGCAGGCCCTGATGATATCTATGTTTCCCCTAGTCAAATTCGTCGTTTTAACCTACGCACCGGCGATACCATTTCAGGAAAAATTCGTCCACCTAAAGAAGGCGAACGTTATTTTGCCCTCTTGAAAGTTAACGAAGTTAACTACGACAAACCTGAAAACGCCCGCAGTAAAATCCTTTTTGAAAACTTAACCCCATTACATGCAAATCGTCGTCTTCGTATGGAACGTGGTAATGGTTCAACTGAAGATTTAACTGCACGAGTACTTGATTTAGCTGCACCAATTGGCCGTGGCCAACGTGGTTTAATTGTTGCACCACCAAAAGCGGGTAAAACAATGTTACTGCAAAATATTGCAACTAACATTGCCCAAAACCATCCTGATTGTGTATTGATGGTATTGCTTATTGATGAGCGTCCTGAAGAAGTAACTGAAATGCAGCGTTTAGTTAAAGGTGAAGTTATTGCTTCGACCTTTGATGAACCAGCAGCACGTCACGTTCAAGTTGCAGAGATGGTTATTGAAAAAGCAAAACGTCTCGTCGAGCACAAAAAAGACGTTATTATTTTACTTGATTCAATTACACGTCTTGCTCGTGCATATAACACAGTTGTACCTTCTTCCGGTAAAGTATTGACAGGTGGTGTGGATGCGAATGCATTACATCGTCCAAAACGCTTCTTCGGTGCTGCTCGTAACGTCGAAGAAGGCGGTAGCTTAACAATTATAGCAACTGCGCTAGTTGATACTGGTTCTAAAATGGATGAAGTTATCTACGAAGAATTTAAAGGTACAGGTAATATGGAATTACACCTGTCCCGTAAGATAGCTGAAAAGCGTGTTTTCCCTGCAATTGATTATAATCGTTCAGGCACACGTAAAGAAGAACTTCTGACGACGCAAGATGAATTACAAAAAATGTGGATCTTACGTAAGATTATTCATCCAATGGGTGAAATTGATGCGATGGAATTCCTCATCAGTAAACTTGCAATGACCAAAACTAACGAAGAGTTCTTTGATTTTATGAAGAGAGCTTAACGGTTAAGGTTTATTAGTCGACTGATAAAAATAGGCGCAACCTCAGGGGAGCGCCTTTTTTTTATTTTTTATCTATCTGGTCTCTATATTGATTGCTTAATATATTTTTATGCTGGGGGCTGTCAGAATTATTCTTGATTTATTATTTTTCTAAAAATAGATCTAGCGCTTGGTTTTTAATCAATAAATAGGACAGTTTATATTTATTAGATATCAAAAAATGATATTTTATAAAATGTAGTTGGGTATCATAGGTTTATTTTTTTCGTAAACAGAACGAAATAAACGCTGTCAACTTACTGTATTTTATGCGAATTTTATTTATACATTTTGTGAGTCAATATAAATATATTGACTAATAAGGTAAGGAATATATTTAACTCTATTAAAGTGTATTGTTTTTATGGCATGCATCTTGCAGCTATTAAGTATAAAATCGGCGAGGTAACCTTGTCGAAATAAAGTATGGAAGTGAGGTTTCATTTATTAGTTATACTGGATAAATAGCATAACTAATAAAGATTCGTCTTATAGTAGATTTTTTTGTTGAGATGATAATGCTGTAGCTATTGTTTGTGTATCGGCATTAGTCCAAAAAAATTTAGTTTTTTTAGTTAAATAGAATGATGAGAGAGTCGAACTGTGGATATCACACACTTTATAACCAGCCTCTTCTACGTTTTCTTGTTTTCGTTGGTCTTTATTTTTATCGCCCGAGTTGTTGCAACAAAAATCGGCTTGGTAGATAAACCTAACTTCAGGAAAAAACACGTAGGATTAGTTCCCCTTGTTGGGGGAATATCGGTTTTTTTTGGGATCTGTTTTGCATTTATCATTACAGAGGAATATATACCTCATAAATGGTTATATATCGCCTGTGCAGGATTACTTGTTTTTATTGGCGCACTAGATGACAGGTTTGATATCAGTGTGAAATTAAGAGCAGGTGTTCAAGCGATTGTTGCCGTAGTGATGATGACGGCTGCAGGGTTAAAACTTGAATCTTTAGGGCATGCATTTGGTCCATGGGAGCTTATTCTCGGTCCATTTGGCTATATTGTAACCTTATTTGCAGTATGGGCTGCGATTAATGCATTTAATATGGTTGATGGTATCGATGGGCTTTTAGGGGGATTATCTTCCGTTTCCTTTGGTGCTTTGGGCTTTTTATTGTATCAAAGTGGTAATTATGCGTTAGCATTTTGGTGTTTTGCGTTTATAGCCGCTATCCTTCCTTATATCCTTCTTAATTTAGGCATCCTAGGTCGCCGATTTAAAGTCTTTATGGGAGATGCGGGAAGTACATTAATTGGCTTTACAATTATTTGGATCCTTGTTGCTTCGACACAAGAGCAAGTTCATCCGATAAATCCGGTGACTGCATTGTGGATTATTGCTATTCCTTTAATGGATATGGTTGCCATTATGTATCGTCGTATTCGCAAGGGAATGAGTCCTTTTTCACCTGACCGTCAGCATATTCATCATTTGATTATGCGTTCAGGCTTTACACCGAAAGGCGCATTTGTACTTATTACATTGTCAGCAGCGGTATTGGCATGTATTGGTATTCTTGGCGAACGTTTATCTTTTGTACCTGAATGGTTAATGTTGGCATTATTCTTGCTTGTATTTATGATGTATGGTTATTGCATTAAACGCGCTTGGAAAGTCGCTCGTTTTATTAAGCGAGTTAGGCGTAGAGCACGTCGAGGTGCAATACGGTAACGAAAAACGTAAATAGAGGTTCTGTGCAGTGAATAACTCAGAAACGCAACCTAGTCAGTATCAAGCTCCTGTAGAACCGGAATTGGATATCCGTGGTTTATGCCGCTCATTATGGCAAGGCAAAATCTGGATCGTTGCATTTGCAGTGGTGTTTGCTGCAATTGCATTGGGTGCTTCCTATTTCATGCAGCAAAAATGGAGCTCAACTGCAATCACGGACCTACCAACAGTTAATAATCTGGGAAGCTATTATTCTCAGCAACAATTCCTGCGTAACCTTGATTCACGTATTAATAATGTTGGGCAAGAAGGACAATTACCAACGATAGCGAAAGAAGCTTACCAAGAGTTTACTAAACAATTGGGAGCTTACGATACTCGCCGTCAATTTTGGTTGAATACCGATTACTATAAGCAACGTTTGGAAAATGATCCTAAAGCTGATGCTGCATTATTAGATGAATTGATTAATGACATTGAGTTTACGCCAGCTGATGAAGTTAAAAATCTAACTGATAGCATTAAGCTCGTTGCTGAAACATCAACTGATGCAAATCAGCTTTTACGTGAGTACACGCAATTTGCAAATCAGCGTGCAACTACGAATCTGAATGATGAAATAAAAGGCACTTGGGCGACAAAAATGCAATCGATGAAAGCGTTAGTAAAACGTGAAGATATGGTTGCTCAGGCTGCATATGAAAGACGTTTGAATTCACTTGAACAGGCACTGAAAGTGGCTGAAAAACAAGGAATTGTACGTAACCAAAGTTCAACGCCCGTTGATGAAATTCCTGACTCTAAGATGTTTATGTTAGGTGTGCCATTATTACAGGCGCAGATTGAAACATTAAAAGCTACAGGCCCTGATCATGACTCTGACTATGATCAGAACATTGCAATGTTATCAACATTGAGTGTAGGGCCGACTCTCCAAGATAATTTTCAGGCATACCGTTATCTACGTACCCCTGAAGATCCAGTCAAACGCGATAGCCCACGCAGAGCCTTTATGATGATTCTGTGGGGAGCAATCGGTATGTTAGTTGGTGCCGGAGTGGTACTGTCTCGCCGTCGCCCATCATGATTTTAAATAAGCTACTGGCTCTTTGAGTCAGTGGCTTCATGAAGTCATTAAAATTTAAAAAGCAGCAAACTGCGAACGATAAATATAAGAGAGTCACTGTGAAAGTATTGACTGTATTCGGCACACGACCGGAGGCCATTAAAATGGCACCGTTGGTTCATGCACTCGCTGATGATGCAGACTTTGAAGCAAAAGTTTGTGTAACAGCCCAGCATCGTGAAATGCTAGATCAAGTACTGAAACTGTTCGAGATCACTCCAGATTACGATCTCAATATTATGAAACCAGGGCAAGATTTAACCGATATCACATGCCGTATCCTTGAAGGATTAAAAGCGGTATTTGCAGATTTTCAACCGGACGTCGTATTAGTTCATGGTGACACAGCAACAACCATGGCAACTAGTCTTGCAGCGTTCTATCATCGTATTCCTGTCGGTCACGTTGAAGCAGGATTGCGAACAGGCGATCTTTATTCTCCATGGCCTGAAGAAGCTAATCGTAAAATTGCAGGCCATCTTGCAATGTATCATTTTGCACCAACAGAAAATTCACGCCAGAATTTATTAAAAGAGTCGATACCTGATAGTCATATCTTTGTCACAGGTAACACTGTCATTGATGCATTGTTATGGGTGCGTGATAAGGTCATGAGCGACCAGCACATGATGGAAAAATTAGGGGCTAATTATCCATTTATTGACCCAAATAAGAAAATGATTTTAGTCACTGGGCATCGTCGTGAAAGCTTTGGTGGCGGTTTTGAACGTATCTGTCATGCGCTAGCTGAAATAGCACAAGCCCATCCGGATGTTCAAATTGTTTATCCGGTACATTTAAATCCAAATGTTGGTGAACCGGTTAAAAGAATACTGCATGATATTGATAATATTATATTAATTAGTCCACAAGAGTATCTGCCTTTTGTTTATCTGATGAATCATGCTTATTTGATCCTAACAGATTCGGGCGGTATTCAAGAGGAAGCCCCGTCTCTGGGTAAACCTGTTTTGGTTATGAGAGATACAACAGAGCGTCCAGAAGCAGTAGATGCAGGCACAGTTCGCCTTGTTGGTACAAATACACAAAAAATTGTGGAAGAAGTTAATCGGTTACTGACAGATGAAGCGGAATATCATGAAATGAGCCGCGCCCATAACCCTTATGGGGATGGTCATTCTTGTCAGCGTATTCTTGACGCATTAAAAAGCAATCAGGTGAAATTATGAGTTTTGAAACTATTTCTGTTATCGGCCTTGGTTATATTGGTTTACCAACAGCAGCAGCCTTCGCTTCTCGCAAAAAACAGGTTGTTGGCGTAGATGTCAACCAACATGCGGTGGATACCATTAATCAGGGTAAAATCCATATCGTAGAACCCGAACTCGATGTGGTGGTGAAAACTGCCGTTGAAGCGGGTTATTTGAAAGCCTTTACTAAACCTCAGCCAGCTGATGCTTATTTAATTGCCGTACCAACACCGTTCAAAGGTGAACATGAACCAGACTTGGTTTATGTAAAAGCTGCGGCGGAATCTATTGCACCTGTATTGAAAAAAGGTGACTTAGTTATTCTGGAATCGACTTCACCAGTAGGTACCACAGAGCAAATGGCTGAGTGGATGGCGCAAGCGCGTCCTGACTTAACATTCCCACAACAAGCTGGTGAAGATGCCGATATCGATGTGGCATATTGTCCTGAGCGTGTATTGCCAGGCCAAGTGATGGTTGAATTGATTAAAAATGACCGTGTTATTGGCGGAATGACACCAAAATCATCACAACGTGCAAGCGAGTTATATAATATTTTCCTTGAAGGTGAATGTGTTATCACCAATTCAAGAACCGCAGAAATGTGTAAATTAACGGAAAATAGCTTCCGTGACGTGAATATTGCATTTGCTAATGAATTATCACTCATCTGCGCACAGCAAAATATCAATGTATGGGAATTGATTAGCTTAGCTAATCGTCATCCACGCGTTAATATTTTACAACCAGGTCCAGGTGTCGGTGGACACTGTATTGCCGTTGACCCTTGGTTTATCGTGGCTCAAAACCCACAGCAATCACGCCTTATCCATACTGCGCGTTTAGTTAACGATGGCAAGCCAATTTGGGTTGTTGATCAAGTTAAAGCCGCAGTTGCGGATTGTTTGGTTGAAACGGGTAAAAAAGCTAGCGAAATCACCATTGCTTGTTTTGGTTTGTCTTTCAAACCGAACATTGATGACTTGCGTGAAAGCCCAGCGATGCACATCACTAAGATGATTGCTAATTGGAATCCAGGTAAAACCTTTGCAGTTGAACCACATATTCATGAATTACCAACTTCGCTTAAAGGTGTGGCTGAGCTAGTTTCAGTGGAACAGGCTGTGGCTGACGCTGATGTGATTTTGATGTTAGTTGATCACAATGTATTTAAAGCTATCCAAGGCTCATCAATCAAGCAAAAATGGGTTGTTGATACCAAAGGAGTATGGCGTTGAAACGCATTCTAATCACAGGTGGAGCTGGTTTTATCGGCTCCGCAGTTGTACGTCATATTATAGAGAACACTCGCGATAGCGCTATTGTTGTCGATTGTTTGACCTACGCGGGTAATTTGGAATCACTCGCTGATGTCGCGAGCAACGAACGTTATGCTTTTGAGCAAGTGAATATTTGTGACCGCGCGGCATTGGATAAAGTTTTCGTTCAATATCAGCCTGATGCTGTCATGCATTTAGCGGCAGAGAGCCATGTTGACCGCTCAATTGATGGTCCGGCAGAGTTTATCGAAACCAATATTGTCGGTACTTATACGTTGTTGGAAGCGGCGCGTCATTATTGGTCGTCGCTGGACGAAAGCAGAAAAAATGCATTTCGTTTTCACCATATTTCAACGGATGAAGTGTATGGCGATTTGGATGGCCCAGATGGGTTCTTTACTGAAACAACACCTTATGCACCAAGTAGCCCATATTCAGCATCCAAAGCATCAAGCGATCATTTAGTCCGTGCTTGGCAGCGAACTTATGGTTTACCAACGATGATCACCAATTGCTCGAATAATTATGGTCCTTATCATTTTCCTGAGAAATTGATCCCATTGATTATTCTTAATGCTATATCAGGTAAACCGTTACCTGTTTATGGTAAAGGGGAGCAAATTCGTGATTGGTTGTTCGTAGAGGACCATGCGCGTGCTCTACATTTAGTGGCAACTAAGGCTGATCCGGGTACGACCTATAATATCGGTGGACACAATGAGCGTCGCAATATTGATGTCGTGGAAACGATTTGTGCGTTGCTAGAAGAGTTTTGTCCGCAAAAGCCTCAGGGTGTGGTTCATTATCGTGATTTGATCACTTATGTGAAAGATCGGCCGGGTCATGATATGCGATATGCCATTGATGCGGCTAAGATTGAACGTGAATTGGGCTGGACACCACAAGAAACTTTCGAGTCAGGCATCCGTAAAACGGTGCAATGGTACTTGAATAATGAAACTTGGTGGCGTCGAGTACAAGATGGCTCCTACGCGGGTGAACGCCTAGGTTTAGGTAGTTAGGAGGATATATGAAAGGCATTATACTTGCTGGTGGTTCGGGCACGCGTTTGCATCCCATCACTCGAGGTATCTCTAAACAACTATTGCCTATCTATGATAAGCCAATGATTTATTACCCGCTTTCTGTATTGATGTTAGCGGGTATTCGTGAAATTTTGATTATTTCTACACCTGAAGATTTACCGATGTTTAAGCGGTTATTAGGTGATGGTCATGAATTTGGTATTGAGCTTAGTTATGCGGAGCAACCTTCTCCTGATGGGCTTGCACAAGCCTTTATTATTGGTGAAGAATTCATCAATGGTGATTCTTGCTGCTTAGTGCTTGGGGATAATATCTTCTTTGGTCACTCATTCAGTCCAAAATTGACCTCTGTTGCTGCTCGCACCAAAGGGGCAACCGTATTTGGTTATCAAGTGATGGACCCTGAACGTTTCGGTGTTGTTGAATTTGATGATGATTTTAAAGCGTTATCCATTGAAGAAAAACCACTAAAGCCGAAATCGAATTGGGCGGTAACAGGGTTATATTTCTATGACTCTCAAGTAGTTGAATTTGCTAAGCAAGTGAAGCCTTCTGAGCGTGGTGAATTAGAAATTACGTCGATCAATCAAATGTATTTGGAACGCGGTGAATTGAGCGTTGAGCTATTAGGTCGTGGTTTTGCGTGGTTAGATACGGGAACACATGACAGTTTGATTGAAGCGGGTACATTTGTACAAACTGTTGAAAAACGTCAAGGTTTCAAAGTCGCATGTTTAGAAGAGATTGCGTGGCGTAATGGTTGGCTCACTGATGAGCAAGTTCACGCATCTGCTGTGCAATTGAAAAAAACCGGTTATGGGCAATATTTAGAGGATCTTCTCCGTGTCCGTCCGCGCCAGTATTGAGCCCCTGCAATGGGAGTCTGATTTTTTCGGGCACTCAACAGCTAAATTAAACTTTACAGATGTTGGGTCTGAAATCATTCTTGCTTATCAAATGGATAAGTACGATATCGTACAAGCTAAAGTCTCAGCATCTGAGAGTACAATGATCGATGATTTAGCTAGTATGGGGTTTTCTTTGGTTGAAGGTGAAATCGATTTTGCATTAACTATTGGCACAGAAAATGCTTACTTAACCGCAGGTGCTTCTGCAACAAATCGTGTAGAAGTGGCACAAATAGATGACATAGTGCCATTACGCAACGCCGCAGAGGCTGTTTTTAGTAATAGCCGTTTTAGAGCCCCTTGGTATCAAGAAGGTGATAGCGGACGGTTTTATGCGTTATGGATAGAAAAAGCGGTTATTGGCACTTTTGATCATACGTGTTTGTTAGTTAAAGATGCGTCAGGTGAGATTTTAGGTTTTGTTAGCCTGCGTAATTTAGATACTGATACAGCACGGATAGGGCTATTAGCGAAAATGCCTGAAGCTAAAGGTCAGGGCATTGGTCGTCAGTTGATGTTAGCGGCATTCAATTGGTGTGTGCAACACCAAAAAAGACAGTTAAATGTTGCCACTCAAATCAGTAATGTTGCAGCATTAAATCTTTATTCACATAGTGGTGCTTCAATTGCAAGCACTGCATATTGGCTATACAGGGGACAACATGATTCCATTTAATAAACCACCCGTTGTAGGTACTGAATTAGAGTATATGAGACAGGCCATGGAAAGCGGCAAGCTGTGTGGTGATGGTGGCTTCACAAAACGTTGTGAAGAGTGGATGGAAAAACACTTTGATTGCCCGAAAGTTCAATTAACGCCATCTTGTACTGCTTCGTTAGAAATGGCAGCAATTTTGATTGATATTAAACCGGGTGATGAAGTTATCATGCCGAGTTTTACCTTTGTATCCACTTCCAATGCTTTCGTATTACGTGGTGCTAAAATTGTCTTTGTTGATATTCGTCCAGACACAATGAATATTGATGAAACTAAAATTGAAGATGCAATTACAGCGCGTACGCGTGCGATAGTGCCTGTTCATTACGCAGGGGTTGCCTGTGAAATGGATGTCATTATGGCAATTGCTAAAAAACACAATTTATTTGTGATTGAAGATGCTGCTCAAGGTGTGATGTCGACTTATAAAGGCAAAGCGCTTGGGACTATCGGTCACATTGGTTGCTATAGCTTCCATGAAACTAAAAACTACTCTTCTGGTGGTGAAGGTGGCGCGACACTAATTAATGATAAAACATTGATTAGCCGAGCAGAAGTCATTCGTGAAAAAGGGACTAATCGTAGCCAATTTTTCCGTGGGCAAGTAGACAAATACACTTGGCGTGATATTGGTTCAAGTTATTTAATGTCTGATTTACAAGCTGCTTATTTATGGGCACAGCTAGAAGAAGCGAAAAAAATTAATGATCGCCGCTTACTATTGTGGCAGCGTTATCATGATGCATTATTACCTTTAGTTGATGCAGGACATCTCGTTTTAGCGACTGTTCCTGAAGGTCTACAGCACAATGCTCATATGTTCTACATTAAATTGAAGGATGTAGAAGAGCGCACCGCGTTTAATGACTACATGAAATCTCATGGTATTTTGACGGTATTCCATTATGTTGCGTTACATACAAGCCCAGCAGGTATTGAGTTCGGGCGCTTCCATGGAGAAGACCGTTATACAACAGTTGAAAGCGATCGTTTAGTACGTTTACCGATGTTCTACAATATGACGGATGCTGAACAGCAAACTGTCATTGAGCGCATTAACGCGTTTTTTGCTTAATGTCGTTAGCGAGAGCATCGATTTGGACTGCCGGGTCTACCCTGATTAAAATCGGGGCAGGCCTATTAATCGTTAAATTATTAGCAGTCTCTTTTGGTCCTAGTGGTGTTGGGTTAGCGGGGAATTTTCGCCAATTAATCACTGTGTTAGGGGTGTTATCCGGTGCAGGGATTTTTAATGGTGTCACAAAATATGTGGCGGAGCACCATCAAGACCCCGTAAAGTTACGCGCCGTTCTTGGTACCTCTTCAACATTAATATTAGGATCATCAACACTACTTGCGGCTATTTTTTTGCTCTTTAGTGGCCCCATTAGCGCTGCTTTGTTTGATAACGCAGACTATGAATCAGTGATTAAAGCCGTTGCTTTTGTCCAAATGGGGATTGCGTATTCGAATTATTTTTTAGCCATCCTTAAAGGCTACCGTGATGCCTCGGGTAATGCTCAAGCTATCATATTAGGTAGCTTACTCGGTGTAGTTGCTTATTATTTATGCTATATATTGGGTGGCTATGAAGGTGCATTAGCCGGGTTGGCTCTTGTTCCTGCATTAGTTGTATTACCCGCTGGTTTGATGATCGTTAGACGTAAGCAATTTGCATTTTCTATGCTTAAACCTGCGTGGGATAAGGCGATTGCAACAAGTTTGGGTAAGTTTACGGTGATGGCAATTTTGACGTCAGTGACGTTGCCTGTTGCTTATATCATGATGCGTAACTTATTAGCTGAACGATATAGCTGGGATGATGTTGGATTGTGGGCAGGGGTGAGCACGATATCAGATGCTTACTTGCAGTTTATTACCGCCTCTTTTTCCGTTTATTTATTACCCACGCTTTCTCGGTTGCAGCTAAAAAGCGAAATATCAGCTGAAATAATTAAAGCACTTAAATTTGTGTTACCCGCAGTAGCAGTGGCGAGCTTTATGGTTTGGCTATTGCGTGATTTTGCGATTTGGTTACTATTTTCCGAACAATTTACAGGTATGAGAGACCTGTTTGCGTGGCAACTGGTCGGTGATGTGTTGAAAGTGGGGTCGTATGTCTTTGGTTATCTAGTGATTGCTAAAGCCGCATTACGTTTTTATATCCTCACTGAAGTGAGCCAATTTGTTTTGTTAATGAGCTTTGCTCATTGGTTCATTCCTGAACACGGTGCAGTAGGTGCTACACAGGCTTATATGGCCACTTATATCGTATACTTTATTGTTTGTTGTTGCGTATTTTTGATCTACCGTAGGCGAGCATGACAACCTTAATACATGTACTGGGATCTTTACTTCCTCACCATAATCAGACGGTATTGACGTTTTTTAATAACGTTATCAGCCAAGAAATGGCGCCGTCGCAAAAACCGCATTTTATGGTCGTAAGCCATGATGCGCAGCTTTCTGACGCTTATCCTGAGTTGAAAATCGAAATTTTTGACAGTAAAAAAGCAATTGCAGATAGTGTTATCCGTCGTGCTAAAGCGGAGCGACATACGCGATTTTTCTTTCATGGGCAGTTTAATGCGCCTATATGGCTGGCTTTGCTGTTTGGTCAAATAAAACCGCATCAGTTTTGGTGGCATATTTGGGGTGCTGATTTGTATGAAGAGTCAGCATCGCTCAAGTTTAAATTATTTTATATTTTACGCCGTTTGGCGCAAAAGCGAGTGGGGCATGTGTGCGCTACTCGGGGTGATCTTTGCTATTTTCACCAATCTAATCCAAGGGTGCCAGCGTCAGTTTTATATTTTCCGACTCGTATGGACCCGGCGTTAACTATCATTGAACGTGAGCCTCGTGAAGGCGATCAACTCACCATCTTACTCGGTAATTCAGGTGACCGCTCAAATCGTCATGTAGAGGCTTTGGGGGCGATTAAACAAGAGTTTGGTGACAATGTTAAGATAGTTGTACCAATGGGATATCCGGCAAACAATCAAACCTACATCCAACAAGTTGAGCAAGCGGCAAACAATCACTTTGCGAAAGGGCAAGTTGAAATTCTGAAAGAGCGAATGGAGTTTGCGGAATATCTTAATTTGCTTAAATCTTGCGATCTTGGCTATTTCATTTTTAATCGTCAGCAAGGGGTGGGAACGATTTGTTTACTTATTCAATTTTGCATTCCTTTTGTGATAAGTCGTCAAAATACATTCTGGCAGGATTTAACTGCGCAAAATGTGCCCGTCTTTTTTTATGGGGATAAACTGACACTTCCACTGGTTGATGAAGCTCAACGTCAAATGTCGATACTTGATAGACATAATATCGATTTTTTTGCCCCTAATTTTACTGATGGTTGGAAAGAAATTCTAACTATCGCAAAGGAGTGAGCATGACTCTTTCGGAGTTAGGTGGCTTGGCACTGGTCTATTTAATATCGATTATTTTTATCGGCACATTACTCTATAAAGAGTTTTTACGTGTGCGTTTTAATTTTAATATCTTTTTTTCTATGTTGTATTTATTGACGTTTTATTTTGGATTTCCGCTCACTTGTGCATTAGTGTTTCAGTTTGACGTCGCTGTGGTATCGGCGGATTACTTATTATATGCACAACTTGCGGCGACCAGTTTTTATGCTATTTACTATGTTGCATATAAAACGCGGTTATCAAAAAATGTCGATAAACAAAGACGTCCGTTGTTTAGCATGAATAAAGTGGAAACCAATCTGACCTGTCTATTGCTGATTGCGATTGCCGTGGTGACGGTAGGCATTTTCTTTTTAGAAAATGGGTTTTTACTTTTCAAATTAAAATCATACAGCCAAATTTTCTCTAGTCAGGTGACTGGCGTCGCGTTAAAACGCTTTTTTTACTTCTTCATCCCTGCGATGTTGATCGTCTACTTTTTGCGCCCAACCCAACAACGGTGGATTTTCTTTTTGATTAGCACCGTCGCATTTGGTTTTTTAACTTATGTGATTGTGGGTGGTACGCGCGCTAATATCATTATTGCTTTCGCGCTCTTTTTGTTTATTGGTATCGTTAGAGGTTGGATTACTCTGTGGATGCTAGGAGCAGCAGGTGTTGCGAGTATTGTGGGTATGTTCTGGCTTGCATTAAAACGTTATGGTTTGGATGTGAGTGGTTCAGAGGCCTATTACACATTTTTATATTTAACCCGCGATACATTTTCACCGTGGGAAAATTTAGCCTTACTACTTAGCCATTATGATGAAATGGATTTTCAAGGGCTAGCGCCTATTATTCGCGATTTCTATGTATTTATTCCCTCTTGGGTTTGGCCTGAGCGCCCTGATACTGTGCTTAATTCCGCTAATTACTTTACGTGGGAAGTGCTAAATAACCATTCTGGGTTAGCGATATCGCCAACGTTAATCGGTTCACTGGTGGTTATGGGTGGCGTTATATTTATTCCTTTAGGTGCAATCGTGGTTGGGCTGATTATTAAGTGGTTTGATTGGATTTATGGCATGAGCTTAAAAGAATCGAATCGCTACAAAGCGGCAATTATGCAAGCATTCTGTTTTGGTGCCATTTTTAATATCATTGTATTAGCGCGCGAAGGCGTCGATTCATTTGTCTCGCGGGTGGTCTTTTTCTGCTTAATTTTCGGACTGTGTCTGATTTTAGCAAAATTATTGTACTGGTTATTTGAGAGTGCGGGTCTTATTCGGGCTAGAACGACTTCTTACTTAAGAAGCCAACAGCGTGAAAGCCGCTAAAGGAGTATTATGGAACAGTCACCAATTTCGCAACCATCAGTACCGCAGTATAGTATTCGAGGCCACAACATTTGGGGCTTCAAAAATATGGCTCATTTTTTAGATTATTTATTTGATGGCGGCGAAACGAAAACCGGAACATTGGTTGCTATCAATGCTGAGAAAGTGATGATTGCTGAAAAAGATGTGGCATTAAATACTTTACTTGGACAAGCTGAATACCTCTATGCTGATGGTATTAGTATTGTGCGCGCCATTCGCCGTAAATATCCACAAGCTGAGGTCTCTCGTGTTGCAGGTGCTGATTTGTGGGAAGGTTTGATGGAAAGGGCGGGCAAAGAAGGTACTCCAGTATTTTTGATTGGTGGTAAACCTGAAATCCTAGAGCAAACAGAAGCGAAGCTCCGCTCTGCATGGAATGTGAATATTGTTGGCTCACAAAATGGATATTTTACACCTGAAGATAGAAGTGCTTTATTTGAACGTATTCGTGCCAGTGGCGCTAAAATTGTCACTGTTGCAATGGGGTCACCTAAGCAAGAGCTTTTTATGCGTGATTGCCGTGAAGTGCATCCTGATGCGCTGTATATGGGTGTTGGCGGGACTTATGACGTATTCACGGGTCATGTGAAACGTGCCCCGAAAGTGTGGCAAAACTTAGGGCTAGAGTGGCTATATCGCTTATTGGCTCAACCAACTCGCGTGAAAAGACAATTTAAGTTACTTAAATTCTTAGGTTACTATTACGGTGGTAAGCTCTAAAGTTAGATTGATTTACAGAGACTGGTGTAACTGCTGGTCTCTTTCCTCAAATATTTCTATAATCCCTCAAAAATAAGCGCAAACTTTAGATATTCAACTATATCTTGAAGTTTTTTTGCTTTTTTCTATTGCTTGAATGGCTATTTCTCTTATTTTACAGCGATTATTACTCACTTAGTTTCAATTAAAGCTGTAACTTATTATCACAATTCATGACAGGGGTATTTATGGAAAATCCACAACAGGGACTTCAGCGAGGGCTTGAGGCTCGTCATATTGAGCTGATTGCATTAGGTGGAACGATAGGTGTTGGTCTATTTATGGGGTCAGCCAGCACGTTAAAATGGGCTGGCCCCTCTGTTCTATTGGCTTATATTATTGCGGGTATTTTTGTTTTCTTCATTATGCGCTCAATGGGGGAAATGCTGTTTCTTGAGCCGGTAACCGGATCTTTTGCTTCTTTTGGTTATAAATATCTAAGCCCATTTTGGGGATGTTTAACTGCTTGGGGCTACTGGTTTATGTGGGTGGCGGTGGGTATTTCAGAAATTACGGCAATCGGCGCCTATGCGGAGTATTGGTTCCCTGGGGTTCCTCAATGGATATTTGCATCCATTGCTGTAGCACTTGTCGCGCTAGCTAACCTTGCCGCAGTTAGGTTGTATGGTGAGTTAGAGTTTTGGTTTGCGATGATTAAAGTGACCACAATTGTCGTGATGATTTTGATAGGCATTGGCTTGATATTTTTTGGAATTGGTAACAATTTTGAACCTATTGGTTTAGGCAATTTGACGCAACACGGTGGATTTTTTGCTGGGGGCTGGAAAGGCTTTTTGTTTGCGCTGTGCATTGTTGTTGCTTCTTATCAAGGGGTTGAGCTAGTGGGTATTACTGCTGGAGAAGCTAAAAATCCACAGGTCACATTAAGAAAAGCGATTAACAATATATTATGGCGCATCTTAATTTTTTATGTGGGTGCTATTTTTATAGTGGTGACGCTGTTCCCATGGACAGATGTAGGACATCAAGGCAGTCCGTTTGTTATGACTTTCGCTAAAGTTGGTATTATTTCCGCAGCAGCGGTAATCAACTTTGTGGTACTGACTGCGGCGTTATCTGGCTGTAACAGTGGAATGTATAGCGGTGGACGCATGTTATATACCTTGGCGCAAAATAAGCAGTTGCCTCGCTCGTTATTAAAGCTTACGCGCAATGGCGTGCCTGCTCGCTGTGTTGGTTTTACTATTTTATGTTTAATTGCTGGGTCGAGCTTGAACTATCTTGTGCCTAATCCTGAAAAAGTATTTGTGTATGTTTATAGCGCGAGCGTATTACCAGGAATGGTGCCTTGGTTGGTGCTACTGACGAGTCAGATACGTTTTCGTCAACAAAATAAAGAAAAATTAGTTGGTCATCCTTTCAAATCTATTTTATTTCCTTGGGTCAACTATGCGACTTTGATTTTTTTAGGCTGCGTATTGGTAGGAATGGCAATTAACCCGGATACGCGGTTATCGCTAATTGTTGGGATAATATTTTTATTGGCTGTTTCGGCATTTTATTTTCTAGTAAAAGCTATCAATCGCCAAAAGCAAAAAGCGTAATAATGTCGTTAAGGGTATTTGTGGTTTGAAAAAAAGGGGATAAAGAGGGCAAAAATGCTCTCTTTATCGACGAAACGAATAAAAGGCAAGCAATCGATATTTTTATTTAAAAAAGGACTAGACATAGAGTGATTAAATCCGTAGTATCCTGTTCCGCAACGGCGTTAAGCGCCCGTAGCTCAGCTGGATAGAGCGCTGCCCTCCGGAGGCAGAGGTCTCAGGT